>PMBM01000030.1:7065-44648 GCA_003153855.1 Propionibacteriaceae bacterium
TGCTCGGCGCTACGTGGCTCGCGGAGCTCGCCATGGGCCAGGCGATCGTCGCCCAGTTCACCGGCGGCGAAGCGCGCAACATCGGCCTCGCCGCGGTCTACTCGATGCTCGCCGGACTCATCGTCTGGCAGATCGCCATGCTGGCCGCACGGGCCGGGAAGACAGCGCCGTGCGCGGCCTGACGAGCGCATCGACCCAGGGGACCGACGAGCGGCCTCACCGCTTGCGCGCGACCACACCTCTCGCGGCGGCGGCGATGCCGGCCGGGGACATGCCGGCCTTCTCGATGAGGTAGTCGGAGGAGCCCGTACCGCAGAAGCCCGGAAAGCCGAGCATGGCCATCGGGACGGGGTGCACGGCCACGACGGTCTCCGCCACCGCGCCGCCCAGACCTCCCGTGGAGATCGCCTCCTCG
Source organism: Propionibacteriaceae bacterium (assembly GCA_003153855.1). GTDB lineage: Bacteria > Actinomycetota > Actinomycetes > Propionibacteriales > Propionibacteriaceae > Fen-668. The sequence goes on from PMBM01000030.1 coordinate 7,481, forward strand.
ACGGTCACGATCGCATCTGTCTCGCGGGCTGCGGCGACGATCGCATCGACATCGAGAGGCTTCACCGACGCCATCGACAGCACGCGCGCCTCGACGCCGTCGACCGCCAGGAGATCCGCGGCCGCCAGCGCACGCCAGAGGACGGTGCCGTTCGCGACGAGCGTGACGTCGCCACCCTCCCGTACGGTCACCGACCTGCCGGGGACGAACTCGTACGACCCGTCGTGGATGGCCGGTACAGGGTTGCGGCTGACGCGGATGAAGGAAGGCCCGTCGTACGAGGCGGCCCAGCGGATCGCGGACGCGGTCTCGACCGGATCGGCCGGTACGACGATCGTCATCCCGTCGATCGCGCGCAACCACGCGAGGTCTTCGATCGACTGGTGAGTCGGTCCGAGCTCGCCGTAGCCGACGCCGGGGCTCTGCGCGCAGAGCACGACGTGGCGCCGGGAGTAGGCGAGGTCGACCTTGATCTGCTCCATGGCCCTCGCGGTGAGGAAGCAGGAGGCGCCGGACACGAACGGGACGAGCCCGCCGCCGGACAGACCCGCGGCCACGCCGACCTGGTCCTGCTCGGCGATACCGACGTTGACGAGGCGCTCCGGGAACGCGGCCTTGAACGCGCCGAGCTTGCTCGACCCGACCGAGTCGTTGACGACGACGACGATCCGCGGGTCGTCTTTCGCGAGCGTCAGGAGAGTGTCCACGAAGGCGTCGCGGCAGTCGTACAGAGCGGTCATCGGACGGCCTCCAGTGCCTCGAGCTCGGCGACCGCGATCGCGTACTGCTCGTCGTTCGGCACCCCGTGGTGCCAGGCGACGTTGTCGGACATGTACGAGATGGGGTGGCCCTTGTGGGTGTGGGCGATGACGCCGGTCGGCTTGCCCAGTACGGGATCGGCGCTGAGCGCGTCGAGCAGCGCCCCGTGGTCGTGGCCGTCGACCTCCACCACGGCCAGGCCGAACGCCCTCATCTTGTCGGCCAGCGGGGTGAGGTCGTTGGTGTCGGCGGTGGTTGCGCCCTGCTGCAACCGGTTGCGGTCGACGATCACGGTCAGGTGGTCGAGCTGGTGCTGCGAGGCGGCCATCATCGCCTCCCAGTTCGTACCCTCCTGCAGCTCGCCGTCGCCGGTGAGCACGTACGTTCGGCGGGTCGATCCCGTGATCACCGCGCTCTTCGCGAGTCCAACCGCGATCGGCAGACCGTGGCCGAGCGGACCGGTGTTGGCCTCGACTCCCGCGACGTACAGGCGGTTCGGGTGTCCGTTGAGCTTCGAGTCGGGGGCGAGGAACGTGGCGAGGTCGGCGACCGGGAGAAAGCCGAACGCGGCGAGCGTCGTGTAGTACATGCCGGCGACGTGGCCCTTGCTCAGGACGAACCGGTCACGATCGGGGTCGGCGACACGATCGGGCGCGACGTCGAGCACCGCCCCGTACAGCGTGGTGAGGATGTCGGTCGCCGAGAAGTCACCGCCGATGTGGCCCGCTCCGGCGAAGTGCACGAGCGCGAGGTCCTGGAGCCGGATCTGGCGTGCGGTCTCGGCGAGGAACGCGGTCACCTCGTCCCGCGAGGCGTCCGGACCGGGTCTCGTCACCGGCCGCAGCGTGATGTGCTCGCTCGAGAGCGCCACCTGAGTCCTCCTCTGCCGCGTCACGCGCGACATTGCATGTCCATTCAGTACTGCGTAGATTCTTGCATTGGGTGCCTGTGCCGTCAATCTGGACGTCCGGCCGTCCGGGTCTCGCACCCGTGCGCCGGACACGGTTTGATGGGCTGCATGACAGGACGCGTACTTTTCCTCGGTGGCACCGGTGTGATCAGCGCAGGGAGCGTGGCGCTGGCTGCACAGCGTGGCTGGGAGGTGACGGTGCTCAACCGAGGGCAGTCGACCGTACGGCCGGTGCCCGACGGCGTGGAGCTCATCTCCGCCGACGTCCGGGAACCCGGCGCTATCACTGCCGCGATCGGCGACCGGCACTTCGACAGCGTGTGCGACTTCCTGAGCTTCACCCCCGACCAGGTCACGCAGACGCTGTCGCAGGTCGAGGGACAGGCCGGACAGTACGTGTTCATCAGCTCGGCGTCCGCGTACCAGAAGCCGACCGGCGTCCTGCCGATCCGCGAGGGCACGCCGCTGTCGAACCCGTTCTGGCAGTACAGCCGTGACAAGGCAGCGTGCGAGCGGTACCTGTTCGACCGCTGGCAGAACGAGGGGCTCCCGATCACCGTGGTGCGCCCGTCGCACACGTATGACAAGACGATGACGATCCTCGGCGGCCGGCACGCGATGGTACGGAGGCTGCTGCGCGGCGACGAGGTCGTCATCCACGGCGACGGCACGTCTCTGTGGACCCTCACCCACACCACGGACTTCGCCAAGGGCTTCGTCGGCCTGCTCGGGAACGCGTCGGCGATCGGGCTCGCGGTGCACATCACGAGCGACGAGTGGCTGACGTGGGACCACATCGCCCGCGAGCTCGCACGCGCCGCCGGCGTCGAGGCCCGGATCGTCCACGTACCGTCGGACGCCATCGCCGCGCTCGACAAGGACTGGGGCGACGGGCTCGTCGGCGACAAGTCCAACTGCACGATCTTCGACAACAGCCTCNNGCGTACTACACCGAGCACACCGAGACGGCAGCCAAGGAGGACGCGACCGAGGCGGTCATCGCCCAGCTCCTCGAGCGGTACCGCGTCTGATGGAGCTGGACGTCACCGGCCGGATCGTCGAGTGGCGTGGCCCCGCGCCGTACTGGTTCCTGCCCATCAGCGACGACGACTCGGCGATGATCGACGAGCTGAAGCCGATGCTCACGTACGGCTGGGGCTGCATCCCCGTCACCTGCCGGCTCGGCCGCACCACGTTCACCACCTCGATCATGCCCAAGGACGGCATCTACCTGATCCCTCTGAAGGTGGCTGTACGAAAGGCGGCCGGCATCACCCGGGAGGCCCCGATCACCGTCCACGTCGAGATGACCCTCCGCTGACGATCCTGGCTGAATGGAGAACCTTGGGGGTGCCCGGCGGACGCGCGAAACCGGCCTCCCGCAGCCGATGTCGGTGGACTAGGGCAGGCTAGGCACGTGACGGTGTGGCAGGAGCTCGTGGGCCAGGAGGCGGCGGTGGCCGTGCTGACCCGTGCTGTCGCCGGGCAGGGGCACGCGATGAGCCACGCCTGGCTTATCACGGGCCCGCCGGGGTCGGGACGGTCGAACGCCGCGCGAGCGTTTGCTGCCGCGCTGGAGTGCAACACCGGAGGCTGCGGAACGTGCTCGTCGTGCCGTACGGCCTTGTCAGGCGCACATCCGGACGTCACCGTCGTCCGCACGGAGCAGCTGAGCATCGGCGTGGACGAGGTGCGCCAGCTCGTACGCCGCGCCTCGATGAGCCCCACGATGGGGCATCACCAGGTGATCATCGTCGAGGATGCCGACCGGATCACCGAGCGTGGCGCGGATGCGTTGCTGAAGGCGATCGAAGAGCCGGCGCCACGTACGGTCTGGCTGCTCTGCGCGCCCACGCTCGACGACGTCGTCGCGACCATCCGGTCGAGGTGCCGCCATCTGAACCTCGCGACACCGACGCAGGCGGCCGTCGCCCGGCTGCTCGTCGAGCGCGACGGCATCGACCCCGCGATGGCGTCGTTCGCGGCCCGGGCGGCCCAGGGACATGTCGGCCGGGCCCGTTACCTCGCGCGTGACGAGGCATCGCGGATCCGGCGCCGCGAGGTGCTGCAGCTGCCGCCCCAGCTCACAAGCCTCGGCGCCTGTCTTCGGGCAGCGGCCAACGTGGTGACGGCCTCGTCGGACGAGGCGACCGCCTCGACGACCGATCGCGACGCGAAGGAGCTCGCGGAGCTCAACGAGGCGTTGGGGTTCGGCACGAAGGGCGCCCGACCCCGCAACGCCCAGTCCCAGGTCAAGGAGCTCGAGGACTCACAGAAGGCACGGGTCAAGCGGCTCCAGCGCGACGGGCTCGATCGGGTGCTGAGCGAGCTGACCACGTACTACCGGGACGTCCTCTCCGTACAGCTCGGCGCGAACGCGCCGCTGGTCAACCTCGAGCAGGACGCTCCGATCCGTACGCTCGCACGCCGCGCCTCCGCCGACGCCACGATGCGGAAGCTCGACGCGATCCTCGCTGCCCGTACGGCCCTCGAGACCAACGTCGCCCCCCTGCTCGCGATGGAGGCACTTTTCATCGACCTGGCCGAGTCGCTCTGAGGCAGAGCTCGCCCAGCGACTGCTCGAAGATGCTGACTCCCGTGGACGGTGGGTTACGCGAGCAGGTGCGCACCGCGAGGTGACTCATTTCCGTGTTCGGCTGGTTATGGACACTCAGAGGGGCCCCATAACCCGCGCTTCACGGAAGTCGGGGAGTTCGGTCGGCGACGAGCCCCTCATAACCCTCCGTACGCGTAAGTCAGGCGGGTGCGACTACCTCGTGAGCTCCGCCAACAGCTCCAGCGCGTGGCGGTAGGGCTTGCCGGTGGCCCGGGACATGCCGATCTCGCACGTACGGTTCGTGGAGACGTACGCGTCGTGGTCGCGCGACACCACCTCGGCNNGCCCTGCAGATCGCCAACAGGTCCTCGGTCGAGCCGATCTGCGCGCTCGAGCACGTGGGATGCACGGCCACGCTCGCAAGGGTCCTCGTCACGGTCAGCGCCGGAAGCACGTGGTGCGCCACGAACGTGGTCGCGTCGACGAAGGAGAGGCCCGGGTACGCCTTGGACGCGTGCTCGAGCATCACCTGGTAGCCCTCCGTACAGCTCGCCGCGTCGACGACGACGGGCAGTCGCCCGTGGCCCGACGCGTCCCAGAGCTTCGGCAACGTACGGTCGCTGACGACCTTGTAGCCGCCCGCATAGCCCTTCGACTTCCACGGCGTGCCGCAGCACATGCTGCCGATGCCCTGGGGGACCTCGACGGTCACCCCGGCCCGCGCGCACAGCTCGCGGAAAGCCGCCATGACCCCGTCGCCGCCTGCTTCGGGGCCGAACATCGTCTGGATGCACGCCGGCACGTACACGGCTTCCCGCGATCCCTCGCCGATCCGGCCGGCGACCCGCCTCGAGCCGCCTCCAGGGAGCGACCCGTCGTACCGCGGCACGACGTCCTCGCCGACGACCTTCCGGGCGGCAGACGTGATGCCGGTGACCATCCCCGGGGGCAACCGCTCGGCGACCCCGAGAGCGAAGCCGCCCGCCCGCGTACCGGCTCCCCAGACGTGGGCGGCGCCTCCCCACGTGGCTGCCAGTACGGGGTTGGCCTCCTCGCGGCGCAGCCGCCTGGTGAGGTCGCCGGTGTTGATCGACACCGGGCATGCCAGCCCGCACAGCCCGTCGACCGCACAGGTGTCGATGCCCGCGTACTCGTAGTCGCGCTCGAGCTCGTCAGCCATCGCGGGTTTGCCCGCAGCCCGCAGACCCACCATGTCGCGACGCAGCGTGATGCGCTGGCGAGGCGTGAGCGTGATGTCCTTCGACGGGCAGGCGGGCTCGCAGAAGCCGCACTCGACGCACCGGTCGACCTCCGACTCGACGGTGACGGGCAGCTTCAACGTCGCGACGTCGAGCCGGGTCGGGGCGCCCTCGATCGGCAGCACCACGCCAGGGCTGAGCACCCCGTCGGGGTCGATGAGGCGCTTGATCGACCGCATCACCTCGTACAGGTCGTGCCCGTACTGGCGCTCCACGTACGGCGCCATCATCCGGCCCGTCCCATGCTCGGCCTTGAGGTTGCCGTCCTGAGCGAGCACCAGGTCGACCATGTCGGCCGTGAACGCCTCGTAGCGGCTCACCGACGAGGCCTCGCTGAACCGCTCGTTGATCATGAAGTGGATGTTGCCGTCGCGGGCATGGCCGAAGATCACACTGGAGTCGTACGCGTGGTGAGAGAACAGCTCCGTCAGGCCCTCACACGTCGCGAGGAGCCGGTCGACCGGTACGCAGACGTCCTCGAGCAGCGCGGTCGTGCCGGACGGGCGCGAACCGGCGACCGACGTGTACAGGCCCTTGCGCACCTTCCACAGCCGCGCCTTCTCGGCGGCATCGGCGGCGATCGCGATCGGGGTCGCGAGGTTCAGGCCGCCCGCCAGCTCGCCGAGCGCGGCCATGCGCTGGGACAGCTCGTCCGCGGTGTCCGCATGGTGCTCGACGAGGAACGCCGCGTGGTCGGCCACCTGCAGGGCGGCGATCGTGTCGGGGGTACCGGCCAAGCCCTGCGCGACGCGCAACGAGGCCGCGTCCATCAGCTCGATCACGGTGAGGCCCGAGTCGACGAGCGCCGGCAGCGCCTCGGTCGCGGCGGCGAGCGACGGGAACGTGAGCAGCGCCGTACCGACGTGAGCCGGGATCGGCAACGTACGGAACCGGGCCTCGGAGATGAAGCCGAGCGTGCCCTCGCTGCCGACCAGCAGGTGGGCGAGGATGTCGAGCGGGTCCTCGTAGTCGAGCAACGCGTTGACCGCGTACCCCATCGTGTTCTTCATCGAGAACCGGCGCCGCACGGTCTCGGCCATGGCCGGGTCCGAGCGGACGGTGGCGCGCAGCGTGGCGAGCCCCGCGTACAGGCCGGGCTCGAGCCGACGGAGCTTCTCGCCCGCCTTGGGCGCTGCCGTGTCGAGGATCGTGCCGCTGGGGAGGACGACCACGAGGGAGTCGAGTGTCGCGTACGGGTTAGCGTGGATCCCGCACGTCATCCCCGACGAGTTGTTGGCGACGATCCCGCCGATCGTGCACGCGACCTCCGAGGCCGGNNATGGAGACGGTACGGAAGTGGTGGCGGGTGTCGACGACGATGTCGGAGGTGCCGGCCTGGCCGGACAGCGACGTGCCGCCGGCACGGAACGTGAGGGAACGCCCGGCTGCCTTGGCCTCCCGGAACAGGGCCGCGACCTGGGCAGCGCTCGTCGGCGTGGCGACCGCGTCGGGGACGAACTGGTAGTGGGAGGCATCGTGGGCGTACGCATAGCGGTCGATGGCACGTCGGCTGACCGCGATGGATTCTGCAAGCCCTGGCAGGATCGGCTCCGCGTCCATCTTCGGATGTGTGCTCACGGGCTCGACCCTACGCCGCTCGCTCGGGGCCTATTCGGACGGCACGCGCGCCGGGCTCCCCTGGCAATGCCGGGCCAAGTGGGACGATGGAAGTGTCTGACCACCCGAGGATCTGGACCGAGGAGAAGCCGTGACGAACCAACCGGACGAGTCGCACCCCCTGCGCAGTCGCGTGGATGAGGCCATTTCGTGGTTCACGCAGACCGATGAGCCCCCCGAGCCGACGGCTGCGCCCGTGACGGACAGCGCCCCCGCGGTCGCCGAGAGCACTCCTGTCGTCGAGGAGAGTGTCCCGGTCGAGGGCAGGCACGCGGTCGTGGAGAGTGTCCCCGTCGAGGAGAGCGTCCCGGTTGAGGAGGGTACGCACGCAGCCGAGCCTGTCTCCGAGGCGACGCCCGCCGTGGCGGTCGAGGACGCGTCGCTGAACACGCCCGTCGCCGCCGACCTCCCCGGGAACCAGTCCGCCCCGGTCGACATCGTCTCCGGGCCGGTCGCTCCCGAGCCGGTCGTCACCGAGGAGCCCGTGGTGGCCGAGGTCCCGGTCGCCGCCCCAGCGTTCGACGCGGACGTCGCTCCCGAGCGTGTGTACGAGGCCGACGAGTTCAGCACTCACCCTGTCGGCGTGTCCGGCATGTCCGCGGATCCCGAGCCGGCGGATGTGGCTCCCGAGCGCGTCACGGAGGCCGACGACTTCGTACCCGTCGCCGCCCCACAAGAGCCCGTGACTGTGGCTGCCGAGCCGGTCGTGGACCGGGTCGAAGGGAGCGACGTGGACGAGCCGACCCGCGTCCACCCGATCGAGCCGCCGTCCTCGTGGGCCGAGGTCCATCCCGACGCGCAGGGGCACACAGCCGACGAGGTCGAGGCTGAGTCCGAGGCCGCCGCCTCCCAGCGAGCCATGTTCCGCGACGAGGCGCCCACCGTGGCGTTGCCGCTCGGTGCCGCCGCAGCCGTGGCCGTACCGGCAGTGGAGCAGACAGCGGTCCTCGATGCGCAGGAGGCAGCACGCGTACGCCGCGAGGAGCGCGCCACCCGTGACCGCCAGCTCGGCAAGGTGATCGCGGCGCCGGACGACTCGGACGAGCCGCTCGTCACGAAGTTCACGACGCCGAGCACGTACAAGGGGCTTCCGTCACTCGGCATCGTGATCTTCCGGGTGATCCTCGCTGCCGTCGTCGGCCTCCGGGCCTGGCAGCACATCACGCACCTCAGCGCGACGCGCGCCATGTGGTCGGCGACGCTGGTACCGAGCCCGGGCATCGTGACCTGGGTGCAGATCGGGCTCGAGATCGCCATCGCGGTCATGCTCCTCATCGGCCTCGGCACGCGGATCGCCGGACTCCTGCTGCTGGCCCTGTCGGTCGCCCTGCTCGTCTTCGTCCAGTGGGGTGTCGTCAACCCGTTCCAGAACGGCGCCGCCGACTTCATCGGGGTCGTCGAGGTCCTGCTGGCCGGCGCCGGTGTCCTGTTCGCCACGGTCGGCGGTGGCCGCATCGCCTTCGACGGCGCCATCCACACCGGCCGCATCCGCCGCAAGAACGACAAGCTGTTCTCGTAGTCCGAGCGGAAGCTACTCGAGCCGTCGCACCCAGCGGGTGCGGCGGCTCGCGTGTACCTGGATCGACCCCATGAACTGGTCAGGGGCCGCCCGACCTACATTCACTGGCAGATACCCGGCCGCCGTTGCGTATACGGATCGGCGACCGAGTATCTGCCACTTTGTGGAGGTGAAAGGTCCGGACGGCGACACCCCGGAGGCTTCGTACTGCCACGAAGGCCGTCGCCCATGCTGCGCGACATGCCCTCATTCAGCCAGGAGCGTCTGTACGCGCTGGCGGATCGCTGCTTCGATGGCGTCGCGGTCGTCGCGGCCGGGGAGCACCAGGTAGCGGGAGGGGTCCTGGGCTGCGAGGTCGAGGAAGTGCGAGCGGACGCGCTCGTGGAACTCCGTACCGGCGGCTTCCAGCCGATCCAGGTCGACCTTCTCCCCCAGCGCCCTGTCGACCGGCACGTCGAGGAGCACGGTCAGGTCGGGGACCAGCCCGCCCGTCGCCCAGTCGGCCAGGCCGCGGATCTCAGCGGCGTCGAGCACGCGGCCCGCACCCTGGTAGGCGATCATCGAGTCCACATACCGGTCGCAGACGACGACCTTGCCGGCATCGAGTGCGGGACGTACGACCTCGTACACGTGTTGCGCCTTGTCAGCGGCGTACAGCATGGCCTCCGCGCGAGGTGACACATCGCCCGACGCCGGGTCGAGCAGCAGCTTCCGGAGCGTGGCGCCCAGGGCCGTGTCGCCCGGCTCGTACGTGACAACGACCTCGTGGCCAGCCTCGCGCAGCCAGGCGGCCAGGCGCGCGAGCTGCGTCGACTTCCCCGCCCCGTCCCCGCCCTCGAGGACGACGAACAGACCGGACATCGTCAGCTCTTCTTGGCCCGAGCCGGCACCGTACGCGCGGTGAGAGCCGGCGGCTTCGTCGCAGTCTTCGCCGCGACAACCTTCTTCGCGGTCGTCGTCTTCTTCGCGGTGGTCTTCTTCGTGGGCGCCCGGCGGACCGGCGCCTTCTTCGGAGCCGGGCCCTTCGCGCGCTTGTCAGCGAGCAGCTCGGCGGCGCGCTCGGGCGTCAGGTCGTCGACCTCGTCGTCCTTGCGGAGCGTGGCGTTGGTCGTACCGTCGGTGACATACGGGCCGAAGCGTCCGCTCTTGACGACCATCGGTGTCCCGGTCACGGGGTCGTTGCCGAGCTCCTTGAGCGGCGCGGCGGCCGCAGCCCGGCCACGCAGCTTCGGCTGGGCGTAGATCGCGAGCGCCTCCTCCAGCGTGACGTCGAAGATCTGGTCCTCGGTCGTCAGCGAGCGGGAGTCGGTGCCCTTCTTGAGGTACGGACCGTAGCGGCCGTTCTGCGCGGTGATCGGCTCCCCGTCGGCCTCGCCGACGACGCGCGGCAGGCTGAGCAGCCGCATCGCGTCCTCGAGGGTCACGGTGTCGATCGACATCGACTTGAACAGCGACCCCGTACGCGCCTTGGCGTTCTTGGGAGCGTCCTCTGCGAGGACCTCTGTCACGTACGGGCCGTAGCGGCCGTCCTTCGCGACGACCGGCAGGTTCGTGTCCGGTGTGGTGCCGAGCTCGCGCTCGGCGGTGACCGGCGCATCGAGCAGCTGGTGCGCGTACTCGGCGGTGAGCTCGTCGGGCGGCAGGTCCTCGGCGACGTTGGCGCGGCGGCCGTCGGTGGTCTCGATGTACGTGCCGTAGCGGCCGACGCGGATCGTGATCTCGGGGTCGCCGGGCACGGGGAAGCTGGACAGCGCGCGGGCGTCGATGTCGCCGAGCTCGGTGACGGACTCGCGAAGCCCCTCGTCGCCGGGCGCGTCCGTGCCGAAGTAGAAGTCGCTCAGCACGGTCTTCCGATCGGCGCCGCCGTTGGCGATCTCGTCGAGCGTCTGCTCCATGTCGGCGGTGAACGCGTAGTCGACGAGGTTGCCGAAGTGCTCCTCGAGGAGCCGGGTCACCGCGAAGGCGAGCCAGGTCGGTACGAGGGCCGAGCCCTTCTTGAAGACGTAGTCGCGGCTGGTGATCGTACGAAGGATGGACGCGTACGTGCTCGGGCGGCCGATCTCGAGCTCCTCGAGCTTCGCCACGAGGCTCGGCTCGGTGTAGCGGGCCGGCGGGCGGGTCTCGTGGCCGGCGGGTACGACGTCGAGGACGTCGAGTCCGGTACCGACCGTCAGCTGCGGCAGCCTGGCCTGCGAGTCGTCCGAGGTCTCGTCGGGGTCGTCGTGGGCCTCGACGTACGCCTTGAGGAAGCCCGGGAACGTGATCGTGCGGCCGGATGCCGTGAGCGTGCACTCGGTGATGGAGCGGTCGAGGACCTGGACTCCCGCGTGCGTGGCAGCGATCTGCACAGACATCGACTCGCCGGTGGCGTCGTTCATCTGAGAGGCGACCGTACGCATCCAGACCAGCTCGTACAGGCGGCGCTGGTCACCGGTGAGCCCGGTCTCGGCGGCGGTCGCGAAGACCTCGCCGGCGGGGCGGATCGCCTCGTGGGCCTCCTGGGCGTTCTTGACCTTCGACGCGTAGACGCGGGGCTTGGCCGGGAGGTAGCTCGGGCCGTACAGCGCCAGCACCTGGGCGCGCGCCGCGGCGATCGCGGTGTCGGACAGCGTCACCGAGTCGGTACGCATGTACGTGATCCAGCCGCCCTCGTACAGGTCCTGCGCGACGGACATCGTCCGCTGCGCGGTGAAGCCGAGCTTGCGGCCCGCCTCCTGCTGGAGCGTGGTGGTGCGGAACGGTGCGTACGGGCGGCGCGTGTACGGCTTCGCGTCGACGCTTGTCACAGCGACTTTCGCGCCCCGGATCGCCGTAGCGACAGTCTCGGCGGCGGTCTGGTCGAGGTGGACCAGCGTGCCCCGCAGAGTGCCAGCTGGGGTGAAGTCACGCCCCTGGGCGACGCGGGTGCCGCCGACGGACGTCAGGCGTGCGGTGAACGTGCTCGGAGTTGCGGTCGGGCCGGCGTCGAGCGTGGCGTCGACGTCCCAGTACGAAGAGGCCACGAAGCTGACGCGTTCGCGCTCCCGGTCGACGACCAGGCGGGTGGCGACTGACTGGACGCGGCCGGCGGAGAGGCGCGGCATGACCTTGCGCCAGAGGACCGGGCTGACCTCGTAGCCGTACAACCGGTCGAGGATGCGGCGGGTCTCCTGCGCGTCGACGAGGTCGGTGTCGAGGTCGCGGGTGTTGGCGACAGCATCGGCGATGGCCTGCGGGGTGATCTCGTGGAAGACCATGCGCCGGACCGGGACCTTCGGCTTGAGCTCCTGCAGCAAGTGCCACGCGATGGCCTCGCCCTCGCGGTCCTCGTCGGTAGCCAGCAGGAGCTCGTCGGCGTCGGCGAGCTTCGCCTTGAGGAGCTTGATCGTCGCCTTCTTGTCGGCGGTGACGACGTAGAGGGGCGTGAAGCCGTGGTCGACGTCAATGCCGGTACGAGCCCAGGGCTCCTTCTTGTACTTGTCCGGCACCTCTCCGGCGCTGGTCGGGAGGTCACGGACGTGCCCACGGCTCGACTCGACCATGTAGCCCGCGCCGAGATACGAGGCGATCTTGGTCGCCTTCGTAGGCGACTCGACGATCACGAGTCGACGCCCAGCCACTGGCACTCCTTCGGGTACGGAAACGTCGTCACTGTAGACCAGAACGTCCAAACCCCCGTTTCACCCCTCATCGGAACGGACACCTTCCCCCTCCACGAGAGCCCGTGTACCGCTCGGCGAGGGACCGAGATACAGCTCGAGGAGAGGACCTGTACGACTCAGGAGAGGACCTGTACGGGTGAGGAGGGAGGTGCGCTCCCCCAGCCGCCGGCGAACCAGGCGTCGGCGACCAGCGGACGGAAGCGCGGCAGGACATCCGCGATGAGATCTGGCTCGGCGAGGTCCAGCAGCTGGGCGACGGCGCCGAGGATGTCGTGCAGTGAGAGGTCGCCGTCGCAGGCGCCGAGTACGCCGCCGAGGGCCGTGTCGACCTCGATCGCCCGGCGAAGACCGCGCTGCTGGCGCATCACGATGTGCGTCGGGTCCGCGGCGCCCGGAGCACCGATCGTCTCCTGCACGACGTCCTCGGTCAGCTGCCACACGTGGTCGAGGAGCTGGTCGTCGCTCCACTGAGCCGACTCGACAGCGTCGAAATGCGCTGCCAGGGCGGTTCCCACGGGCTGCTCGACGGCGTGCGGCCAGCCCTCGATCCGTACGTCCGGCACGTCCCGCCCGGCATTGACAAGGGAGATCCAGCCCATCCCGATCCCGGTGATGCCGAGGTGGNNGCGAGCCAGATCTCGATGTACTCGTACGGGTCGAGGACCTCCCTCTGGATCACGAGGGCGTCGCAGCCGGTGCCGGCGATCCAGCTCCCGAGCCGCTCGTCCCAGGGCTGGCCCGCGACGTGCGCCCAGTTGCCGAGCACCTGGAGGACGCCTCGGGGAGCGAGGTGGCCGACAGCGCCGGTGACCACGGCACGCATGAGGCCGTCGGCCGTGAAGTCGCTCTCGCGGTACGTGAGCCGTGACTCCGAAGGCGGTGACATGACGAAGGGCGGGTTCGTGACGATGAGGTCGTACGGATCGGTGCCGACCGGTTCGTACAGGGACCCGCGTCGCAGCTCGGCAGCCACGTCGTTGAGCCGCAGTCCTAGATCGGCGAGGCGCAGCGCACGCGGGTTGAGGTCGGTCGCGACGATTGACCGCGCATGCTTCGCCAGGTGGAGCGACTGCACGCCGCAGCCCGTACCGAGGTCCAGCGCGCGTCCGACCGGGCGGCGAATCGTGAGCTGCGCGAGCGTCGTCGATGCCGGCGACACACCCAGCACGTGGTCCTCCCGAGGCGCACCCCGGGCGGTGTCGAGGGTCGCCGCGTGATCGCTCACGAGCCAGCCATCCGCGCCGTCGTCCGGGGACGCGTACGGGCGGATGTCGACGACGGCCCGCACCTCGTCGCCGTCACGCTCCAGCACGCCTGCGGCGAGCAGCGCCTGGATCGGCAGTGCGTGCTCCGCCGCGACGACGGTCACCGCGCCCTGCAGGATGAACAGTCTGGTCAGCGTGGCGAGTGTGTCGTCTCTTCGGCCCAGCGCCCTGTGCGCCGCGATCGTGTGGTTGCGGCCGAGCGAGAGGTGTCCCTCGTCGCCGATGGCCTCGACGACCGTGTCGACGGTGTACCCCTCGAGGGCGGCTCGGAGACGTACAAGGTCGGCGTCGGACACGCTGAAGTCGGCTGTTGGCACGGTCACAGTCTGGCAGGAGAGGCGCCAGACCCTCCCGCACGCAGCGCGGGGAGACCCCACGAGCGGCCCTCGGGGCCCAGGCGTCGCAGGCAGCGTCGCTGCGCAGGGGGCCCAGCGATCGCGGCTCAGGATCCAGGCGTCACCGGAACTGTCGCAGGACAGACCTACAGTGTCGCTGTGCTCCCGCCTTGGTTGTCCGACGACCCGCGCGTCGTGCACCGCGAGCACTTTCCAGGTGCCGATGGTGAAGACGTCGACTGGCCCGCGTGGGTGCCGGCCGACACGGTTCGTCGTGCCCAGGCCGAGGGCATCATCCGCCCCTGGCGTCATCAGGTCGACGCGGCCGAGGCGCTGAGGGCGGGTCGCCACGTGGCCCTCTCGACGGGTACTGCATCTGGCAAGTCACTCGCGTACCTCCTTCCGATCCTCGAGGTGACGGCACAACCCGGGCTGAGGCCGGCACCGAAGATCCCCGCCGACGCTCCGCTGCAGCACCCTCGGCTTCCAGGGTTGGGCGACGAGACCATCGCCGACGATCCCGACTACCAGCGCCCCGACCTGGCCGACCTGCTCCAGGCCTCTCGGTCGCGGCGGACCACCGCGCTCTACCTCGCTCCGACCAAGGCGCTCGCCCACGACCAGCTGCGCAACGCCTGGCCTCTGGGTCCGCACGGCTGGGGCATCACGGCGCTCGACGGCGACTCCGACACGGACGAGCGTCGGTTCGCCCGTGACTACGCGACCGTCGTTCTCACCAACCCCGACATGCTGCATGCGTCGGTGCTGCCGAACCACGCAGCGTGGGCCTCCTTCCTGAGTGGGTTGCGGTACGTCGTCGTCGACGAGGCGCACCGTTACCGAGGCGTGTTCGGCGCCCACGTTGCGCTCGTGCTGCGGCGCTTGCGGAGGCTGTGCGCCCGGTACGGCGCCTCCCCCACGTTCCTCTGCTCGTCCGCGACGGCTGTCGATGCCGCCGAGGCAATGGGCCGCCTCATCGGTGAACCGGCCGACGAGATCGTCGCGATCGATGAGGACGCCTCGCCGCGCGCGGCACGCGACGTCGTGCTGTGGCAGCCGTACGAATCGACCGACGCCGACGTGGCTCTCCTGCTCGGCCGGTTCGTGGCCGCAGGGCAGCAGACGCTCGCCTTCGTGAGCTCTCGACGCGCATCCGAGCAGGTGGCCCGCCAAGCGACGGCGATGGCCCCGTCCCAGCCCATCAGCGCGTACCGCGGCGGCTATCTGGCTCGAGAGCGGAGGGCTCTCGAGACAGCCCTCCGGACCGGCGCGCTGCGAGGCGTGGCGACCACGAACGCCCTCGAACTCGGGGTCGACATCGCGGGTGTCGACGCGGTGGTCATCGGCGGGTATCCCGGCAGTGTGGCCTCGCTGTGGCAGCAGGCCGGGCGGGCTGGGCGACGAGGGGCCGATGCGACCGTCGTGCTCGTCGCGCGCAACGACCCGCTCGACGCGTACCTGTTCGACCACCCCGACCAGCTGTTCTCGACCTCGGTTGAGCCGACCGTGCTCCATCCGGAGAACCCGGCGATCCTGGGCCCGCACCTCGGTGCCGCAGCCCAGGAGCTTCCGCTGGCCGAGGCCGACGACCGTTGGTTCGGCCCGATCCTTCCGCTCCTGCTCGAGCGACTCACCACCCATGGGACCCTCCGGCGTCGCCCCCCCGGCTGGTACTGGCCCCACCTCGCCCGCGCCATCGACACCATCAGCATCCGCTCGACGGGAGGCAAGCCCATCGAGATCATCGAGGAGTCGACCGGCCGCATCCTGGGAACCGTCGACCCGGTCACAGCCGACCGCGTCGTGCATCCGGGCGCGATCTACCTGCATCAGGGTGAGCACTGGCTCGTCACAGAGCTCGACGGCGAGGCATCCGAGGCGTACACGACGGCGGCCTCGGGCGAGTACGACACGATCCCGGTGAATGAGTCCGACGTCACGATCTGTGCGGACCAGCAGAGCCGCCCGCTCGGCGCCGGCGAGGTTCACCGCGGTGTCGTGGACGTGCGCACCCGCGTTGTCGCGTTCCTCCGCCGCGACCTCGAGACTGGACGGATCATCGAACGGGTGACGCTCGACCTGCCTCCCCGAACGCTCCGAACTCAGGCCGTCTGGTTCACGCTCCCTCCTCCACCTCGTCGTACAGCCCGCATCCGCGGCGGTGCCCACGGAGCCGAGCACGTCCTCGTCTCGCTGCTCGCCTCCGTCGCCGGCTCCGATCGCAGTGACGTGGCCGGGGCGTTCTCCGCGAGGCATCCCGACACCGATGCGGTAACGGTCTTCATCTACGACACCGCCCCCGGCGGTGCTGGGTTCGCAGCTGCGGGGTACGACCGCGCCGACACCTGGATGGCCATCGCGTTGGATCGCGTGGNNCTCCTCCGCTCCTGGGCAGAGCCCCCAGAGCTCGACGCCAACGACATCCGCCAGCTGGAGGGACGCCCCGTCCTCTAGCTGCCCGCATCCTTTCGCGGCGATCCTCGCCGTCATCAGGTGAAGACCGCCGTGATGGACTCATAGATGCGCTCGCAGATGACGAACACGACGCGGAACACCTGGTCCCGCATCGGATCGCCCAGGAAGTGGATCCCCGCCCACGCGAAGACGATCACCAGCACCGTCAGGATCGCCTTCTCCGCCGTGACCGCGCCCCTCTCGGTGCGAACGCGGGTCGTCCCGCGCGCGACCATGTCGCCCTCCTCCATCGTGGTGGCCATGCTCATCTCGCCACGTTGCCGGCGTGGGCATCGGCGCCCATCGTCGGCGGCAGTGGCGCCCTCAGCCCGGTCTGTACGGTGACGGTCACGGCGACGACGAACGACGAGGTCTCGCCTGTCATCCGACAGCCCGTCAGCTCAGCACCGTTCGCGTGCGCGTTGATCCGAGCCGCGGAGCAGCCGTCGCCCCCGCCCACCTCGGACGTCGCAGCGGCAAGGGCGGCCAGATCTGCAGCGCTCCTCGCTCGATGACTCGCCAGGACGACGGCGACGACGAACACGGCAGCGGTGGCGGCCATGACCAGCACGAGGGAGATCGCTGCCGCGAAGACCGTGGCCGATCCACGGTCAGCCCGACCCCTCCCCCTCACGACGACCCTCGTAGTTCGAGCACCGCGGGCCGTCACGACGACCCTCCTGGTTCGAGCACTGCGGTGGCCTCCGCGGCAAGGTCGATCGTCACCGAGCTTCCCGGCACGACGGACTCTCGGGCCTCCACGCGCACGGTCACCGTGGTCGCGGTCGCGCGGATCACGACACGGCCCTCCTTGGGCAGGTGGCTCTCGGCCTCGGCGACGGCGGCCGCATCTCCCCGCGCGGCCTGCCGAGCGATGGCCCCAGCGGCGTCGACGCACTGGACCTGCACGAGAACCACCCCGATGGCAGAGACCAGCACAGCCAGCAACGCCACCAGCCCCACCGACGCGAACGCCGCCTCGACCGTGACAGCACCACGATCGGATCGTCTTGTCGACTTCACCGCGCTTCCCTCCTCAGCGGGGGTCGGCGCCCCCCGGACCGCCGACCCATCGCGTGTACGTCAGCCGGCGAAGGCGCCGAAGTTGCTGAGGAGGAACTTGATGATGGCGACGATGATCTGGAGGAGCTGGTTGCGGATCGCGTCGTCGGTGATGATCTTCAGCAGGACTCCACCGAAGGTGATCGTCCCCACGGTGAGGAGCGCGTACTCCGCCGAGACGGCTCCCCGCTCCAGCAGCCTCCGACGAGCTGAGGGAGCGGGCAACGGAGACGTAGCAACGAGATCGGACATGAAGTGTTCCTTTCTTCTGCGGCGCCGGATCGCGCCTCACCCGTGACCATGTGCTCCGGCCAGTGGATTCCGTCACCCGAGCTGCGAGCTGTGGACAACCGCGGGGCCTGTGGAGAACGTCACCGCACCAGCGAGCCGAGGACGCCGGCGATGACCGGTACGACTCCGAGCAGGAAGAACGCCGGGAGGTAGCAGACGGAGACGGGGATGATCGTCCGTACCCCCACCGCCTTCGCTCGTGCCAGAGCAGCCGCCTGGGCGGCCGTGCGCGCTGCCTCGGCGTGGCGTGCCAAGAGAGCGCCAGTCGCAGTGCCGGCATCGCTGGCACGCGCTAGGTCTCGCGCCACGACGCCGAGAACCTCGTCACCCCGCAACGAGGCCCACGCGTCGCCGTCGCCGAAGCCCGCGGACGTTCGCGCCACCACCGCCCCGAGCCGGTCCCCCAGCGGACCCCCGACAGCAGCCGCCACCGCGCTCGTCGCGCTCCGCAGGGGCATCCCCGAGGCCACGCAGGCCGCCAGGAGGTCAAGGGCCGCCGGCAGCTCGGCCACCAGTTCTGCCCGTGTCGCTGCAGCACCACCGGTCTCCATCCGGCCCAGGACCCAGAACACGACGGCTCCGGTCAGCAAACCCAGCGCGACGCTGACGAGCAGCGGTCCGTTGAGGATCAGCAGTACGAAGACCGCCGCACCTGCCGAGCCGATCCCACGCGTCCGTACAGTCATGGCTGATTCCTTCGCCCTCAGCCAACCCGGCCACGTGACCACGGGCTCGGCAGCAAGCCGGCGCAGAGGTTCAGGCGGCCACGCGAGGTGGACGACGAGGGCAGCCGCCACAGCAGCGGTGAGCACGAGCACGACCGTCATCACGGTCCTCCGTGGCGACGTGCGCCACGCCTCGCCGCGCCGGGAGTCGCTCCCACCACCAGCACGTCGGTCCAGAGCACTCCGGCACAGGCCAGACCCGTGCCGACGACCAAGCACGCAGGTCCCAGGACGCCCGTCAGGAAGAAGTGGACCGGTTCACCGCCCAGAGCCACTCCCAGGGCCAACCCGAGGATCGGCAGTACGCCCAGCACCTGACCGCTCGCACGTGGCCCTGCCAGCTCCGCCGTCACGACCTGTTCGATCTCACGATCGCGCCGGACCGCCTCGGCCACGGCCTCCAACGCTTGACCCAGCGCGGCGCCGGTGCGCTCGCCCACCTCCCAGGCTTGAGCGAGCCGTACGAGACCCTTCCCGCCGGCTGACGCTCCCGCGGCACGCAGCGCGGCAGGCACCTCGGCTCCGACACGGTGGGCGGCCGCCACCGGTTCCAGGACCGGACAGTCCTCCGCCGCGAGTGCCAACGCGGCCGACGGGACGTGGCCGATCGCGACCAGCGACCCGAGCAGGTCACACGCACGCGCCACCTCGGCCGCCCGCCGACCGGCCCTGCGACCACGGAGGGTTGACCGTGCCGCCGCCACCACCGTGACCAGGACGAAGCCGATCGCTGTCGCGACGGCCCCTGGCCCCGCTCCCCACCCCACCCACGTCACCGTCCCCGCGGATCCCACGACCAGGACCGCCAGCGTGGCGTCGCCCACGAGGTGGCGCGCAGCGGAATCGCGCTGATGCAGGCGCGACCTCACGCGCCGACCACCGGGATGCATCACGAGCAGCCAGACCGCCAACGCCGCCGCGGCGGCCGCCAACGCCGTCACCTCGCCCCCAGGACCCTTGCGAGGTCGTCGGTCGCGGAATGCCGCAGCAGCCGACCCTCCGCCGACACGTCGAGCGCCCGCCGGGTCTCCACGAAGCCGTCGGTGCCGCGTGCAAGCACAGCCACCCCAGCAACCCGTCGCCGGACACCGTCGCGCGCCACATGGACCACTGCCTGTACAGCCGCCGCTATCTGGCTGTGGGCGGCCTCTCGTCCCAGGCCACCCAGCGCGGCCAGCGCCTCGAGGCGCGCGGGAACCGTCTCCGCCGCGTTGGCATGTACGGTGCCGCAGCCACCCTCGTGGCCCGTGTTGAGCGCGATCAGCAGGTCGACCAGCTCCGCGCCGCGCACCTCTCCGACGACTATCCGGTCGGGACGCATCCGCAGCGCCTGCCGGACAAGCTGCGTCATCGAGACCGCACCCGCACCTTCGGCGTTCGCCACGCGGCCCTCGAGTCGCACGCAATGGGGATGGTCGGGGTCGAGCTCTCGGGAGTCCTCGACGATCAGGATCCTCTCGTCAGGCGGGACGAGAGCCAGAAGCGACCCGAGGAGCGTGGTCTTGCCGCTGCCGGTGCCCCCGGACACCAGGAACGCGACCCTCGCGGCGACCAAGCGCCTCAGCACGTCCGCAAGCTCGGGGTGGCACGTGCCTGACGCCACCCAGTCGTCGAGCGTGAGCCGGGAGCGAGCGGGGATGCGCAGCGAAAGGCATGTGCCGACGTCCGCCAGGCTGCCGAGGATGGCATGGACACGCGTCCCGTCGGCCATCCGGGCATCCACGAACGGGCTGGCGTCGTCGAGTCGCCGCCCCACCGACGCCGCCAGCCNNNNCCGACGCTGTCGCGGTGAAGCGCCGAAGCCACCGCGAGCACGCTCGCGTCGGACACGAGGTGGCCGCACCACCTCAGTGCGTCCGCGATGTCCGTGGCATCGGGCTCCCTGCCGAGCGACGCGATCCTCGAACGGACCGCGTCCCACTCCGCGGTGTTCACGATGGCCCCGTGCCTGCGTCGATCGCAGCCAGGAGAGCGGCACACGAGCGCAGCCACGCACGCCCGGCCGCTCTGTCGGGCGGAACTCCCCGCTCGGCCGCGGGAGCCAAGGCCGGGTCCTGCGGAATCGTGCCCAGCAGTGGCAGGCCCACCGCCGCTGCGACCTCAACGGGCCGGATCGCCCCACCTCGACGCAGCCGCACGACGACGCCTGCGCCAGGGGCCTCGGCGGCGGCCAGCGTCATGCGTGCCGAGGCCACCCCTCGTACATCCTGAGCGCACACCAGCAGCGTCCGGTCGGACGCACGCAGCGCTTCCCGGGCCCCGGCGTCAAGGGACCGGCCCACGTCCATGACGACCAGGTCGCTGGATCGGGCGAGAGACGCCAGCACGGCCGCGACAGCGTCACGGGTCACGGCGGTCGCGTCCTCACGACCCATCGAGACCAGCGTGACCCCGGCCGCGGCCGGCACCTGGCCACTGAGCTCTCCGATCTGCCCGCGGGCAGCGCGAAGCCGGTCCCAGCGCCATCCCGGTGTCCGCTCGGCACCCAGCAGGAGGTCGACCCCGCCGCCGAGAGGATCGAGATCCACGAGCGCGGTCGAGCCCAACCCCTTCCCGGCGCACGCCAAGCCGACCGCGAGCGTGGACGCGCCCACGCCGCCCGACCCACCCAGGACGGCGATCCTCGACGTGCCCTGGCCCGCCCCTGTACGTCCCGCCAGTGCGTCGCCAAGCCACGTGCCGCCTTCGGGCAGCACGATCACACCGGCTCCCAACGGCACGGACGCCGACAACGCCGATGCAGGCGCCGAGGCGTCGGCCAGCACGTACACGCCGAGTCTCGACGGCAGCCCCAGCCGGGCGGCAGGCACCGCCAGATCCGCTCCCACGAGCACCACACGCGCCTCACGCCAGCGCCCGATCAGCGCTTCGGCGTCGTTGACGCGCACGACGGATCGCTGAACCGCCGCTCCCGCGGCCGACACGGCCGCCGCGATCGCATCGTCGGCCGTGCACAGCAGCGCCTCGATAGTCATCGACTGCTCCACACCGAGACCATGTGCGCGAGGTGCCTCATGGCGTCACCTGATCCTGAACCTGTGGAAAACTCGCCTCCAAAGGCTGTCCACAACTCCCCCACCGAGGTCCCAGCGCGCGGGCCGCCTCGTGGTTAGCATTCGGTCATGGCCCGTCCTTTCCTCCCCGAGTCCGCGGTGACGTGGCTCGTGGGCGCGGAACCGAAGCGGGTACTCGTCCTGGGCGCCTCCGGCCCGTGGGCCACCGCGATCCGCGAGCAGGGCCACGCCGTCCTCGTCCTGGACCGCGAGCCGGCGAGTCTCGGACGCCTCATCGAGCATCGCCCCGACCTCGGCGGTGTCGTCGCGCAGGCCGAGTCGATGCCGTTCGATGCGCAGCAGTTCGACCGCGTCGTGTGCCCTCAGAACCTCCACACGTTCGCCCCGGGCCTTGTGCTCGCGGAGGTCGCCCGCGTGCTCGCGCCCGGAGGCCGGCTCTGCCTGGCCTACCTGACCCGCGACGACTCCGTACCGTGGGTCAAGCGCCTCGTCGCGGCGGTCCGCTCGTACCTGCCGACCGCCATGACCGGCGCGTACGGCGAGGAGTCGGTCTCGAGCGTCGAGCAGTCCGACTACTTCCCGGTCGTGGAGGATCACACCAACCGCGTGTGGATCCCCTGCTCACGGAGGAACCTGGTCGACATGGCGCTCGGTGCCACGGGAGCCGAGTCGCTCGACGATGTCGAACGACGAGATCTCGGCGCAGCCGTCGGAGCGGTGTACGACGCGTCGGCGCGGCCGCCTGAGCCGCTCCAGCTTCCCTACCGGCTCGCCTGCTGGCGTGCGACGGTCGACCACTCGGAGCTGTCCAAGCCCTTACCGGAGACCGACGACGCCCTGCACATCTCTCTCAGCGCGCCCATCAACTGAGTCGTCGCCCGCCCGGCGGGCTCAGAAGATGAACGAGAGCAACGCCAGAACGACGAGGAGCACGACCACGGCCATCATCAGCCGGTTCCCGATGCGCGCGAACGTGGGTCTGTCCATCTCCCGGAGCAGCCGCTGCTTCCAGACGAGCGCTTCGCCCTCGGTGAGCTGACCGGACTTCCGCCGACGCTCGACCTCGTCGAGCGCATCGGCGTACTCCTTGTGCCGGTTCGGGGCCACGCCTCTCCTCCCACGAGTGGGGTCGCTGGACCTCCACACGATGCCGCGGCCCTGTACGGACCGTCGGGGTCAGGCTAGGTCATCTCGAGTTCCGGTGCCCCAGCGCGCCCATTGCCTTGTGTGCGGTGACAAGCGACGATCTTGCCGCGGCGTCCGAGGCGCCCCCGCGGTCCCGTACCGCCGACTAGGCTCATCTCGAGCAGACCGTAAGGAGCCGCAGTGAGCCAGACGCAGGATCTCAAGAGCCAGGTCTCGACCCTCGTGGACGCCGTCAAGGCGCTCGCGCTGGGCTGGAAGGACAAGGCGATCGCCCAGGCCAAGCCGAAGGCGAAGAGCGCCGGGATCCTCGGCGGGTCGTTCGCTGCGGCCGGCATGTTCGCGGTCAAGGCGGTCTCGTTGCTCGTACTCGCTGCGGCCGCGGGCTTCGGCGCCCTCTACTCGAAGGCCATGAACCCGTGGGCCGCGACCGCGTTGGGCCTTGTCACCGTGGCAGTGATCCTCCTGCTGATCGCCGGCGTCCTCGGGCTCGTGGGCAGGTCGCAGATCCCCGAGCTGAGCAAGAAGGTCGACATCAGCGAAGACGTGAAGCTCGGCGCCGAGACCGTGAAGGCCGGCATCGAGAAGGGCAAGGCCGAGGTCGTTGCCGAGCTGGAGGGCGTACACACTCCGGAGCTCGACCTGCGCTGAGCCGTCGGCTGACTCGAGTCGCCTTGACGACGGCGCTGGAGCCGCTCATCGGTGCCCTCGCAGGCACCGATGCGCGTGGATCGCATCAGGACAGTCGTACGACCCGTGACTCCCAGGGCGCGAGTACGTCCACGTCGTCGATCTCGTGCGTCGCGAGGAGCACCTCGCACGCGCCGTGGTCCGGAAGACCGAGCGGGAGCCGTGCGGGCCGGCTGGACACGTTCGCCAGCACGAGGATCTGCTCGTCGCCCAACGTCCGCGTGTACACGAACAGCTGCTCGTCGTCGGGGAGCAGCAGGGCGAACTCGCCGAGCCGTACGACCTCCTCGTCGTGCCGCAGCTGAACCAGCCGACGATAGTGGTGGAAGACCGACTCGGGATCCTTGATCTGGTCGACGGCGTTGATCTCCGACGCGTTCGGGTTCACCGCGAGCCACGGACCTGTTTCGGAGAATCCCGCGTTCACGCCACCGTCCCACTGCATCGGCGTACGGGCGTTGTCGCGCGTGCCCTTCGCAAGCCCGGGCAGTACGGCCTCGGCCGGCGCTCCCAGCTGCATCGCATGGTGCAGGTAGTTCAGCGTCTCGATGTCGCGGAAGTCGCCCTCGGCCTCGAACGGGTAGTTCGTCATGCCGAGCTCTTCGCCCTGGTAGATGTACGGGGTCCCGCGCAGCATGTGCAGGACCGTGCCGAGCGTCTTCGCGGACGCCTGGCGGAACTGCGGCGAGTCGTCGCCCATGCGGGACACGCTGCGAGGCTGGTCGTGGTTCTCGAGGTACAGCGAGTTCCAGCCCTTGCCGATGCCGTCCTGCCAACGAAGGACGTTCTTCTTGTACTCGACCCACGGCCAGTCCGTGACGTCGAAGCGGTTACCTGCGCGGTGGTCGAGGTCGACGTGCTCGAACTGGAACACCATCGACAGCTCGCCCGTCGTCGGGTCCGTGTACGAGGCGGCCTTCTCCAGCGTCGTACCCGGCATCTCGCCGACGGCGATGAGGTTCTTGCCCTTGAGCACCGACTCGTACATCTCACCGAGGAAGTCGTGCATCCGAGGTCCGTCCGCGAGGCGGCTCAGGTCGTAGCAGAGGCCGGTCCCCGGCGTCTCGGGCCCGTCCTCGACCTCGGGCTTCGAGATGAGGTTGATGACGTCCATCCGGAAGCCGTCGACCCCCCGCTCGAGCCACCAGTTCATCATGTCGAAGATGGCCGCACGGACCTCGGGGTTCTCCCAGTTGAGGTCCGGCTGCTTGCGGCTGAAGATGTGGAGGAAGTACTCGCCCCGAGCCGCGTCGTACTGCCAGGCCGGTCCGGAGAAGGCGGACCCCCAGTTGACCGGCTCAGCGCCGGGGGTACCTGGTTCGTGGCCCTCCCGGGCCGGGCGCCACCAGTACCAGTCGCTCTTCGGGCTCTCCGGGTCGCGCGACTCCTCGAACCATGCGTGCTCGTCGGACGTGTGGTTGACGACCAGGTCCATGACCAGCTTGATGCCGCGGTCGTGCAGCTCCTCGATGAGCTTGTCGATGTCGTCGAGCGTGCCGAAGAGCGGGTCGATGTCCTGGTAGTCCGAGATGTCGTAGCCGTTGTCGTCCTGCGGCGACGTGTACACCGGGGACAACCACACCACGTCGACGCCGAGCATCGACAGGTAGTCGAGGTGCCCGAGGATCCCCTTGATGTCGCCGATCCCGTCGCCGTTCGCGTCGGCGAACGACCGGGGATAGACCTGGTAGACGACGGCGCTCCGCCACCACTCGTCGGGGCGGGCGTCACGGGCACTTTGAACGATCGATGTCACGAGCAGAATTCTTTCGTCCCTGCACCGGGCCCGCAACGTTTCCGGACGTTTCGTGCAGGTCTCGACCACGCCCGGGGAGAGCAATACCNNGAGCAATACCGCGCCCGGGGAGAGCACCTGTGCGCCCGGGGAGAGCAGTTCCGCGGCGGAGGAGAGCAGTTCCGTCGTCAAACTCCGCATCTCTGCTCTCCCCCAGCGCCAAAGTGCTCTCCCCTACCGCCAAAGTGCTCTCCTCCAGCGCAGAGGTGCTCTCCCCGGGCGCCAAAGTGCTCTCGCCGAGCGGTACAGGGTCTCCCCCGAGGGGTAGGCGTCAGGGGCGGAGGTCGGGAAGGAACCGCGTGGGGATCTCCATGTACCGGTCCTTGTCCCACGGGAGGGTCCAGCCGCCGGCTTCGAGGACGGCGTCGAGTACGTACGCGCTGAAGCCCCACACGTACAGGCTCCCTCCCTCGGGGCCGTCAGCATCGGGCACGTCGAAGCCCGGTCCCGTACGTCCGGACGCATGTCTCCAGGACGATCGGTTCTGTGGCGCGACAAGGGAGGACACCGGCACGCGCAGCACCTGGGCGACCTCGCCGGGCTGCGGGACCAGGTCCCCGGCGCCCGACCACCACGCCACCACGGCATGGACGTGGAACTGCGACACGGGGATCCGGGCGGCTGGCAGACGGCCCATCACGGTCACGAGGGACGGGTCGAGCCGGACCTCCTCCCACGCCTCGCGCAGGGCGGCCGACTCGGGCGACTCGCCGGCGTCCACGCCGCCGCCCGGGAACGCGATCTGGCCGGCATGCTTGCGCAACCCGGTCGCCCGCTCGATGAGCACAACCTCGGGATCCGCGTCCCCCGTCAGCAGGACCAGGACGGCCGCCTCGCGACTCGTACCGATCTCCTCGGGACCGAACTGCCGCGTACGGAACGCCTCGGACAGGACGAGGTCCTCGCGCAGCCCGTCGGCGAGTGGCCGCAGCGACTCGGGGACCGCGACACGGTCACCATGCGCTGCCGACTCGGGGTCCGTCACACGGTCACCTTGAGGTACTGCTGGGTGAGCTGCTGCATCTGCTCCACGGAACCGAACGCGCCGACGTAGTGGTAGACGATCACGCCGTTCGCGTCGATGAACAGCGAGTGGGGCAGCGAGTTCAGCCCGAGGGGCGCCATGGACTTCTTGTCCGGGTCGTACAGCTGCACGTACGTCCAGCCCTCGATCGAGGCGAACTCCATCGCGTAGTCCTCGCGCGGGTCGTTGCCGTCGATGCCGACCATGGCGACCTTGCCCGCCGCGAGCTTGTTGAACGCGCGGATGTCCGGCGCCTCAGCGCGGCACGGGGGACACCACTGCGCCCAGAAGTTGACGATCATCGGCCCCCTGAGTCCGCCGAGGCGCATGGTCGAGCCACCGCCGAGGCAGGTGAGCTCGACGTCGGGGAGGCCGTCCTTCACCGCCGGGAGCGTGCTCGATGCCGGGCAGTCCGGAATGCCGGCGGCCCGACGCAGCGCGATGAGGTCCACGGGCGACGGCGTCGCGGTCGAGGACACCGGCGACAGCACCGCAGGCCCGTTCGCCGGAGTCGGCTCCTGCGCCGTACAGCCGGACAGCGCGGCGACGAGCACCACCAGAACGACGAGTACGCGCTTCATGCCCTCGGCTCCCTCAGCAGCTTGGCGGCCTTCTCCGGCGACGTCTCGCCCACTCCGAACGACGGGCAGAGCTCCGCGACCGGGCATGCGCCGCAGGCGGGGTTGCGGGCGTGGCAGCAACGCCGGCCGTGCCAGATCACGCGGTGCGACAGGACCGTCCAGGACGCGGGTTCGAACAGGGACGCGACGTCGGACTCGACGACCACGGGCTCGTCCGACGCGGTCCACCCGAAACGCTTGCTGAGGCGCAGGACGTGAGTGTCCGTCGTGATCCCCGGCACGCCGAACGCGTCGCCGAGCACGACGTTCGCCGTCTTGCGCCCGACGCCGGGCAGGGTCACGAGGTCGGTCATGCGGCCCGGCACCACGCCGCCGAAGCCGTCGCGGAGGGCAACCCCCAGCGCGACGAGCGTCTTCGCCTTCGCCCGGAAGAAACCGGTCGACATGATGATGGTCTCGATGTCCTCGGGGTTGGCCGTCGCCAGGGCGTCGGCATCCGGGTACGCGGCGAACAGGGCCGGCGTCACGGCGTTGACCCGTCGATCGGTGGTCTGGGCGGACAGGATCGTCGCGACCAGCAGCTGGAACGGCGAGGTGAAGTCCAGCTCGCACTTCGCGTCCGGGTAGGCCACCGCGAGAGCACGGTCGATCCGCCGCGCTCTCCTCACCGTCGAGAGTCTCGACTCGCCATCCGCCACGGCGACAGCCTAGTGGCGCCCGGTTGCAGGGCCACCTGGCTCAGCCGCGGCAAGGCATGCCAAAGGTGACCATCGGGGAGCCTCATGTAACCTTCCTCCAACCACCAGGAGGGACACCACCCGATGCCCGTCGACCTGGCTCCCACGCCACCCTTCCTCGACCTCGTCGCCGAGAACACGCGTGCGGCTCTGCTCGCCGTGGCGGAGACGACGACCGTGAGGAAGGGCACCGAGATCTTCCGTACCGGCGACCCGTCCGACGGTCTGTACGAGGTCGTGAGCGGCAAGGTCAAGCTCAGCCGACTCCCAGGGGAGACACCCGATCACCCGGCGAACCGGCACGAGTCGCTGCTGCGAGTCGTGAGCGCCGGCCAGATCTTCGGCGAGGTGGCGGTCTTCGACGGAGGCCCGCGCAACGCGAGCGCCGTCGCCGTGACCAAGGCGGTCGTACGGCGCTACCCGCCGGAGGCCGTCCAGCGGATGCTGCGCCAGCACCCGGATCTCGGGATCGCGTGTCTCACGCTGATCGCTCGACGGCTGCGATTCGCGCTCGAGCGGACCACCGACATCCACATCCGAGACGGCGCCGCGCGCCTCATCAAGACCATCCTCATCCTGGGTGTGCGCTTCGGGCAGCGGGACGGAGCGCGGCTGGTGGTGCGGCACGACCTCACCCAGGCCGAGCTCGGAGCCCTGACCGGGCTGTCCCGCGAGACCGTGAGCAAGGTGCTGGCCGACCTGGCGGGGCAGGGCCTGATGGAGATCGGGTCCGGCACGATCATCGTCATCGACGAGGACGCGCTGAGGCGCTACATCGGTCCCTGGACCTGAGGCCTACACCTCGACGATGATCTCCACCTCGACGGGCGCGTTGAGCGGCAGAGAGGCCACGCCGATCGCGCTGCGTACGTGCGCGGAGCCGAAGACCTCGCTCAGCAGCTTGCTCGCGCCGTTCGCCACCTGCGGCTGCGCCACGAACGCGGGATCACTCGCCACGTAGACGACGACCTTGATGACCCGACGGATGTTGTCGATGCCGCCGGCCACGTCCGCCGCCGCCGCGAGCGCGTTGAGAGCGGCCACCTGCGCCATGTCGGTCGCGACCTCGGGGCTGAGGTCCCTCCCGACGAGCCCGGTCTCCAGCAGCTTGCCCCCGCGACTCGGGATCTGACCCGACGTCCAGATCTGGTCGCCCACGCGGGTCGCCGGGATGTACGCGGCGACGGGCGCCGCGACCGCAGGAAGCTCGAGCCCGAGCGCGGCCAGCTGCGCGGATGGGGTCGTCATGCGGCGAGGGGACGCTTCATGTACGCCACGAGGTTCTCCGGCGTCGGGCCGGGTACGACGGTCACGAGCTCCCACCCCTCGGAGCCCCAGTTGTCGAGGATCTGCTTCGTCGCGTGCGTGAGCAACGGCACGGTCACGTACTCCCACTTCTGCATGCGGATCACCTTAGTGCCGCGTGAGTAAGGGACACGCCCCTACGCTGGGGGCATGCCCGACGTCGCGCCGCTGCACATCGTGAGCGGCAAGGGGGGTACCGGGAAGACCACAGTCGCCCTTGCCCTCGCCCTGATGCTTCGGCGTTCCGGCGAAACCCTGGTCTGCGAGGTCGAGTCGCGCCACGGGTTGTCGGAGGCTGCCGGGCTCTCGAAGATCCCNNTGCTGGACAAGACGGGCTTCGTCGACTTCGCCTCCGAGCTGGCGCCAGGTCTGCGGGACGTCCTGCTGACCGGCAAGGTCTACCAAGCGGCCCGCCGCCGCATGAAGGGCCAGGCCGATCCCGTTGACGCCGTGGTCATGGACGCACCCCCGACCGGCCGCATCGAGAACTTCCTCACCGCCGGCGAGGCGCTGGCCGAGGTGGTCGTCGTAGGCCCGATCGCGCCGCAGGCGGAGTCGATCATGGCCCTGCTGCGCGCCGAGACCACGCGGGTGCACCTCGTCACGACCTGTACGGAGATGGCACTGACCGAGACGCTCCAGACCATCGACGCCCTCACCAGTCACGGCATCGGGGTCGGCCACATCATCGTCAACCAGGTGATGTCCGACCCGCCGCCGCTGCCGGACAGCGTGACCGACGAGGGACTGCGCGCCGCGTGGGAGAAGGACATGGCTGTCGCCGCCGGGCAGCGGCCCTGGGCCGACCAGCTCGCAGCACGCCTGAGCGAGCTGGGCCGCGGACCCGCGCTGACGCTCCCGCTCCTGCCCGACGAGGTGGGCCCCGACGACCTCGTACAGATCGCTGACCTGCTCGCGGAGGGCTGGGACGCGTGAGGCGGCTCTTCGGGGTGGGGGACCTGCTCAGCGACCTGACCGTACGCGTCGTGGTGACGTGCGGCACCGGAGGCGTCGGCAAGACGTCGGTGTCAGCCGCGCTGGCCGTGGCCGCCGCGGAGGCGGGCCGCCAGGTCGTGCTGGTCACCGTCGACCCGGCGAGACGCCTCGCCACCGCGCTGGGCCTCGAGGGGCTGGGCGGCGAGCCACAGCCCGTACCGGGCATCACCGGCGGCAGCCTGGACGCCCTGATGCTGGACATGACGCAGACGTTCGACGACGCCGTACGTTCGCACGCGCCCAAGAACCGGGTCGACGAGGTGCTGCGGAACCCTTTCTACAAGGCGCTCTCCACGTCGTTCTCCGGCACGCAGGACTACATGGCGACTGAGAAGCTGGGTCAGCTGTACGAGCAGGCGCAGGCCACCGGCCGCTGGGACCTGATCGTCGTGGACACGCCACCGTCCCGTTCCGCCCTCGACTTCCTCGACGCGCCAGGCCGTCTGGACAGGCTCGCCGAAGGACCCGTCCTTCAGCTCCTCGCTCCGAGCAGCGGCCCTCTGAAGCTGATCGGCATCGGGCTGTCGCAGGTCACCTGGCTGATCTCGAAGATCATCGGCAGCCAGGCGCTCATCGACCTCCAGGTCTTCGCCTCCGCGTTCGAGACCGTGATGGCGGGGTTCCGCCGCCGCGCCGCTGTGGTCCGCAAGCTGCTGTCCTCACCGGCGGCCGCGTTCGTGATCGTCGCCAGCCCGCGCAAGGCGGCGCTGGACGAGGCTCGCTACTTCGTGGGTCAGCTTCGCGACCGCGGAACGACGGCGCGCGGCGTGGTCGTCAACCGGGTCAGCCCGGCGGTGGAGCTGTCGGCCGATGCCGAACGGTCGTTGACGCTCGAGCCGGAGGCGTACGCATGGTGGCGGGCCGGCTGGGCGACGTGGCGCGCGCAGAGGTCACGCATGCTGAAGGCGTTGCCCGCATCGCTGCCGGTGACGCTGGCGCAGACGCTGGAGCGCGAGGTCACCGACCTCGACGTGGTGCGTGAGCTGGGGTCACTCCTCGTTAACGGCGCTGGGCTTTCCGAGGAGGATGAGGGACCAGTCGTCGACGTCTGAGCGCTGACGGAGAAGCTGCCGACGCTCGCGCTCGGTCATCCCGCCCCAGACGCCCCACTCGATGCGGTTGTCGAGCGCCTCAGCGAGGCACTCCTTGCGGACGCGACAACCAGAGCACAGGGAACGTACGCGCTTCTGGTCAGCTCCGTCCGGGAACAGCTCGTCCTGCTTGCCTTGGCACTTGGCCTCGAGCGTCCAGTCGTCGTGACGGCGCAATGGCATTCTGGTCGATCCCTTCGAGCTGTGCGGCGCGTCGCGGGGCCGCAAACACTGAGCACGACACGTTCAAAGTACACAGCCGAAGGGCCTTTTGCTAGATGCTCAACGTGAGGACAAGACCGCAGGTGCCTTCCGTTCGGTGTCACACAGTCCCCTCGCTTACTCTGGACACCATGAGATCCCCTCAATTCGGGCCGAAGGTGTACGCGCTGGCGATGTTCGTCGTCGTCAGCGTGCTTGCTGGACTCCTCGTCGCGGGGCTCGCAGTGCCCGCAGCTGCCATCGGCGGCACGTCAGCGAAGTACGTGGCCCAGGGGATCGAGAGCCTTCCCGCCGAGCTGACGATCACCCCGGTCGCCGACAAGACCGTGATCCTCATGGCGGACGGAACCCAGCTCGCGCAGCTCTTCGACGAGAACCGCACTGTCGTGACGCTCGACCAGATCGCGCCGATCATGCGGACGGCACAGGTCGCGATCGAGGACACGCGGTTCTACCAGCACGGCGCGCTGGACCTGAAGGGGACGCTGCGCGCACTCGTGAAGACGAGCAGCGGCACCGACGTCCAGGGCGGGTCGACGCTGACCCAGCAGTACATCAAGCAGGTACGCATCGAAGCCGCGCAGGCTGCCGGTGACCAGGCGGGCGTGCTCGCGGCGCAGGAGCAGACGCTGGCCCGCAAGGTGCTCGAGCTCCGGTACGCGGTGGCGCTCGAGGCCAAGTACTCCAAGGACGAGATCCTCAACCGCTACCTCAACATCGCGTACTACGGCGACGGCACGTACGGCGTCGAGGCGGCGGCCAAGCACTACTTCAACGTCAGCGCCAAGGACCTCACGCTGGCCCAGGCGGCCATGCTCGCCGGCCTGACCCAGAACCCCGTCGCCACCGACCCGGTGCACCACCCTCTGGCGGCCATCGACCGCCGCGACGTCGTCATCAACCGCATGCTCGAGCTGGGGCTCGTCTCGGCTGGCGACGCCGCCAAGGCGAAGGCCACCACGTTCGACGCGAGCAAGGTGGTCCCCAGCCTCACCGGCTGCGTCGGCACCAAGTACCCGTTCATGTGCGACTACGTCGTACGCTCGCTGGAGCAGAACCCGGCGCTCGGCGACACCGTCGCCGACCGGAAGAACAACATCTACCGTGGCGGCCTGGTCATCAAGACGCAGATCAACCCGGACGCGATGAACGTCGCGCAGTCGGCCGTGAGCGATCATGTGGGCCCGACCGACCCCGTCATCAGCACGATGGTCGAAGTGCAGCCGGGAACCGGACTCATCCTCGCCATGGCGCAGAGCAGACCCGTCATGGGTACGAACGCGGATGCCGGCGAGACGTTCTACAACTACGCCGTCTCCGCGTCCATGGGCGGCGCCGAGGGCTACCAGGCAGGATCCACCTTCAAGGCGTTCACCATCGCAGCGGCGTTCGACAGGGGCATCCCTGTCACGAAGAAGTTCGTGGGATCGAGTCCGCTGCCACTGCAGAACAAGGTCTTCCGCACCTGCGACGCGTCCGGTGCCGACACCTCGTTCAAGTTCCCCACCAAGTTCGGCCAGCAGAACGAGTTCAACCAGAACTATGGCGAGCTCGACATGCGGACAGCGGCCGCCAAGTCCGTGAACACCTACTTCGTACAGCTCGAGGCCGTGGCGGGCATCTGCCAGGCAGCACGCATGGCGAAGGCCGCCGGGGTGGAGATGTCCAACGGCAAGGACCTCATCCAGGAGTTCTCGTACTTCCCGTCGTTCACCCTCGGTGTGGCCGAGGTCACCCCCTTGTCGATGGCGGACTCGTACGCGACGTTCGCGGCGCGCGGCGTCCACTGCGACCCGATCATCGTGAGCAGCATCGCCTCACGTGACGGCAAGGCCGTCGCCACACAGAGCGCCAACTGCAAGCAGGTCATCCGGCCCGAGGTCGCGGACGGCGTGAACTACGTGCTGCAGGCCGTCATGCAGTCAGGTGGCACGGGCGCTGGAGTGAGGATCCGCGACGGACGGCCTCAGGCGGGGAAGACGGGAACCACCGACTCCCACGCGGCCGTGTGGTTCAACGGCTACACCCCCAACATCGAGGGCGTCGCGATGGTCGCCGTCGACAAGGCCCCCCGGTTTGCCGCATTCTGGGCGGCCCGCGGCGGCTCGCTGCAGGGCCTGCGGACCTCAAAAGGCTGGCCTCTCAACGGCTCGGGCTCGGGCGACGCGGGTGACATCTGGACACCGGCCATGACCAAGGCCGTCGCCGGTCTTCCGGCCACCGCCTTCACGGCACCTCCCGACTCGATCCTCCACGGCACCAAGGCATCGATCCCCAGCACGAGTGGCATGTCCGCTTCGCAGGCGAAGGCCGTCCTCGAGGCCAACGGCTTCTCGGTGACGAACCGCAACACGTACGACAACTCGCCCGCGGGCACCTACATCGGCGTGACGTGCGACGGGTACGTGGGTGGCTCGTGCTACCTGAACTACTCGCAGGGCCCGAGGCCCGGAGCGCAGCCGACCGCCTCCCAGCCGTCGTGATCGGTCGCCTGGTCGGCGCCGTCGCACTGACCGGCGCCGCATGTGTCGCGTACGGCGCGTTCGTGGAGCGGAACGNNATGCGGGTGCTGCACATCTCCGACATGCACCTGTCGACGGACCGCCGGAACCTGGTCCGGTGGGTCGAGAACCTTGCCGGCCTGCGACCGGACCTCGTCGTGACGACGGGCGACAACTTGTCGCAGCCGCAGGCGCTGCCGATGGTGTACGAGGCGTACGACAGGCTGTTCGAGTTCCCCGGCGTCTTCGTGTTCGGGTCGAACGACTACTTCGCCCCGAACCCCGTGAACCCGCTGCGCTACCTGGCCGTGGCGCCGGCCCGCAAGCAGCAGCGGGAGGTGCTCCCCCACCGCGAGCTGCGGGCCGAGCTGGTGGCGCGCGGCTGGCACGACGTCGAGGACCAGCGCGTCGAGCTCGCCGTCGACAACCGTCTCGTCGAAGTGCGCGGTACGAAGGATGCCCACCTCGAGCTCGACCGGTACGAGAAGGTGGCGGGGCCGCCCGACCGGTCCGCGGTGCTGTCGATCGGCGTCACCCACGCGCCATACCTCCGGCTCCTCAACGCCATGACCGCCGACGGGCTGGACCTGATGATGGCTGGCCACACGCACGGCGGCCAGGTCTGCGTGCCGTTCTACGGGGCTCTGACGACCAACTGCGACCTCGACGCGTCCAGGGTCAAGGGACTCAGCTCTCACACGTACGGGAGCCGCACAGCGGCCCTCCACGTCTCCGCAGGCCTCGGCACGAGCCCGTACGCCCCGTACCGCTTCGCCTGCCCCCCCGAGGCCACCCTCCTGACCCTCGTAGCGCGCGGTACGAGCCCGCTCGAACAGCACCCGTAGCCGTTCTCTGGGGACCCGCCGCCGACGGCACCACGGGGCTCATTCATTGAGAAGTCCGGCCGGCCAGCCGAACCTCAACCCCGTCCCCCTCGGGCCGTCGGCGAAACCACGCCTGAACGCCGGTCTCTGAGGGCCGTTGGCGAAACCGACCGGCGTCACGAAGGGCACGCCCCCGGCACCGAGCACCGGCCCGGACTTCTCGGGCATATGGGCCCATCACACCCGTTCTGGACGGCGGCCCCGGAGTTCTCGGGCATACGGACGCGAATTCGGTGCCCATATGCCCGCGAAGTCCGCGATGTCTTGATCAGCCAACGATCAGCGGCGCCGTATGCCCGAGAACTCCGGTCGAGAGCGTCCTGATCATGGAGGACGCCGGTGTGACCGGTCCCGCCAGTGCGACCGCCCATCGGAACTACCCGATGTGAGCCACACGTCGCAATGGGCTAGACTCCACCTCGGCCTTCGGGCCAACCGGGGTGTGGCGCAGCTTGGTAGCGCGCGTCGTTCGGGACGACGAGGTCGCAGGTTCAAATCCTGTCACCCCGACCAGGTGAAAGCCGCTCTGACGAGGGATGATGTCCCGGGTCAGAGCGGCTTTCAGTATTTCGTTCCCCCGACGTGCCCCCACAAATGCGCATTTCTGGCTCCATCTGCCCAGACCCCCGGGCATTGGCCGACCGCGCCATGGGTCACGGCATGGGGCGGTAACCCTCGGAAGCGAACCAGTTGGGGGCTCGGCAGCGGTGCCGTTCGTCCTTGAACGCGTACCACCCCTGGAGTTGCCTCGGTGATTCGGCGAGGACGTCCCTGAACCAGCGGAGCACGTCGCGACCGGTGAGCGCTCGTTCCAGCCGGCCACCAAGACCCGCATCCCCGGTCCGCGCAGCGAACACCTCCATGTCTCGGTAGCCGTCACGGGAACCCTGACACGGGACCGACATCCACCGGCTGTCGTCCTGGGCCTCGTCATCGTCGACTTCGAGTTGCGGGGGTCCTGGGCGTACTCGGTCGCCGCCGCTCCTCAGGTCGGTCCGGCCCAGGGCCGGACCGACAAGCACCGCGATCGGCCATCCCGCACCCGCCGGCGGTCGCAGCAGGCTGCGCCGGTGCCCCCAGTTCCGTGGGCCGCCGTGCGTTGGCCCCTTCCCGAGGGCCAGGCCGCTGAATCCGCGCAGCTGGCCAGACGATGCCCTCCCCGAGCCTCGGCCGGGCTGCGGTTCACTCCTTCAGAAGCGGCAGTTCGAGCAGCTCGGCCATGGTGATGTCGGGATTGCGGATGCCCGCACGGATGACGTCGAGCATGTACGTGTGGCAGCGGCGCAGGTCGGCGACGCGGATGTGCGTGTTCCGGTACTCGTAGATGATCCGCAGCGACCCATCAGCGCCGCCCCCCATCACCATCACGTACACCTGCATCTGGGACGTCCCCGAGCAGTACCAATCCGTCCGCAGGGACACCCCATGACCGACGTCCAGAGAGATCGCCTGGAAGGCGAAGGTGGCGGGGCCGAACTCCTCGTAGGGCTTGATGCCGTACGCCTCCCACTCGATCTGTCGAACCTCCAAGTAGTTCAGGTCGGCGTGCCGCAGAACGGAGTTCTGCTTGTGGGCGACCTGCTGCAAGGCGTCGAGGAAGGTGGCCTCGTGAGGGACGATCGTCCGAAAGATCAGGCCGGTCGCCCGGTCGCCGCCGGACTTCTTCTCCACCAACGTGCCGCGCCGAGCCAGCGTGAGGGACATGGTGACGTCGTCCACCTTGCCGCTGACCCGCGCCAGGTAAGTCCGCAGAGCCACCAGGAACAGCACCTGCAAGGAGACGCGCTGCTCCTCGCAGAACGCCGCCATGACGTCCAGATCGGCCCGCTCGATGCCTATCACCTCGTGCCGCGCCGTGGTCCGGAGGAACACACTCCAGCCGAAGGGGCGGTCGGGTTTGCGGATGAGCTTGCGATACCAGTCCCGATACCGAGTCCCATTCACGTTCGTGTAGCCGGGCAGCCTGCCGCCGTAGCTCGCCACCTCCTGCCGCCAGAACTCACGGTCCTGCTCTCGGCGTTGGGAAGCCTCGTACTCCATCTCCACCTTCACCAGCTCCTCGAAGGGGAGGATCGGCTCGGGCAGGGGCACGCTCTCGACGCGAGCGAAGTAGATCTGGAAGACGTCGCGGTAGAACAGATGGATGGCCCAGGTGTCCATCGCCAGGTGGGACACACAGGTGAACAGCCCGGTCGCCCCGTCCGGGGCACGCACCACAAAGATCTTCGCCAGCGGCGACTCGTACAGGGGCAACGGCTTGCGCGCCACCTTCTCGAAGAACGCCTGCATCGCGGCGTCGGTCCGGCCGGTGAAATCCCGTGTTTCCAGCACCAGGGCCCGCCGCTCACCGAAGTACTGCATCACCTGCTTGCCCCGCTTGACGATCCGGACACCGAACGAGTCGTTGCGTTCGATTGCCTCCTCTGCCGCACGCCGGAGACCGCCCAGATCGAGGGGGGATTCCGCCAGCGCGGAGGTGGCGATGTTGTTCACCTGCTTGTGGATAGTGAACATGCGCGACCACAGATTCAGCTGCTGGGTCTGCGACAAGGGATACAGCTCGTGTTCTCCCATGGAGAGTCCCTTCCGCATCCATCTTGGCGGAGAACCCCTCCTTCTGCTGCGCAAGTGCCAACATCCAGCCCTGTCACCTTGGCGGTCCTCGGCACAGGCCCTGCTCAGCATCGTTGGATTCCGCTTCTCCGACCCGCGAACCGTCGCACGTGGGAATGTCCGCACGTCCGGTGGCCCCAAGATCCGCAGATCGGCACGATCGCCCGCGCTGCCCGCG
>PMBM01000030.1:44705-119555 GCA_003153855.1 Propionibacteriaceae bacterium
CATGAGCGAGCGCCTTTGATCCGCGGATCCCTGCACACCATTGACCACTTCGATGTGTACGTTGCGTTCCATGTCTCAGCTGCGCGTGCCAAGTCTGCTCCGCTCCCCATGAAGTCAGTCACGGTTCAGTGCGTTGTCGTGGACCACGTCCTCGGAGTGACGGAGAGTTCCGCTCCGAGTTACGCGATCCCCGGGGGCCCGTCCGGGCCTGGGTTCCTGGCGGAGGGCATCTGGAGCGAGGAGGCGATGATTCACCTGGCCTCTCGTTGCCAGTACCACACGGCCGAGGTGACCCTCGAGCTGTACGACGTCGGCGAGCGGGCCGCCAGGCTCGGTCCGGAATGGTTCTTCGACGGGCGTTGGTGGGTGGCACGCCGAACCCAGAACCCGATGTACGTCATGTCGCTCGGCCACGATGCCCCACGAATCGACCAGATCCTTCCGATGCCGCGTGGCGTCTATGAGTACGACACGTACATGAGCGGCCTTGACCCGCTGCGCACGAACCAGGAGGTCCCGGACGGGGTGATCGAACGATGGGTGGTCCGTCTGCGGCCCTCACGCAAGGTCGACCCCCACCCCAGGGTCGAGACCGACCTCGACAGGCAGGTCAGTGCGCTCATGGAGCGAGGAATCCGCGCTCGCGAGGAGGCGCCGCCCCCGCTCCCGCAGAACCCAGCCGATCCTAGACACCCGCAAGGACCGTCGACCGGTCTGGGCTGGGTGGTACCGGGTTCCTGATCGAACTCTCCGAGCCACCCACGAGTCCCAGGCCTGTCGCGACCTCACCTCGGGAGCGAAAATTGACGATTGAGCGCTGCCGGCGACAGGCAATGGGCTGCCGGACGGCGCCAGACACCGTACGTACCGCCAAAGCAGCCCCAATTGCCCTGTCCGCACCTCGGCCTGCGACGACTACCGATCATCGGCAGATCAGGTCGTTGGGGAGAAGATGTGGACCTTGGCGTCGTGGCCACGGGTCGTAAACGTGGCGGCGCACGTGTGGAGCGGCGCTTGGCGGGCCTCTGTCAAGGCGAGGTAGATCGCGTCGTAGCTGCTGGCAGTGGGCCGCGAGGCTGGGCTTGGGACGCCGGCCGGTGAGGGAGTCCCTGTCGGCAGGTCAGGTCGATGAGGGAACGCGGTGGACCTGGACATTCGGGCTGGGCGACGACTGCGGCCTGGCGTAAGGGATCATGGACCCATGCGAGCGCGACGGATCCTGGTGGCGACGTGCATCGCGGTGCTGTGCCTGACGTCGGTCGTCGTGTTCATGTTCTTCGACGGGCGGTCGCACTCGAACAGCGACACGATCAGGCCGTTCATCATCACGATGGGGCCCGCGTGGCTCCTGTTCGTGGTGGCCTGGCGGTTCACCGCCAAGCCCCGGAAATGACGCGGGACCACTACCCGTACGCGTCGCNNAGGGCCCAAACGCCCGCGGTGTTTGAACACCCGGGCCGCGGGTAAGGCCTTGGTATGAAACCCCGCAGCATGCTGGCCCAGTGCACCGTGGCCGATCTGCGGAAGGCGCAGGCCTGGTACGAACAGCTACTCGAGCGAGGACCTGATCTGCGCCCCATGGACGGCTTGATCGAGTGGCACTTCGGGCGCAACGCAGGTCTGCAGGTCTGGCACGAGCCGGACCGCGCCGGGAAGTCGACGGTCGTGCTGGACATCCCCAGCTTCAGTGACGAGCTCCGCCGTTTGGACCACCTCGGCATCGTCCACGACGACCCCGTCCACACGCCCCAGTTCAAGGTAGTGACCCTGTACGACCCCGACGGCAACCGGGTCGTCCTCACCGGCGACTGACCCCACCGCGCAGCGCCGGGAGCGGCTCCCCGCTCGTTACGCCGGCAGCACGTAGAAGTAGATCAGGATGTAGTGCAGGAGGGCCGCGAGGACGACGAGGACGTGCCAGATCTCGTGGAACCCGAAGACGCCAGGGAACGGGTTGGGCTTCTCGATCACGTAGATGGTGAACCCCACCGTGTAGACCAGGCCTCCGACAGCCATGAGGACGAGCGCCGGCCACGGGACGCTGGCGGCGACTCCGGCCAGCAGTGCCGCTGTCCAGCCGAGTGTGATGTACAGGGTGTTGGTGACCCACTTCGGCACCCTCGTCCACACCGAGCGCAGCACGATCCCGACCACGGCGAGCATCCAGACCCCACCGAGAACCGTCCACCCGTACACGTTGCGGAACAGGACGAGCACGAGCGGCGTGGCCGTGCCGGCGATCAACAAGAAGACCGAGTCGTAGTCGATCGTGCGCAGGATCTCGTTGACCCGAGGCCCACGGTCGATGCCGTGGTGCAGGGCGCTCGCGGAGAACAGCACGATGAGCGAGAGCCCGTAGATGCTCAGCCCGACGACCTTCCAGGGATCGCCCTGCACGCTCGCCTGAGCCACGAGCAGCCCGGTGCCGACCACGGCGAAACACGCGGCGCCCAGGTGCGACGCGGCGTTGAACTTCTCATCGGTGACATGGATGCTGCCATCCCTGCTGCGCGCTTCCGGCTCCATCGACACCCTCAATCCTCAAGGTCAATCATGGCAGCCGGACCGACCGCAGGCAGGAGATGGAACGCCTTCACAGGCCCGGACACGTACGAGTGCGCACGCGCCTCGATCTCCTGGTCCTCGGCGGTGAGCCTCACCTGGTGCTGGTGCAGGTGCTCCGACCACGAGGCCACGGTAAAGATCTCGACGTACGTGTCGGGGCGTTCGCCCATCCGGTACAGCTCCCAGCGGATCGCTCCGCTGCGCGCACGGGAGCGGCGCATCTCTTCCATGGCGACCAGCCACTCACCGACGTTCGCCTCCGGGACCACGTAGTCGATCATCACCTGTACGGGTCCGGCGTCAGGCGCCGGCTCCTCGAGCACGCGCGCCTCGGCCCAGTACGACACCGGCCTCCGGTCGAGATGCCCGCTCTCGGGGAAGCGCCAGAAGAAGCCGGCCACCCCGCCGACCACGACGAGTGCCGAGGCGATCCACACGGCCGCGGCGAGGCTCACGTGCTGGGCGATGAGGCCCCAGATCGGTGACGCGATCGCCTGGGCGGCGGTGAACGTCGTCATGTACACGGCGACCGCGCGGGCCCGTACCCAGCTCGGCAGGTACATCTGCAGCTCGGCGTTCAGCGTGGCCGCGGTCGCCGTCCACCCGAACCCGAGGACGAACAGCAACGGCAGAGCCGGTACGAGTCCGGGCACGACCATCGTCAGCGCGAACGCGATGCCGTACACGACACCGGTGATGCTGAGCACGAGCTCGGCCGACACGTACCGGCCGATGCGGCCCATGCTGAACGCGGCGACGATCGCGCCGATCCCCAACGCCGTGAACAGCAGACCGTAGCCGTCCGCCGCCAGGCCGAGCTTCCGGTTGGCGATCAGCGGCAGCAGCGCCCACATCGCCGTGGCCGGCGCGGCGAAGACCGCGAGCCGGAGGAGGATCAGCCGTACGACCGGCTCGTTCCGTACGTAGCGGCCGCCGGTGCGCAGCGCCGGGAGGAACCGCTCGCGCACGCGCGGAACCACGCTGGCTGGGCGCCGCCACCGGACGAGCGCGACGATCAGGAACAGCGTGCAGGCGGCGTTGATCGCGAAGACCGGCGCGACGCCGAACAGGGCGATCACACCGCCCGCGATCGCGGGGCCGATCGCACGGGAGACGTTGACGCTGACCATGTCCAGGCGGATGGCGGCCGCGATCTGGTTGCGCGGTACGAGCTCGGTGATCATCGGCTGCCAGGTCGCGAGCTGCATCGCGAGCCCGACGCCGATCGCGAAGGTGAACACGAGCAGCAGGATCGGCGGGACCATCCCGAGGGCTGTGAGGACCGACAGCAGGGTTGCGGCCACCGCGAAGTACAGCTGGACCCAGATCAGCAGCCGCCGCCGGTCGAAGGCGTCCGAGAGAACCCCTGCCGCCAGCGAGAACAACACCATCGGGAGCGTGCCGGCCGTCTGTACGAGCGACACGATCGTGGCTGCATTGGGGTCATCGATGAACAGCCACTGCGCGCCGACGTTCTGCGCCCAGAAGCCGACGCTGCTCATGACCACGCCCAGCCACAGCCATCCGAACCCCGGCGTCCGGAACGGCGCGAGCGGCCCCGAGGGCGCGGCCTTCTCGCCCGTGACAACGGGCGTCGGCTCGGCTGCGCTCTCGTGGCTCACGACGGGGAACGTATCGCGACCCGGCCGGGGTCTAGTCCTTCGCCCAGATGAGGTCCGCCGCCGGAGCGCCGGCCCAGCTGGCCAGGAGGCTGAACGCCTCGGCGGAAGGGCTACCGGGCTCGGCGATGTACGCGTTGAGGCGCAGGCCCGCGTCGGCGGTGATCCCCATCGACTCGTACGAGAGCGTCATGTCGCCGACGATCGGGTGGTGGAAGCGCTTGACGCCCGTACGGTGCTGGCGGACGTCGTGGGCCGCCCAGAGCGTACGGAACGTCTCGCTGCGGGTCGACAGCTCACCGACGAGCTCGGTCAGGCCCTGGTCGTACGGGTTCTCGCCGGCCAACGTGCGCAGCAGTGCGGCTGCCTCGCCGGCCACCTTGGGCCACTCGACGAAGAACTCCTGAGACCGCGGGTCGAGGAACACGAACCGCGCGACGTTCGGCTTGCCGGGCATCTCGAACACCGGCGCGTACAGGGCCTTGCCGAGGGTGTTCGTGGCGAGGATGTCGATGCGCGCGTTGCGTACGTACGCGGCCGTGTCCGTCATCGAGTCCAGCAGCCACTGCACGGGCGGCCGTACAGTCGGTCGGGTCTGGCGCCCGGAGCCGGCCCGCGTGGAGGACGTACGGGCGAGGTCGTGCAGGTGAGCACGTTCCGCCTCGTCGAGCTGGAGCGCGTTGGCGACCGCGTCGAGCACGGACTGCGAGGCGCCGCCGAGGTTGCCCCGCTCCAGCCGAACGTAGTACTCGACGCTCACGCCGGCGAGCAGTGCCACCTCCTCGCGGCGCAGGCCCTTCACGCGGCGGTTGCCGCCCCAGGCGGGCAGGCCCGCGTCCTCCGGGGAGAGGCGGGAACGGCGTGAGCGGAGGAACTCCGCGGCATCCTTCCTGACATCCATGGCTCGAACCTAGTCACTGCCCCCGCCCAGTGACAGGCACTGTCGATACCCCTGATCGAGGAGAGCCGTCTCCGCGCGACGGGCTAGCTGTTCGTCGCCGTGGGGCTGGGTGCGGGCGGCGTGTACCCCCACTCGGTCTTCGGGTGGGTCGCGACGAAGTCGGCCATCGTGTCGTTCTGCAGCGCCTGGCCCAGCGCCGTGTTGCCCGGCACGTCGACGACGTCGGTGGACTGACCGTCGGAGCTCGTCCCGAAGCCTGTGATCGGTGCCTGCACCATGTGGACCTGGCTCCCGCTCCTGATGCCGGTCAGGGACAGAGCCAGGGAGAAGATCACGTCGTTGGTCATCCCGTCGTCCACCTTGAGGTACTTGCCGACGTCTCCGATGAGCTCGTTGAGCTTCACCGGGTTCGCCAGCACCTCGGGAGTAGCGACCTTCAGCGCAAGCGCCTTGACGAACGCGCGCTGGCGCAGCGTCCGGTCCAGGTCACCGTTGGGCAGGTTCTTGCGCTCCCGCACGAAGGAGAGTGCCATCTTGCCGTCGGAAAGGAACGTCGGG
This sequence comes from Propionibacteriaceae bacterium, assembly GCA_003153855.1. Taxonomy (GTDB): domain Bacteria; phylum Actinomycetota; class Actinomycetes; order Propionibacteriales; family Propionibacteriaceae; genus Fen-668. The sequence goes on from PMBM01000030.1 coordinate 50,349, forward strand.
CCCGCATGCGTGAAGTCGTAGCTGATCCCGTAGTCGTCAGGCACGACCTTCGTCGACGCGACAGGGTTGTCGACGGTGATGGGGCCGACGGTGTCGACCAGCTGGATGAAGTTGGAGAAGTCGGTGACCATCACGTGGTCGATCCGGGCGGCCGTGAGGTTCTCGAGCGTCGAGACGGCCAAGGCCACTCCGCCGTACGAGAAGGCCGCGTTGATCTTCGCCTTCCCGTGCCCTGGGATGGCCACCCACATGTCCCGCGGGTACGAGACCAGGTAGACCGACTTCCGGTCCGCCGGGATGTGCAGGACCATGAACGTGTCGCTGCGCTCACCCTCGCCCGGTCGGTAGTCGCTCCCGATGAGCAGGATGTTCATCGCCGCGTACGTCTGCTTGGTCGTCGAGGTGGACGACGCGGATGGTGGCCGGCTCCCGGTAGGGATGAACGTCGTGTCCCGCGGGATGCTCGAGACCGACCGGGTGACCTGGATCGCCAGGTAGGCGACCAGCCCGATGACCACGACGAAAATCACCACCGCTGTCAGCAGCGCGATCTTGCCCCAACGGTCACGCCGACGGTGCAACGCGTCGGATGCCGACCCGCCAGACATGGCGACCCCCATCGCCGGAAAACCAACTACCCCAAGGATCCCAGCGTACGCCGAAACGCCTCAGCGGGACAGGGTCAGTTCCGCGCCGCCTGTACGAGGCTCGCGCGACGCGACGTCACTTCTTCTTGGTCGTGGTGGCGGTCGCCTTGGCCGTCGTGGCGGACGAGGACGGTGCCGCTGACGGGGTGTAGCCGTACTCGGTGTTCGGGTGGGCCGCCACGAACGCCGCCATCGTGTCGTTCGCGAGGGCCTTGCCGAGAGCGGCGTTGCCCGCGACGTCGACCACGTCGATCGACTGCGCGTTGATCATGCCGAAGCCGGTGATCGGCGCCTGCACCATGTGGATCTGGCTTGCGTTACTGATCCCGGCCAGCGAGAAGCCCAGCGACAGGATCACCTCGTTCGTCATCCCCCCGTCGACCGTGACGTACTTGCCGACGGTCTCGATGACCGCGTTGAGCTTGACCGGGTTGGCCAGCACCTCGGGCGTCGCGATCTTGAGCGCGACAGCCTTCAGGAACGCACGCTGGCGCAACGTACGGTCCAGGTCACCGTTGGGAAGCTCCTCGCGCTGACGAGCGAACGCCAGCGCCATGAGGCCATCGGTGATCACCAACGGCCCCTTGGGGAACTTGTAGTGGATGCCCCGGTCACTCGTGGCGACCGACCCCACCGGGTTGTCCACCGTGATCGGTCCGATGGTGTCGACCAGAGCGACGAAGTCGGTGAAGTCAGTGATCACGACGTGGTCGATGCGGGCGCCTGTGAGCGCCTCGATCGTCGAGACGGCGAGCGCTGACTGGCCGTACGAATAGGCGGCGTTGATCTTCGCCTTGCCGTAGCCGGGGATGCTCACCCACATGTCGCGAGGGAAGGAAACCAGGTAGACCGACTTTCGGTCCGCGGAGATGTGGGCGACGATGAAGGAGTCGCTGCGTCCCGTGTCCGTTCCGCGTGAGTCACTGCCGATCAGCAGGATGTTCATCGCCTGGTAGGTCGTGCTGGCCGTCGAGGTCGCCGACGGCGGACGGCTACCCGTCGGCAGGGCCGAGGGTGCCCGCGAGATGCTCGAGACGGCATGGTCGAGCCGGACGCCGAAGTATCCGACAGCCGCGGCCACGGTCGCGAACAGCACCGCGATGGTGACGATGGCGATGCGGCCCCATCGGATGCCATGGCGCGCGTGTGCCCGCCGAGGCGCCGCACCTGATGCGTCGCCGGACTGCTCGGGGCTCGACTCGTCCGGCCCGAACGGGTAGGACTGACCAGAGCCGGTTGAGGACTCGTCCGACATTCCACCTCCATGCGCAAGACACCCACGTCACCCAGGATCCCAAGACTACGGTGCGCTGGCTATGCGTTTGCTGTGATAGGCCCATGACATGGGTCTGAGGCCAGGACAACGCGAGGCCCCGGAACCGGGGGCGGCTCCGGGGCTAACGGTATACGACGCGTCTTAGTCGAGCAGATCCGCGTACAAAGGAGTGGAGAGGTAGCGCTCGCCCCACGACGGGATGATGACCACGATCGTCTTGCCGGCATTCGCCGGATCCCACGCCAGCTCGGCCGCCGCGCGCAACGCCGCGCCGGAGGAGATCCCGACCAGCAAGCCTTCCTCCTTGGCCGCCCGACGCGCCCAGACGAGCGCGTCGTCCGACGTCACCTTGATGATCTGGTCGATCAGCGACACGTCCAGGATCTCCGGGATGAACCCCGGGCTGATGCCCTGGATCTTGTGCGGGCCCTTCGGCTCTCCGGACAGGACGGCCGACTCGGCCGACTCCACGGCGACGATCTGCACGTCGGGCTTGCGGGACTTGAGCACCTGACCGACACCGGTTATCGTGCCGCCGGTGCCGACGCCGGAGACGAAGATGTCGACCTGGCCCTCCGTGTCGGCCCAGATCTCCTCGGCCGTGGTCGCCTTGTGGATCGCTACGTTCGCCGGGTTCGTGAACTGGCTCGCCAGCACCGCGCCCGGGGTGTTCTCCACGATCTCCTTCGCCCGGGCGTTGGCGCCGGGGACGCCGTCAGCAGCAGGCGTGAGGATGAGCTCGGCGCCGAAGGCGCGCAGCAGCGCCCGGCGCTCCTTCGAGAAGCTCTCCGGCAGCACGATGATCGACTTGTAGCCGCGGGCAGCCGCGACCCAGGCGAGGGCGATACCGGTGTTGCCGGATGTGCCCTCGACGATCGTGCCGCCCGGCTTCAGCGACCCGTCGGCCTCGGCTGCATCGATGATCGAGACCCCGATGCGGTCCTTCACGCTCGACGCGGGGTTGTAGTACTCGAGCTTGGCGAGAACGATCGCCTGGGAGTCTCCGAAGAGGCGGTTGATCTTGACGAGAGGGGTGCGGCCGATCAGCTCGGTCGCGTCCTGGTAGTAGGCCATAGGAATCTCTTTCTGTGTCAGGGAACGGATGTCGACGGGATCGTTATGTGCGTGCTGCGTGCGGTGGGGTTCAGGCGGCTCTTCGACCGGCCACCCCCTCGAGCGCCTCGAGCACTTCCGGCGCGCGAGCGGCACCGACGATGCGGTGCCGAACCACCCCTGCCCGGTCGAGGAGGAGCACGGTGGGCGTACGGGTGATCCCGTACTGCTCCACAAGGTCCAGACGGGACTCGGCGTCGACGTCGACGTGGACGACCCCCGCCTCGTCGGCCGTGATGTTCGACAGTACCCGGTGCGTCGCCCGGCACGGCGCGCAGACGGCTGAGGAGAACTGCACGAACGTCGCCGACGTGCCGAGCTCCCGGCCAAGCTGCCCCGCATCCAGTCGTACGGACTCGTCCTGGGCCGCCCGCGGGCGACCGTCGGTGACGCGCCGGTACACCCCGAACACGACGGCCAGAACCGTCGCGGCAAGGACCACGTACAGGCCGGTCATGCTCGGACCTCCGATCCGGCGGACACGAGCGGCCGACCGGCCACGCGGCGGCCGAGCAGGTAGACCTCGCAGCCGAGGCAGAAGTCGAACACCGCGTTGAGCAGGGCGGCGACGAGAGCGAAGCCGACGGCGACGTAGAAGAGGACGGGCGCCCATACGAGTCCGACGATGCCGGCGACCGCGAAGATGAGGCCCACGGTCTGGGCGAAGCGTGGCGGCCGCGGGTCCTCGAGCTGCGTGGGCTCGGACAGGCGGGGACGTACGAGCCGGCGGTAGACGAGTCCGTACGGCTGGGAGCTGAGCCCCACGAGCGAACCGAGGGCGAACACGGCGGTCTGGATGACGAGGAGCACGAGCGCCGGCGTACCGGGTCCGAGGAGGAGCGTGACCGCGAGCACCACGGACGTGATCGCAGCCCCGAAGCGAGGGCCCCGCGGGTCGATCGGCGTCGGAGTGACGGTGGGTGGCATGAGGATTCCTTGGGTCGGAGGGTCTGAGGGCTTCCGACACACGTCCCGAGGCCGGCTCCGGCGCAGAGTCAGGGATCTGGGTGGACCGCGCAGCTCGCAGTGGCGAGAGGGCAGTCAGGATCGCGTGTCGTCGATCAGGCGCAACAACAACACGTGCAAGCGCGCACGAGGCCGGACCCGGCCGTCAATGCTTGAACGCTCATCACGCCGGTGAGATTAGCAGGTGAGTCTGGGGAATCGCAGCAGCCCGTCTCACCAGGAGATACGACCGCCGACCCGCCGCCGGCGACGACCCCTGGCACAACATCTGGTGGCTGGTCGAGTACGGCCCCGACGGCTCGGCGCCGTCGGAGGCCCGAACGAGTTCCCCACCTCGAAACCGGACCCCGGACGCTCCCGAGAGCGACGCCCACCGGACGATCTGCGCCGCTGCGAGACCTCGGGACGCCCACTCCCTGAGCGCCGACGCGTCGTCCCCGGACGTCCCCGGGCCTTCCGCCGATGCCTGAACGGGGTCCCGGACAGGCACTTTCATGAGGATGCCTCGCTGGAGGCCCTCATCTTTGAGGTATGTCCTGACATCGGTAGTTATCTTGAGGTCAACGATGACAGGACGCGCCGAGGTTGCCGCACAGACGGCAACCCGGGTTCCTGGTGGGCCTGGGGGGGACGACACCGTGAAGGTACTTCTGGCGCGGCCACGTCCCGACACGCGGTCGGTGAACGTCCAACGCTTCATGGTCACCGAGCCACTGGAGCTCGAGATCCTGGCAGCTCATCTGTCGAACCTCGGGCATGAGGTGGACGTCGTGGACCTCGTCCTGGAACGCCACAAGCTCGCATGGTTCCTGGCGCAGAAGCACTACGACCTCGTGGGCCTGACCGGCTACATCAACCACGTCCACGTGATCAAGGCGCTGGCCGGCGAGGTCAAGCGGGCGTCGCCCCAGACGAGGGTCGTCGTCGGAGGGATCCACGCCGAGTCCGTACCCACCGACTTCATCGACAGCTCGATCGACCACATCGTCTGGGCCAACGGGCCTGCGACCATGGCCGAGCTCGCCTCGGGGATGTCCGTCGCCGAGGGCGCGTGCCTGCCGGGCGTGTGGGGTTCCGGCAAGGCCAAGCCCGCGTCGGACCATCCGCGTGGGCTGCTGCCGGATCGTACGAGCACCGCGAAGTACCGGAGCCGGTACAACTCCATGCATCACGAGAGCAGCGCGATGCTGAAGACCTCGTACGGCTGCGCGAGAGCGTGCGCGACGGGGTGCGACCACGACGGCTCGTGCTCCCGACGGGACCTCGACGAGGTCATGGACGAGCTCGCCACCATCGACGAGCCGCACGTCTTCATCGTCGACGACGACTTCTTGTCCTCCCCTGCCGGGATCCAGGCGTTCTGCGATGCGCTGGACGCCCGGGGCATCTCGAAGCGGTTCATGGCCTTCGCACGGGCCGAGTACGTCAGCGACCATCCCGACGACGTCCGTCTCCTCGCCGCCCATGGCTTCGAAGGGCTCTTCCTCGAAGTCGAGCCGTTCCTGAAGACCCAGCTCAACGACGACCGCGCCGACCAGACCGAGATCGAGCAGGCCGTCCAGGCCGTACGCGTGCTGGAGGACGCCGGGGTCCAGTGCTACACGGACCTGTTCACCGGCATGGACTGGGACCGGACCGACTTCGACCGCCTCATCGCCTTCCTCAACCAGCTCGAGCACCCGATGGTGAACATCCAGCCCAGCACCCCGATGCCCGGCACGTCGGAGTTCGACGAAGGATGTGACCAGGTGAGTCTCGCGCGCTGCGAGGCGGAGCGCTGGGACAGCGCCCACCTGACGTTCCGGCCCACAGAGCTCGGCCCCCGTGCGTACTACTGGCAGCTGCTACGCGCCCACTACAAGACCACCGCGAACCCGTCGCGCCGCCGGTACATCAAGGACCGGTACGGCAAGCGCGTGTACCGACGGATGATCCGCGGCGCGGTGGGCAACACGTGGCAGTACCTCAAGCTCATGGTCCGGCCCGGCTGACGAAGTGCCTCAGTGGTCGTCCTCGTCGGACGGCGGCAGGGCGCGCCGTGGGGCGATCTGCTGCTCCCACGGGTCCTCGTCGGCGCTCGATGCCTGGGTCCACTCCGAGGCGGCCACCGGCGGCGGGGCGACCGGCGTGTACACGCCTGTCGCAGCCGGCTCGGCCATCGCACGCGCCGGCGCGTTGCTCGCGAGCGCGGCGGTCGGCGCGGGTGGTAGTGGCGGCGAAACCATCGCGCGCGCGGGAGCGGCGCTCAGGGGGGCCGCGGGCGGCGCGAACGGTGATGGCGCAGGAGCCGTGCTCACAGGGACAGCCGACGGTACGAACGGTGACGGGACCACCACAGGCGCAGGAGCCGTGCTCACAGGGACAGCCGACGGTACGAGCGGTGGCGGGACCACCGCGCGGGCAGGAGTGGTAACAAAGACTGTGGACGGTACGACCTGAGGTGAGACCACCGTCGGGGCAGCAGACGCGCTCGGGGGCGCGTCGGTCTTCCCCGGTGCCGCGTACTCGTAGCGGCCGGGATGCGGCTCCTCCTCCACCGAAGGACCGGACGGCGAGGAACCGGCGTCGATCACCGATCCGGAGTCCCAGTCCTCGGTGCCCTCGGGCATGATGACGGACTCCTCGTCGCGTGGCGCCCATGCAGAAGCATCGGCTCTCGCCGCTCCGCGTGCGGCAACCGAACGCGTGGCCATGCGCGACACCGCCGCGAACAGGACGAGGCAGCCGATCCCGGCGAGCGTCAGCAGCGTCGCCGCCACGTTGCCCACGATCGCCTGCACCTTGGCCGGGCTGCCGTCGAAGACGGACCTGGCGACCAGGGAGAGGTAGCCGAGCAGTACGAGGGGGGCAACGCCCGCCCAGACCAACGCCGGTCGGTACGGCACGCGGGACGCGATCATGTATCCCCAGGCAATGAGCGCGATGGACAGCGCCGTGTGCAGCGCCAGTGCCGTCACACCCGCCCTCCCGCCAGTCAGGGTCCCGCTGCGACCGGTGTCAGCTCGAAACGACCGCTGTCAGTATGCCGTGTCGGACGCGGTCAGCGCCCGGTGCCCCCGTACACGACTGCCTCGCCGTCGCCGTCGAGGCCGAAAGCGGTGTGTGCGGCACGTACGGCATCGTCGACCTGCTCGGCCGGTACGACCACCGAGATCCGGATCTCCGAGGTCGAGATCATGCCGATGTTGATGCCTGCGTTCGCCAGTGCCGTGAAGAACGTGGCGGACACACCGGGGTGCGAGCGCATGCCGACGCCGACGATCGAGACCTTGCCGATCTGGTCGTCGTACAGCAGGTCGGTGAACCCGATCGTGCCCTGTACGGCGCGCAGCGCATCGAGTGCCGCCTTGCCGTCGGACTGCGGCAGCGTGAACGAGATCGCCGTCGACGCGTCCTTGACCGAGACGTTCTGCACGATCATGTCGATGTTGATGTTCGCGGCCGCGACCGTCTCGAAGATGCGAGCCGCTTCGCCGATCTTGTCGGGAACACCGACGACGGTGACCTTCGCCTCGCTGCGGTCGTGGGCGACGCCGGTGATGAGGGCGGCTTCCATGGCGGGTCCTTCCGTGATGAGCGACGAGTCCTTGACCCAGGTGCCGTGCTTGGCGGAGAACGAGGAGCGGACGTGCACCTGTACGCCGGCGCGGCGTGCGTACTCGACGCAGCGTAGGTGCAGGATCTTGGCGCCGTTCGCCGCGAGCTCGAGCATCTCCTCGTACGAGATCTCGGGGATGCGGCGGGCACCGGGAACAATGCGGGGGTCGGCGGAGAAGACACCGTCGACGTCGGTGTAGATCTCGCAGTACTGGGCGCCGAGCGCCGCTGCCAGGGCGACGGCCGTCGTGTCCGAGGCGCCGCGGCCCAGCGTGGTGATGTCCTTGGTCGTCTGCGAGACCCCCTGGAAGCCCGCCACGATGACGATGTCGCCGTCGCCGAGCGCCTCGACGATCCGTCCGGGCGTGATGTCGATGATGCGTGCGTTGCCGTGGGTCTCGGTCGTGATGACGCCGGCCTGCGACCCCGTGAACGACCGCGCGTGGAAGCCGGTGTCGGCGATCGCCATGGCGAGCAGGGCCGCGCTCATGCGCTCACCCGCGGTGAGCAGCATGTCGAGCTCGCGGGCGGGCGGCTGCGGGCTGACCTGCTGCGCCAGATCCAGGAGCTCGTCGGTGGTGTCACCCATCGCTGAGATGACGACGACGATGTCGTGCCCCTGCTTCTTGGTCTCGACGATCCGCCTGGCGACGCGTTTGATGCTCTCCGCGTCGGCGACCGACGATCCGCCGAACTTCTGGACGACCCGTGTCAACCTGACCTCCCTTGCCGGTCCACGAGTCTAGGGGTTAGCGCTCGCCTCAGTTGGGCCTGCTCAGGCGAAGTACGTGCCGCCGTTGATGTCGACGACCTCGCCCGTGACCCACGCGGCGAGGTCGGATGCCAGCCACAGCGTCGGCCCGGCGACGTCGGCAGGCACGCCCGGCCGCCCGAGTGGGATGCCGGCGATCTGCTTGGCCTGCTCCGACGCCGGCGTGTGGACGGCGTGGAACTCGGTCTGGTCGATGTAGCCGGGCGCCAGTGCGTTGACCGTGATGCGCCGACCCGCGAGCTCCTTCGCCAGTCCGCGCGTGAAGGCGAACATCCCCGACTTCGCGGTCGCGTAGGCCACCGCGCCGGCCCCTCCCCCGTTGTGACCCGCGACGCTGGCGACGTTGATGATCCTGCCGCCATCGGCGAGATGGGGCAGGACGGCCGCCGTCATGAGGAACATCGTGTCGAGGTTCAGCTCCATCACCTCGCGCCAGTGCGCATACGTCATGTCGCTGATCGGGGTCCGGGCCACCATTCCACCGACGTTGTTGACGAGCACGTCGATGCCGCCGAGCGCCTCGACGACCCGGGCGACGACCGCTCGGGTGTCGGCCTCGTCCGTCGCCTGGTTGGGGAGGGCGACGAGCCCGGGGCACGCTGCGCGCAGGGCGTCGTCCGGCTCGTGACGGTGGTAGGTGACCGCCACCCGCGCGCCCTCGGCGCCGAACGCCTCGGCGATGCCTCGCCCGATCCCCGTACCGCCTCCGGTCACGAGCACGCGCGTGCCGGTCAGGCCCAATCCCGTCGTCGTCATGTCGGCAACCTTGCCACGTGGATGTCTCGCGACGCGGGGCTGCCGCTTGTTGCTTCGGGGTCTCGACAGGGGTGCGTCAGGGGGTCCGACAGCGGGCACACAGCCAACCTTTCCGGTGGAGTGGCAGCATGGTGGGGTGACGACGAACGTGAACGGGTACGAGACGTATCCTCGGCCTGCGCCGTTCGTCGCCCCCGAGAAGTGGGAGCAGCCAGTTTTCGCGGGCGCGCCACGACTCGTACAACCACCTGAAGATCAGCCCGCGACCTGCGTGCAGGCCGTCGGAGAGCGAGAGACCGAGTGAGCAGCCAGTACGAGAACGTCCCCCAGCGCATCGGCAACGCCGAGCGGGATGCGGCCGTCGAGCGGCTGCGCGTCAACCTCGACGAGGGTCGGCTCGACCAGCCGACGTACGAGACGAGGGTCGCAACAGCCCTCGCCGCGACCACGCAGGAGGACCTGGAGCCGTTGTTCCAGGACCTGCCGCCCGTGGTGAGCAGCAACCCCACGTACGAGCTGTACCCGCACCAGTCCGTCGCCATGCCGACGCCCAGCCCGTACCTGACGGACGAGACGCCCTACGCCACTGCCGAACAGGCCGGACCGCAGGTGAACTCGCCGTTGTCGTGGTTCGCCACCATGCCTCCATGGGCGAAGGTCATCATCGTCGTCGTGTTCATCACGGTCATGGCGGGGCTGTTCCGCTTCGGCGGATGGTGGTTCATCTTCTTCTTCCCGGCGATCTTCGGCCGGTGGGGTCGTAACAATCAGATCAGGAACGGCCGCAACCGTCAGCGGCGGTACTAGTTGAGTGGTGTGATCTGGACATGAAGCTCGGGGTCAGGCGCAACGACAGTGAACGCCGGTACGAACTCGTCTCCGACGAGGGCGAGCTCATCGGGTTGATCGACTATCGGGTGACCGACTCGGTCATCGACCTCTTCCACGCGGAGACCAACCCTGCCCACGGCGGCAAGGGGTACGGGTCGCAGATGGTCGAGGGCGCGCTGGACGACATCCGTGCCCGCGGCGGCCTCTCCGTACGTGCCAGCTGCTCCTTCGTCGCCGACTTCTTCGACAAGCACCCGGAGTACGCGGACCTGCTCTGACCCAGGCCCGGTCCCTGAGGTCACACGCGGGCCAGCCAGATGGAGTCACTCCCGGCTGAGCCTCGTGAGGGTTGGACGCTCGGTTCAGCGCCCGCGTCAGGCCTTGGCCACCTCGAAGGACAGGGCCAGATCGGCGTCCGTGGACCAGCCGTCGCCGGCCGATGCGGCCTCGACGACGGTTGTCGCCAGGACCTCGCCGGCCACGAACGCGGCATCTGCGCGGAGCGCGTCGGCGGCCTCGCCCGTACCCGTCCACGTGAGCGTGATGCGGTCGGACACCTCCAGGCCGGCCTGCTTCCGGGCCTCCTGCACGGTGCGTACGACATCGCGCAGCAGCCCGACCCGTACGAGCTCAGGTGTCAGCTCGAGGTCCAGGGCCACGGTCTCGCCCTGCTCGTTGACGACCGACCAGCCCTCGCGCGGGCGCTCGGAGACGATGACCTCGTCGGCGCTCACCTCGACACCACCCTCGAACGCGACCGTCGCCTTGCCGTCCGCGCGCAGCGCGGCGGCCAGCGCGTGGGCGTCGGCGTCGGCGATCGCCTGAGCGACCAGCGGCGTCTGCTTGCCGAANNGCCGAGTAGTCGACGAGGTCGCCGGCAGTTGCGAACGACTCCAGCGTGCCCACGTTCAACTCGGAGGTCACCTCGGCGACGATCTCGTCGTTCAGCTGCGACAACGTGGTCGACGCGAGCAGCGCACGACGCAGCGGCTGCCGCGTCTTCACCTTCGCCTCGCTGCGGGCGGCACGGCCGAGCTCGACGACGCGCCGCGCCAGGTTCATCTCCCGCGAGAGCTCGGCGTCGACGAGCGACTCGTCGACCTTCGGCCACGACGCGAGATGTACGGACGTGGGCGCCGCCGGATCGGTGGCGACGACGAGGTCCTGCCAGACGCGCTCGGTGATGAACGGTACGAGAGGCGCCATGAGCCGTGTGACGATGTCGAGCACCTCGTGCAGCGTCTGGAGCGCCGAGTGCTCGCCGTCCCAGAAGCGCCGACGCGACCGCCGCACGTACCAGTTCGACAGGTCGTCGGTGAAGGCCTGCAGCCTCGTACCGGCGGCGAGTGTGTCGAAGTTCTCGAGGTCGTTCGTCACGTCCCGTACGAGCTCGTTCGTCACGCCGAGCAGCCATCGGTCGAGCACGTGCCGATCGGCCGGCGCCGGTGCATCACCGGGCGTCCAGCCGTTCGTCCGGGCGTACAGCGCCTGGAACGCGACCGTGTTCCAATACGTGAGGAGCACCTTCCGCGTGATCTCCGTGATCGTGGCGTGCCCGACCCGTCGCGACGCCCACGGCGAGCCGCCGGCGGCCATGAACCANNTTGCCGAGGTGCTTGCTCATCTTGCGCCCGTCCTCGGCGAGGATGTGGCCGAGGCAGAGCACGTTCTTGTACGAGTTCTGGTCGAACGCGAGCGTCGCGACAGCCATCAACGAGTAGAACCACCCGCGCGTCTGGTCGATCGCCTCGCAGATGAAGTCGGCCGGGAACGCCTCGCCGAACTTCTCCTGCGAGCCCGCCACGTACGGGTAACCCCACTGCGCGAACGGCATCGAGCCCGAGTCGAACCAGGCGTCGATGACCTCCGTGACACGGCTCGCGGTCTCGCCGCACGTCGGGCAGGCGAAGGTGACGTCGTCCACGTACGGACGGTGCGGGTCGAGCTCGGAGAAGTCCTCATGCGCCAGCTCGGACAGCTCCGCGAGCGACCCGACGCAGACCTGATGGTCGTGCTGACAACGCCAGATGGGGAGCGGCGTGCCCCAGTAGCGCGAGCGCGACAGCGCCCAGTCGATGTTGTTGTCCAGCCAGTCGCCGTACCGGCCGTGCTTGATCGAGTCCGGGTACCAGTTCGTCGACTCGTTCTCGCGCAGCAACGCGTCCTTGATCTGCGTCGTGCGGATGTACCAGGACGGCTGGGCGTAGTACAGCAGCACCGTGTGGCAGCGCCAGCAGTGCGGGTAGCTGTGCTCGTACGCGAGCACCCGGTACATGAGGCCGCGGTCCTCGAGGTCCTTGACGAGCACGGCGTCGGCCGTCTTGAAGAACATCCCCCCGACGAGCGGTACGTCCTCGGAGAACGTCCCGTCCGGACGGATCGGGTTGACCAGCGGCAGCCCGTACGTGCGGCAGGTGAGCATGTCGTCCTCACCGAACGCGGGCGCCTGGTGGACCAGGCCCGAGCCGTCCTCGGTGGTGACGTAGTCGGCGAGCAGGACGTAGTGGGTTCCGCCGACGACGTCCGGGAACTCCACGAGCTCGAAGGGGCGCTGGTACTTCCAGCCTTCCATCTCGGTCCCCTTGTAGGTCTGGCCGAGACGCCATCCCTCGCCGAGCACCTTCTCCGCGAGCGGCTCCGCGACGACGAGCGTCTCGGTGCCGTCGGTGGCCACCACGTACGTCACCTCGGGGTTCACGGCGACGGCCGTGTTCGCGACGAGCGTCCAGGGAGTCGTCGTCCACACCAGCATCGCGGCCTTGCCGGCCAGTGGGCCGGAGGTGAGCGGGAACCGGACGTACACGGACGGGTCGGTCACCGTCTCGTACCCCTGCGCGAGCTCGTGGTCGCTCAAGGTCGTGCCACAGCGCGGGCAGTAGGGCGCGACCCGGTAGTCCTCGACGAGCAGGCCCTTGCCGTGGATCTGCTTGAGCGCCCACCACACGGACTGTACGAAGTCGGGCGACATCGTCCAGTACGCCTCGTCGAGGTTCACCCAGTAGCCCATGCGCTGCGTGAGCTCGGTGAACGCGTCGACGTGGCGGCTCACCGACTCGCGGCACTTGGTGTTGAAGGCCTCGACGCCGAACGCCTCGATGTCGGGCTTGCCGTTGAAGCCCAGCTCGCGCTCGACGGCCAGCTCGACCGGCAGGCCGTGGCAGTCCCAGCCGGCCTTACGGTCGACGTGGAAGCCCTGCATCGTACGGAAGCGGGGGAAGACGTCCTTGAAGACCCGGGCCTCGATGTGATGGGTGCCGGGCATGCCGTTCGCCGTCGGCGGGCCCTCGTAGAACGTCCACGGCTGACCACCAGCGGTCTGCTCGAGGGACTTGGTGAAGACGTCGGCGCCATCCCAGAACTCCAGGATCTCGCGCTCCATCGCGGGCAGGTCGACCTGCGGCGGGACCGTGCGGTACTGGCTCATCGGGCGCTTCCTTCGTCGTCTCCAACAAAGGGACGAGGCACGCCGATTCGGCGGGCACCCCGCGGTACCACCCTTCTTGGGACCCCAAGACGCGAGTCCCCGCTCTCATGTCGCCGCTGCCGGGTCTAGTGGGCGTACGGGCTGCATGAGGCGGCCTGTTCGCTGTTCTTCCGGCGGCTCCGGGGTGATGGCCCCATCGTCGCTGTGCGGACGCCTGCTGAGTCTAGCCCGAACCGCTAGCGTCTGGCTCAGGCGTTCCTTGCTGTCAACCACCCCGGCCGCTCGGGCGTCTAGGAGGCATGGTGGACGTGGACCGACGCACGGTCTTGAGGATGCTCGGATTGTCAGCGCTCGCGTTGGAGCTGTCGGGCTGCGCGTCAGCCGGCGACGCCGGCCTCGTGATCTCGGACATCGGCAGAGCCCCACAGGGGAACCCCGTGCCGTCGACCTTGTCGACGTTCGCGGCCCAGCTGCTGGACGCGATGCCGGAGGGGAACGTCGTCCTCTCCCCCGCGTCGATCGCCGTGGTGCTCGCGATGCTCGGCAACGGTGCCTCGACCACGACCCGTACCGAGTTCGAGAAGGTCCTCGGATCGCCCATCGACACCCTCAACGTCGAGCTCAACAGCCTCGACCAGCGGCTCGTCGCGCTCGACGGCCAGAAGGACACCCACATCACGTTCTCGAACGCCCTGTGGGTCCAGAAGGGCGGCACGTGGCAGAAGCCGTTCCTCGACTCGCTGAAGAAGTGGTACGGAGCCGGAGCGAGGGCCACCGACTTCATGAAGAACCCCTCCGGAGCGGTCGACACGATCAACGCTTGGTGCAAGGACGCCACGAAAGGGCTCATCCCCACGATCGTCGACACCTCCATGATCACCCAGTACACACGTGTCGTCGCCGGCAACGCGGTCCACATCAAGGGCACCTGGGCGACCCAGTTCAGCACGTCGATGACGAGCAAGGCGCCGTTCCGTACGGGGTCGGGCGCGGAGGTCAGCGTCGACATGATGCACGGGATGCCGTACGTCCGCTACCTGCAGACGACCTCGCTGACGTCCATAGCTCTGCCGTTCCGCCACCCGGATCTCGCGTTCATTGTCGGGGTGCCCGCGAGCGGCCCGCTGACGCTCACGGGGCTGCCCGACCTGTGCGACGTGCTCGCCACGGAGCAGACGGAGATCGTCCTGTCGCTGCCGAAGTTCCACTCGGAGTTCGCGCAGTCGCTGAAGAGCGCGCTCACGACTCTCGGACTGGTCGACGCCTGGACTTACGGCCAGGCCGACCTGTCAGGCATGACCGGCGACCGCTCGCTGTTCCTCAGCTTCGTCCAGCACAAGGCCGTACTCACCGTCGACGAGACCGGGGCCGAGGGTGCCGCCGTCACCGCGGGTGGCGCACAGGCCGCATCGATGCCCGGGACAACCTTCGTGGTCGACCAGCCGTTCTTCTGGGCGATCGCTCACGTACCGACGAAGTCCCTCGTCATGCTCGGCCGAGAGGTCGACCCGACGCACTAGGCGTCATCTTGTCGAACCCCTGTGTCAACCATTCGTATGGCGGTAGCGTCTCTCCATCGTGAACGACCTAGATCGTCGGGCGCTGCTACAGCTGCTCGGGTTGTCAGCGCTGACACTGCCGCTGGCGGGCTGCGAACGGGGCGACGCAGCCATGGCCATCGCAGATGTCGCGCGGGCCCCGCAGGGCGACCCCGTGCGATCGACGCTCACGAAGTTCGCCGCCGGCCTGTTGGATGCGATGCCGAATGGCAATGTGGTCGTCTCTCCCACATCGATCGCCGTGTCGCTCGCGATGCTGGGCAACGGAGCATCGACCACGACCCGTACCGAGTTCGAGAAGGTCCTCGGGTCGCCCATCGACGCGCTCAACGTCGAGCTCAACGGCCTCGCACAGCGGCTCGTGGCGATGGAAGGCCAGAAGGGCACCGAGATGACCTTCTGGAACGCGTTGTGGCTCCAGAAGGGCCACTGGCAGCAACCCTTCCTCGAGGCCATGAAGAGGTGGTACGGCGCGGGTGTCCGTCTCGCCGACTTCGTCAACGACCCGGCCGCGGTGGTGACCGCGATCAACGCTTTCGCCGACATAGGGACGAACGGACTCGTGCCGTCGATCGTCGACAACTCGATGGTCACGAGGGACACGCGCATCGTGACGGGCAACGCGATGTACATCAAGGGTTCGTGGGTGACCGACTTCGTCAAAGAGCTGACGACCAAGGAACCGTTCGGTACGGGATCGGGTGCGCAGGTGAGCGCCGACACCATGCACGCGTCATGGCGGATCCCCTACCTGCAGAGCGGCCTGGTGACGTCAGTCGCCCTGCCGTTCCGTCACGAGGACCTGGCGTTCATCGTCGCGCTGCCCATGAGCACCGGTCCGGTGAAGCTCACGGGCCTGCCCGACCTGTGCGACGTGCTCGACGCGGACGAGGCTCTGGTCGACCTCGCGCTGCCGAAGTTCCACGCCGAGTTCACGTCGTCGCTGAAGGCCGCGCTCACCGGGTTGGGGCTCGTGGACGCCTGGAACGACGCCGCCGACTTCACCGGCATGACCGGCGACCGGTCGCTGCAGCTCGGCTTCGTCCAGCACAAGGCCGTCGTCACAGTCGACGAGACCGGAGCCAAGGCTGCGGCGGTGACCGCGGGCGGTGCGGAGACGACGTCGATGCCCATGTCCCGTGACTTCCACGTGGACCGGGCGTTCCTCTGGGCGATCGCTCACGTCCCGACGAGGTCACTCGTCATGCTCGGACGCGAGGACGACCCGACGTCCTAGGAGCGCAGGGCTTCGTGGGGAGGTCCACCAGCCGCGCGCTGGACTGTCCTCACGGCCGGTCCGCGTCAGCCCAGCCCGTCAGGCGGCCGGCGACGTCGAACTGGCTCGTCTTCTGAGCACGTAGCGGAAGGGTGGCAGCAGCCGCGATCGGCCCGACCTTCTTCTTCACGGACTTCCAGACGGTCTTCTTCTGCATCGGCTCCGGCTGCGGCACGTCGACGCGCTCGGGCAGGGCCACCCGGAGGTCGGCCGGCACCATCGAGTCGATCGCGCCGACGAGCTGCGGCCCCTGCTCGTACAGGGTCGGTTCGATCGCGTGCTCGAAGCCGTCACGGGTGATGATGACGCGCCCGCCGTCGCCGTACGCGAGGAGCAGGACGATCTCGGCGGCCGGGATGTCGAGGCCGGAGCGCTCGTCGTCGCGCAGGTGGATGAGGCCGGGCATGACGTACGCGGCGGCCTTCGGGCTGCTGCTGGACAGCGACGCGTGGGCCGCGGGGCCTTCGCCGCGAGCGCGACCCTTCACGGGCGCGTCGACGGGCATGTCGAACGGGTTGTCCAGGTCGCTACCGGCCGGCAGTCCGACGAGGTGACGGTCCTGGACTCGTACGGCCAGCTCCGCGACTTCGATCGGCGTGACGCTCTCGGCCTTCTTGAGCATGTCCAACGGCGACAGTGCGGGCAGCCCGAGCAGGTCGTCGAGCGCGGCGCGTTGCAGGATCTCGAAGTGCTGCGACGGGTCGGACGCCAGGCGGCGCGTCTCCACGACAAGGTCGTCGAGCTCGTGCGGCATGGCCCCGGTACGGACGACGTCGCGCAACGCGGCCTCGAAGCAGCCGTGGATGAAGCTCGCCGGCGTCTCCACCGCCGAGGCGGTGAGCAGGACGGCCGAGCGGACGTCGTCGAGTCGCGAGACGTGCGCCCTTGCGGGCGGGTCGTTGGGACGCTGCGAGCGCAGCCGGCGGGTGGTGCGCTCGGCGACCACTTTGCCCAGGAAGTAGGCGACGCGGTCCTCGGTGACGACACCGAGCAGGCCGACCTCGGTGCCGTTGACCTCGGTGACCGCGGGACGGCGTCTGGTCTGCACGTCGCGTTCGGGCGGCGACCAGCGCTCGTCGGAGCCGACGACGAGCTCGAGCCCGTCAGGGACGACGCCGTCGAAGCAGATCGCCATGTTCTCGGCCGTGTACACGACCGAGGTGAACCACCGCATCGTGGAGCTGTCGAGGCGAGCTATGCCGTACTCGGGGAATCCCGCGAGCCCGTACCCGTGCGCGCCGAGCTCGCGGCGGAGCAGCTGACCGAAGATGTTGGGCGTACGGCCCAGAGCTGTACGGGCGGCGACGATCTCCGCCAACTGGTCGAGGTCAGGCTTGATGAAGCGGCCGATCGTCCACCGGACGCCTTCAGCGAGCAGGTCCGGGGCGGCGTGGATGACGAGGGTGGTGTGGAGGCCGCGGACCGTACCGGTGACCGTGATGCCGTCAGGCGCGTTGGCGCACAGGGCGAGGTCCTTGGCGACGGCCAGCCAGCCGCGCGTCTCGGGCGTCTCGTCGGCGATGCCGGCCCGGACGATGATGGCTGCTCGTGTCGCGGGGCGTGGGGTGCCGGTCGACCAGATCGGGACCCCGGACACCTCGGACCGTATCCACAGCGACTCTTCGCTCATCGCACACCTTCCGCGCACAGACTCGTCCATCGCGCAGTCTGCCGCCGCCGGAGAGGAGGACCGGCTCAAGGTGGCATGAGTCTCATGAACCTCGCGTGCGGTTCAGGCAAAGCCAGCTGAGGCACGCGCACAACCTTTGTGGTGCAGAAACGTGGTCAGAAGGGTTGTGCGGGGAACCTGAAGGTTGTGCGCGTGCGGTTCAGGCATGGAACGGCCACGGACACCTCGAGATGTCCGTGGCCGAGTTCGGTGCGCGTCAGGCTTCAGTGGTCGGTCCGGGAGTCGGATCCGGGCCCTTCAGTGCCGTCCTGCGCGTGTAGTAGTCGTCGACGTCGATGTCGCCGTTCGCCAGCCGCTCGTTGAGGAGCTTGAGAGCGCTGAGGTACGGGTCGGACTCGGTCGCGGGCGCCTGTGCGGAACCCACGAACGTCGGCAGATGGAGCTTGCCCTTGCGGTACTTCTTCACGAGGACGATCACGAGGGTGACGACCAGCGCGAGGAAGATGAGTGTGAAGACGCCCTGGATGATGTAGGGCAGGATGCCCATCGAGTGGACGGGCATTTGGTGACGCATAAGTCCCCCTTCTGTTGCCGCATTACGGCGATCATTCTCTTTTCAACGGACCTTTCGAAGAAGGCCTCAAGGTCCAGTGTGACGCCGGGAGGACACGCCTCCAATACCGGGGGGCTGTGAAGGCTCTATGAGTTAGCGGACGAACGGTGCGAGGTGCTTGATGAAGTGCTCCTGGATGACCCCGTACAGCTCCTCGTCGTGGGCCTGCCACAC
Organism: Propionibacteriaceae bacterium; assembly: GCA_003153855.1. Lineage (GTDB taxonomy): Bacteria > Actinomycetota > Actinomycetes > Propionibacteriales > Propionibacteriaceae > Fen-668. Next base: position 68,983 of record PMBM01000030.1, read on the forward strand.
CGCGAACATGCGCGGCTTGAACTCGTCGAGGATCGCGCCGTAGCCCACGTGCAGGACCTGGCGGCTGTCGATGACATCGAGCAGCGTGGCCAGCTGAGCGTCCGTCGGGTTGGCCGGCACCTTCGCCGGGTCGCACGAGAGGTGGTAGCTCTTGCGGCTCTGCTCGAAGCTGTCCAGTGCCAGGGCGACGATCTCGCGCATGAGGTCGCCGTCGTGCGCGGCGATGACGCGAAGTGCCTCGGCCCAGCTCGTACCGGCCGTCTTGAGATGCGCCACGCCGCCGGTCGCCTCTGCGAACAGCGGGTACGTCGAGTACTTGTCCGAGCCCGAGTGCAGGCTCAGCTTGTACGGGCCGAGGGCCTTGGCGATCTCGGCGTGGATCTCGAAGTCGCGCTTGAGCCCGTCGAGGTTGCCGATGTACTCGATGCCCTTCTCGAACCCGCCCACGAAGCGCGGCGCGAAGCTCACGAACTCCATCCCGAGGCGCTTGAGCTCGGAGACCACGACCACGTGCTCGGCCGGCTTGGTCGGGTAGTCGGTCTCGTCCACCGCGAACTCGACCTCATGGGGGATGCCGAGGCTGACGAGGTGGCGGTACAGGTCCATGGCGTTGGCCAGCGACGGCCCGTACTTGGCCATCGCGCGCAGCACGGACTCCTCGTCGAGCGTGATGGACTCGTGCTCGAGGTCGATCCGGTGGCCGACGTATGTGGCGAGGAACTTCTCCTGGGACGAGTCGAGGCTCGCCCAGTCAAGAGCAGCCGCCTTCGTACGGACCGTGGCCTCGTCGGCCGCCTCGGCCTCGGGGTCGACGTACTCGTTGGGGTCGAGCGTGTAGAAGACGAAGCCGGCCTGGGCTCCACGGTCGATGTCCACCGTCGTGTGCAGGTGGTCGGCGTCGGCGCCGACGCCTGCGGTCCACCCCTCCTGGAACGCGCCCCAGGTGGCGTCGTCGAGGACGTCGCGGGGCTCGCGGTGGCAACGGCCCATCTCGCGGATCGACTGCTGGGCGAAGACGGGCTTGAGGCCGCCGCCGACCGCCTTCATGGCGCGTACGTGTCCGGGGGTGCAGATGCCGAGGCGGTCGCCCGTACCGACGGAGGTGGCGAGCCCGAACAGCTGGGGCTTCAGCCACGGCAGGCGGTTGCGCAGCTCGAGGGCGTTGTCGCCGGTGATGTCGGCGCGGAAGGAGTCGCCGTCGGAGGAGCCGGAGAACCCTTCGTACGCGGCCGAGTCGGCGGCCTTCACGACGAGCTGGCGGCCTGTACCGACCTTCTCCAGCCAGTACTCGACGCCGTCGCGCTGAGCGTAGGACTCGCGGTATGCCGCACCGGGCAGGTCACCAGAGGTCATTCAGAAGCTCCTTGCGTAGGTTGTGCCCGCCCGCGACTGCCGCGTCGCGAGGGCTGACAGAACAACGCTATCCCCCCGCCTCGCGGGCGGTAAAGGATTGCAGTCCTGTTGCAGGAAGTGTCCATGATCAACCTGTTCTCACGCTCAATGGCACCCTGAGAACGTTTCCGTAGCCTTTCCATCCCGGCCACCCGAGCAGAGCCCACCACGGGGCGTCGGCCCAGTGGAACTCATTCCCCCATCTCTACCTCCGCAGGCCCTGGACGAAACGGCGACGTCCGATTATGCTTCACCAATCAGTTAACTATCGGACGAGGAGGGGACATGACTGCTCCATCCGTCTCCCCTGGCGACCTCGACGTCGTCCTTGCGGCCCTGGCCAACGCCCATCGGCGAGCGATCGTGCACGCACTCGGGCTTCAGCCCTACTCCATCAGCCAGCTGGCCGCCCTTCGGGAGCTCTCCCTCCCGGCAATCCACAAGCACCTCGCGATCCTCGAGGACGCCCACCTGATCCGTCGCCGCAAGACCGGGCGGACCACCTACCTGACCCTTCGACGCCAGTCCCTGCGATCCCTGCAGGAGTGGCTGACTGAGTTCCACACCTACTGGGGCGCCGACGCCGAGAGCCTTTCGAACTACGAGGAGTTCCTGACCCGAGACCCCTCCGGCAACACGCCGGCCACATCCACACCACCTGAGGAGTTGTCATGAAGAAGTTCGTCTTTCTGTACCAGGGCCAGGGCCTGACCGAGCCCACTGCCGACGGCATGAAGGCCTGGGGTGACTGGTTCGCCAGTCTCGGCGAGCAGCTGGTCGACGGCGGCAACCCCTTCGGTGCCGGTCGGGCGGTCACCGCCGACGGAGTGACCGACCTCAGCAACGACGCCGCACCCATCACGGGCTACTCCATCGTCAATGCCGCGGATCTCGACGCGGCCCAGGAGCTGCTCGCCGGTTGTCCCATGAGCACGGGCGTGCGCGTCTACGAGGCGTTGCCGATGTAGCGGGGCTCGCCGCCACGCTGCTCAGAATCCGGGTTTTCGCTGCACAGCCGAGGCTCTTGCCTCTGTAGAAGGCTCACACCTTCGCTGGGCAGCGAAAACCCGGATCTCTGCGGTTCCCGACGCGAGACGGGGTCGCGCCATCTGCGACGTCACACTCGCGGGGGCCGCGGCGCGAGGCTTGAGGCGTTCGGTCAGCTGAGCACCTGACGGCGGCCCTCGAAGGCGCGGCCGAGGGTGATCTCGTCGGCGTACTCAAGGTCGCCGCCGACCGGGAGGCCCGAGGCCAGGCGGGTCACGGAGACACCCATGGGGATGAGAAGCCGCGACAGGTACGTGGCGGTCGCCTCGCCCTCGAGGTTCGGGTCTGTGGCGAGGATGACCTCGGTGACGACGCCGTCGGCCAGGCGCTGCACGAGCTCGCGGATGCGCAGGTCGCCCGGGCCTCGGTTGTCGATCGGGCTGATGGACCCGCCGAGCACGTGGTAGCGGCCGCGGAACTCGCGCGTACGTTCGACGGCGACGACGTCCTTCGACTCCTCGACCACACAGATGCTGGTCAGGTCACGGCGCGGGTCGCGGCACACCCGGCACAGGTCGTCGGAGGCGATGTTGAAGCAGACCTGGCAGAACCGGACCTCTGCTTTGACGCGCAGCAGCGTCTCGGCGAGACGCGTGACGTCCTCCTCCGGCTGGTCGAGCAGCCAGAAGGCGATCCGCTGCGCACCCTTGGGCCCGATGCCGGGAAGGGCTGCCAGCTCGTCGATGAGGTCTTGTACCGGTCCTTCGTACACCTGTCCCCTCGCTCAGAAGCCCAGGTCGGGCATCTGCGGCATGAACGCCTGCTGCACGTCGGCAGCCTTGGCGTTGGCATCGCGCACAGCGGCAATGATGAGGTCGGCGAGCGTCTCGGTGTCCTCCGGGTCGACCACCTCGGGCTTGATCACGAGGCCGACCAGCTCGCCGGTGCCCTTGATCGTGGCGGTCACCAGGCCACCGCCGGCCGTACCTGTCAGCTCGGTCGACGCCAGCTTGTCCTGCGCGCTCTGCAGCTGGGACTGCATCGCGGCGGCCTGCGCCATCAGGTCGTTGAGGTTGAAGTTCTCCACGTTCGCCCTTTCATTCGTCGTCGATGACCTCAGCATGCAGCATCTCGCGCAGCAAGCTCTCGGCATCCGTGTCGTCCACATCGGGGTCGTCGCGCTCGCCGGTGTCAGCCGCCGGATCGGCGGGAGTGGCCACCTCGGCTCGGGCGCGGGCGAGCAGGTCGGTGTGGGTCGAGGATGCCACCGCGTCGGGGTCGGCTCGCCACTCGTCAGCGGCGGCCACCGACTCGACGGTGTCGACCGGGTCAGTCTCGTCGGCGGAGCCGGGCGAATCAGCTGCGTCGGTCCCGACCGGAGCCACCGGCGGCGGAGTGGCCGCGGGACCACCACGGCCCTCGCTCTCCAGCAGCGCGGAGATCACGAGGTCCGCGCCCATGACCTCGACCAGCGCATCACGCAGGACGTCGTCGCTGCCGCCGCGCAGGAAGCTGTCACGCGCACCAGGGTTCGCGAACGTCAGCACCAGGGTGCCGTCGGACACCTCCGTGACCTGGGCGTGCTGCGAGATCGTCATCCAGGTGAACCGGCGTCGCCTCTTCACCTCTTCGAGCACCTCAGGCCACAGCCTCCGCACATCCGCTGCTGCCGGACCCTGCTTGCCGACCGTCGCGGCGACGGGGGCCGCCTCGGCGGCGGCCGGGGGCTCGGACATTGGCTCGGCGGGGACCGGCTCGGGCGCCGCCGCCGGTGTGGGCGCTGGCGCAGGCTCGTTCCGTACGACCCGCAGCTTCGGCGCCGTCGACTCAGGTGGCGCGGCCTCGTCGCGGTCAGCAGGAGGTGTCCAGTCGTCCTCGGGCGGCGGCTCGTCGAACCCGCGCCGCCCCTTGCGACCCGCCTCCGCGNNGCCGGCCGCTCAGCCGGTGCGGCTGTCGCACGCTCCTCACGACCCCACGGACCGGTGGCGGGCGCCTCAGCCGTGGCCGTGCCGGTGTCCGGCATGCCCAGTCGACGCTCGAGCCGATCGAGCCGGGCGTGGATGCCGCGACCGTCGACGTCGGCACCGGGCAGCAGGACGCGGGCGCACATCAGCTCGAGGTGGAGCCTCGGCGCGGTCGTGCCCCGCATCGCCACGAGCCCCTCGGCGATGACCTCGGCGGCACGCGTCAGCTCACCGGCCCCGATGCCTGCAGCCTGTACTGCGAGGCGCTCTGCCTGGTCGGCGGCGACGTCGATGAGCCCGGAGGACGCCGCATCCGGCACGGACGCCACGATCACCAGGTCGCGCAGGCGGCGCAAGAGGTCCTCGGCGAAGCGCCGGGGGTCCTGGCCGACCTCGATGACCTTGTCGATCGTCGCGAACACACCCGCCCCGTCACCGGCCGCGAACGCGTCGACGATCTCGTCGAGCAGCGCGTCAGGCGTGAAGCCGAGCAGCGCCACGGACTGGTCGTACGTGACACCGGCCGGTCCCGCCCCTCCGAGCAGCTGGTCGAGTACGGACAGCGAGTCTCGTACAGAGCCCGCCCCCGCTCGTACGACCAGCGGAAGCACGGACGACTCGATCGCGACGCCCTCGGCATCGCAGAGGCGGCGCAGGTAGTCGCTGAGCACGCGCGGCGGCACCAACCGGAACGGGTAGTGGTGGGTGCGGCTCCGGATCGTGCCGATGACCTTCTCGGGCTCGGTGGTCGCGAAGATGAACTTCACGTGGGGCGGTGGCTCCTCGACGAGCTTGAGCAGCGCGTTGAAGCCCGCCGTCGTGACCATGTGGGCCTCGTCGACGATGTAGATCTTGTAGCGGCTCTGCACCGGCGCGAAGAACGCCCGCTCACGCAGGTCTCGGGCGTCGTCGACGCCTCCGTGGGACGCGGCGTCGATCTCGATGACGTCGATGCTGCCGGGGCCACCTCTGGCGAGGTCGCGGCACGACCGGCACTCGCCGCAGGGCTCCGAGGTCGGGCCTTTCTCGCAGTTCAGCGCACGCGCGAGGATCCGGGCGCTCGTGGTCTTGCCGCAGCCGCGGGGGCCGGAGAAGAGGTACGCATGGTTGACGCGGTTGTTCTCGAGCGCGCGCTTGAGGGGCGCGGTCACGTGCTCCTGGCCGATGACGTCGGCGAACGTGTCCGGGCGGTAACGCCTGTACAGGGCGAGCGGGGGCTCGGGAACGTCGGGGATCGGCATGCGAGCCGCGGCCAAAGGAGCGGCCACGGGAGCCGCCACCACGGCAACCGTCACCGGAGCATCGCTCGGGGCCTGCGCTGAGGCAGTGCCCCCCGGGGCCTCGTCCGACGCTGCCGGCACACGTGGCTCCTCGGGCTCGGGGCTGGTCAGGGCTTGCGCTGGAGCGTCCGCGGGCGCGTCGAAGAGACTCGGACCATCCTGGTCGGAGAAGTCGAGCTCGTCGTACTCGTCGTCCACGCGGCACACACTATGCGAGCCATCCGACAGTCGCTGCTCCCAGCCTGCAGGCGAAACAACCCAGCCTGGAAAACGACGAAGTCGGGAGTCGTCTGCACCACCACCATCCGCGGTGTGCCGTACGACTCCCGACTTTGTTCGGTCGAGGTTCGACCCCGGTCGCCGAAGCGACCACCTCTGCCGTTTGAACCCGTCTTGCGGCGACCGCATCCGCGGGCCGGAACTGAACCCCTCCAGCTCAGGCGAAGCGGTCGACCGGTGGTGTGCACCATCGGCCTGCGACGGAAACATGGGAGCAGAGCCCCATTCCATTCCCCCCTTGAGAACCGGTGTGGCCCGCTTCTCGTAGTGCAAACTAACCACAGCCTCCTCTAGCGACGTTGGCCATGAGACGACTCTCATAGCCCTCTCAGACCACCGTCTGAATTCGAGGCCCCGACCATCCGACCTGGGTGTGACTTCTCTCACCAAGGCTGACTTCTGTGGCATCTGTCGTCACAGTCGTGAGCTATGGAAGCCTTCGTTCACCTGGCGACGACGCCTGAGCCGTACGGCTCCGTCACGCGCTGGCGCAACTTCGGTCACGACCGGCTGTACGTCCGGACGCTGGCAGGTGCCGACCTGGGCTGGTGGGACGTCGCGACGGACGAGGGCCACGCGCTCGATCCGCAGCTGGCGCCCGAGCTAGAGCACATCGTGCGCGACTGGCAGGAGTCCCACGGCATGGGCGCTCCCGCCCGTCCCGTACTCCGCCAGGTGACGCCCCTCGAGGCTGAGGAGCCGCACGCCGAGGAGCCGCTCGCCGCACCGGCCGCGCCGCGTCGCGCTGCGGGATACGTCGAGCCGGTACGTACTGTCATCGAGCCCCCGGCCGACCTGCTGGCCAACCGCGCCGGAGAGGCTCTCCTCCGTCAAGAGACCGCCGAGCTCGCCGCCGGTCGTTCGACGGGACGCCGCTTCGCGGACTTCGTCCCGGTCGCGTCCAGCTGGGAGGTTGGCGCCGTCGGCGAGCAGCTCGTCGCCGACGAGCTCCGCAAGCTCGCCGCGCACGACCCTCGCTGGGGCTTCCTCAACTCGATCCCCGTGAATGCCAAGGGCTCCGACATCGACCATCTCGTGATCGGCCCCGGCGGTGTCTTCACGATCAACACCAAGCACCACCGCGACGCCCGCATCTGGGTGTCCGGCGACTTGCTCATGGTGAACGGCGAGAAGACCTGGTACGTACGCAACGCACGCCGCGAGGCAGAGAACGCGACCGCGCGGCTCACAGAGGCGACGGGGAGGCCCGTGAGGGCGTTCGCCCTTGTCGTACCCGTCGGCGCGGCGTCACTGACCGTCAAGAACCACCCCGCCGACGTGGGGATCGTCAACCGGCGCCGCCTCGTCTCGTACTTCGCGGGCCTTCCGGCCGTCCTCGACAAGGACACCGTGCTCGCAGCCTTCGAGGCCGCCCGCGACTGCCGCACGTGGCTGGGCGTCGACGGCTGAGCGCCGCACACGCTGAGGATCCGNNGTCTTCCCGTCGTACGGCTCGGACGACGACGACTCAGGATCCACCTGCATGCCACGGACAGTGCAGCGTTCGGATTCGGCCATGTTGGTCCTGGGTTGGGTCTACGTCCGGTACCCCTGTACCCCTCCGGCCGCGCGCCAAACCACAGCGCCGGTCGGGTGTGAGTCGGTCAACGCGGCGGGTCAGCTCCCGGGCACAGACGAGAGGACATCGCGAAGGTCCGCGAACCGAACGAGGCGCTCGCGCGTCAGGCGCGGGACGGGGCCGGACTCGGCCGCACCTGCAGCGCGTAAGGTCTCCGGTCCGGATTCTGCTCAGACCCGGAAGTGGTTCATCACCGATTCCGTCTTGGCTTCCTCCACCGCGGCGCGGGCGATCTCGATCGACTCGTGGTCCGGTCCGTCGACCTCGCCATGCTCTGTGTGGCCCTCGGTGTCGGGCGCGTACAGAGGGTCGGGAACGGGTGGCTTCAGCCAGTTCTCCTGGTCGTTGTCGAAATCGTGAGTACTCATGGGTCCATCCTTGCTCGGTTGTCCGCATCTGCGGTGGTCGGGGCCGTACTCACCGGTGGCACACGTACCCGTCGCGCGCCGAAGGCAACGCACGAGTCGCTCTCCGTGTGTCGGTGGGGCGCCCAGGGGGTACTGACGTACAGAGCGTCCGGTACGGGCGCGGGAAGGCTGGACGATGACGTCTCTGTGGTTGGCCACTCACCCCATCAGCACACAAGGGGTCCCTCCCGTACCGGACGCCCGCTACGACACCGTCGTGGTCGGCGCCGGCCTCACCGGCGTGACGACGGCGCTTCTTCTGACCCGCGCCGGACAGCGCGTCGCACTCGTCGAGGCGCGCGTCCCCGGCGTCGTGACCACGGGCAACACCACGGGCAAGCTCAGCCTGCTGCAGGGCCTGGTGATGTCGCGGATCCGCACGCACCAGGGCGACGACGTCCTGAGGGCCCACGCCGAGGCGAACCGGGCCGGCCAGTCGTGGCTCATTCGGCACCTGAACACGAACGGTCTGAGCTATCAGGTCAGGAATGCCTACACGTACGCCACGACCGACGAGGGCCGCCGGTCGCTGGACCGCGAGCTCGGGGCGACCCAGGCGTCGGGCATCGACGCCCGGTGGGCGGACGATGCCGGGCTGCCGTTCCCCGTGACGGGCGCCATCACGCTGGCCAACCAGATCCAGCTGCACCCGACCGAGGTGCTCGCCTCGCTGCTGCGTGAGTACGAGTCGCTCGGGGGCGTCCTGCACACCTGGGCCCGCTTCCACAGCGTCGAGACGGGGTCGGGTTGCGAGATCTCCACGTCACGAGGTCAGCTGCGCGCCGACCGGGTCGTGCTCGCAACCGGCACCCCGGTGCTCGACCGCGGCGCGTACTTCGCCAGGCTGCAGGCGCTGAGGTCGTACGTGGTCGCGTGTCGCGTGACGGAGCCCGTACCGGACGGCATGTACCTGTCGGTGGACTCGCCGACGCGCTCGCTGCGTACGGCCATCACCCGCGACGGCGAGTTCTTCCTCATAGGTGGGAACGGCCATCCGACGGGCCGCGAGGCGCACCCGAAGCAGGCGATCGCCGACCTCGAGCACTGGACCAGCTCGTACTTCCCGACCGCGTCCTTCACGCACGCCTGGTCAGGGCAGGACTACCGGCCGATCGACGGCGTTCCGTACGTGGGGCACGTCCCGATGACGAAGGACCGCGTGCTGACCGCCACGGGCTACGACAAGTGGGGCCTCACCAACGCGGTCGCCGCGGCGCTGCGCATCGCGGGGTCGCTCACCGGCTCGGACGTGGCGTGGGCCGAACCTCTCGAGACGCTCCCGCCGCGCGCGATGTCGCTCGTGGACGCGGTCAGGTTCGGCGTCGGGGTCGCGGGCCAGATGACGGGCGGTTGGGCGGGGGCCACGACCCATGGCCTGCCCGACGAGGATCCCGCCGAAGGCGTGGGTGTCGTCGGCAGGGTCGGGGCGAGGCCCGTGGCCCGGTCGACCGTCGACGACCGCACCTGCACGGTCTCAGCCGTCTGTACGCACCTGGGTGGCGTCGTGGTCTGGAACGATGCCGAGCGGTCGTGGGACTGCCCCCTGCACGGCTCGCGGTTCAGCCCGACCGGACGCGTGCTCGAAGGTCCGGCCGTCGACGACCTCCCCGAATGGGGTGGCCACGAGGTAGACGACTAGCGCCTAGGCGTTCTCCGGCTCGGCGCCCGTCTCGATGACCCTGGTCGCCACGTCGTGCAGCTTGAGGTTGCGGTTCTGGCTCGCCTGCTTGAGCCGGTCGAACGCCTCGATCGGGAGGATCCGATGGCGCTCGACGAGGATGCCCACTGCCTGCCCGACGAGGCGATGGCTGATCATGGCCTGCTCGAGGTTCGCCTGCTTGTCCGCCGACCGCTGCCTCTCGATGCCCCTGTCGATGGCCAGGCCGAACGCCTGGGCGAGGAGGTCCGCGGCGATCATCTCCTCGGTGCTGATCCGGCGCGGCCTGGGGAACTGGACCCACGCCCTCGCACCGATCGTGCTGGTCTGCGGCACGAGGAGGATGCCGCGCCGGTACGACACGGTGTCGGGGCTCGGCGAGCCCGCCAGGCCCGCGGCCACCTCGGGGTGCAGGTCGTCGACGGACAGGTTCTTCCCTGACGCGAACAGATACCGCTCGTCCAGGTCGATCTGGATCGTGCTGCCACCGTCGAAGAGCAGCTCGAAACCGTGCTCGGCGACCGCGAGCAGCGTCGCCAGGTCGTCCGTACCGCTGAACTCGGCGCTCACGCGGGCGGCCGCGGCGCGGCGCTCCTGCGCCTGCTTGTCACGGGTGATGTTGCGCAGGACGCGGATCTTGGCGGTCTGTCCGCTGAACGGCAGGTCTACGCTCGCGCCGCTGGTGTGCACCCAGATCTTGCGGCGGTCCTTCGTGTACAGGGGGACCTCGGAGTCGAAGTCGTTGCGGCTGAGCCCTTCGTCGTGGAGTCCCTGGATGGTGGCCAGCGCCTCGGGGTCCTCCTCCTCGGTGGGCCACCAGGGGAACGGCGGCCTGAAAGGACCGTCGCTGAGCTCGTAGCCGAACATGTCGGTGAACGCCTGGTTGAACTCGATCACGGCGCCGTCGGCGTCGAGGACCACCAGCGGATCCCGAAGGGCGTGCATGACGGCCCGCCGCCAACCGGCGTCGGTCGAACGCTCCAGAACCGTCATGTCATTCTCCGCCTCAAGGTCGACCCGACCGTCATGTTCTTGACCAGCACGTGCGTCTTCCATCGAGCCTCCAACCCGGGTACCACGGAGGACAGGATCGTTCTTGCGAGGGAAATGTAGAGCGTGATGGGGCCGTACGGAAGGCCTGAATGGCATTCGGACACTCCGGCGGTGCACCGGCTGCAGTTTCAACCGGTACACCTCGTCCGGCGACAGCCCGGGCGGTCGCCGGACGACCCGGGGCACTGTCCCTGTACCCAGGGCATGCCGATGTCATGCCCCGAACCTAGACCCGCGCAGACTCACCTCTTCGTCGGCCCCAGACCGGTGGCTTCCATGCATGCGCGACGTTGCTCAGGGAGCTCCTGGACCGTCGAGTCGCACGCTCGATCGTGGTGAGGGCCGATCCACACGTCGGGCCATCCCGGTGGGATCGCCAACGACAGGATCCGCGCGAGAGCGTCTGCGCCGAACAGGAACCCGGACACGTCCGCGTACGCGAACCCCTGACCTGGCCCGTCTCCGCTGCCACCCGGGGGAGGCGGCGGAGACGCGACGCGGTCTGGGCAAGCGTCGAGCGTTGCTGCTCGAGTCCTGGGCTCAGCTGGCCAGAGGCTCAGCGGGCTCGAGGAGCTCGCGGGTGTTGTCGAGGATCCTGCGGATGATCCGCGAGACCTGCATCTGGGACAGGCCCAGCCGCGAGGCGATCTCGCTCTGCGTGCAGTCCTCCTCGAACCTCCACGCCAGCACCTGACGGTCTCGTTCCGAGAGCACGGCGAGTGCCCTGCGCAGCGCGAGCCGGTCGGTCAGCTCGCCGGCCAGATCCTCGTCGTCGGCAAGGAACGAGCCCAGGGAGGCGGCGTCACCGGTGGTGGCATCGAGTGAGAGCGGCCGATAGCCGGCGCGGGCGATGATGCACTCCGCGACCTGCTTCTGGTCGACGCCGAGGGCGTCCCCGATCTCCCGTACGGACACTCTGCGGCCCGACGTCTGCTCGAGCCCCTCGCTCGTTCTCGAGGTCAGGCTGCCCAGGTCCTGGATCTGGCGCGGTGGCCGTACGACCCAGCAGTGGTCCCGGAAGTACCGCTTCAGCTCGCCGGTGATGGTCGGGACGGCGTACGACGCCAGCGACCTGCTCTCGTCAGGGTGGAAACGCTGGATGGCGACCCACAGCGCGGTACGTGCGACCTGTACGAGATCGTCGAAGTCCACGCCGCGGCCGAGATACCTGCTGGCCAGTGCGTCGCAGAGCGGGAGGTTGAGCTCGACGAGTTCGGTGGTGATCCGCCGACGCTCCTCGGGCGTCGTTGCCTCGGCGAGGGTAACAAAGAGCTCGCGGGTCTTGGCCTCGCGACGTGCCACGGTGGATGCTTGCGCTGCTCCACGTGCCATGAGTGTTCTCCTTGCGGGAGATCTGTCCGAGTCGGCACGTGGTTGGACCGCTCTGACACTTCGACCATGCCAGACATCAGCATCTCGATCAAGGGTTCGTTGGGATCTTTTTGCCGAGCGTTGGCAAAGCCAAGAAACCCCGATGGGGACTCAACGCCTAGCCGCCGCGCGGTTCAGCAGCGCGAGATCGATTCAGTTCCCACAAGGTTCTTCGTCGGCTCTCAGGCTCCCGAGCGCTCGGCCCGGATCGGCTTCCGCGGCCACCACGAGGTCGGGCGCTCGGTCGTGGATCGTCGGTTTGGGCCCCAGGTGGGTGGGTACTGGAAAGGAACAATCTCCTGAGAGGAACGGATCATGAGCGCAGACGACAAGGCTCGCCACAAGGGCGAAGAGCTCAAGGGCAGCGTCAAGGAAGGCTGGGGAAAGCTGACCGGCAACGAGGATCTCGAGGCCGAGGGCAAGGCCGAGAAGTGGTCCGGCAAGGCCAAGGGCACCGTCGACGAGGCCGTTGACGACCTCAAGGACGAGTTCCGTCGCTGATCCTTCACGAGAGGCTTCACTGGAAAGGAGAAAGTCGTATGGCAACCCTTCTCTGGATCGTCGCGGCCGTGCTGGTCATCTCCGGCATCTTCGCGATCGTGCGTCAGCAGCTTCTGTGGGGCATCGTCCTCATCGTGGTCGGCCTCCTTGTCGGCCCTGGAGGCGTGAGCATCTTCCACTGATCGCTCGACAGACAGAGACTGCCGGTCCCGTTGGGGCCGGCAGTCGTCTGTAAGGTCTCCTGCGGAGGTAAGACTCGATGGAGAGCATCACCAAGTTCCGGCAGTCGCCGCAGACACTGCGACGAATGATCGAGCGAGCGTACGGGCCGGAGCTGGTCCCGGAAGACGACGACTTCGCCACGGAGCTCGGGCACGGCTGGTTCAACGTCGCGTACCTGCTGCAGCTCGCCGACGGCCGACAGGTCGTCATGAAGATCGCGCCCCCGCAGGACGTCGAGGTGATGACGTACGAGCAGGACATGCTCGCTGGAGAGGTGGCGGCGATCCGCCTGCTCGAGGAGCGCACCTCGGTCCCCGTGCCTCACGTCGACCACTACGACCCGACCCACGGGGTCATCGCCGCCCCGTGGTTCGTCATGACGTTCGTGCCGGGTGACAACTTCGGCGAGGTCAGCGACGACTGGCCGGCGGAGCGCCAGCAAGCCGTGTGGCGGCAGATCGGCGCCGCGAACGCCGAGCTGAACACGATCCGCGGCGACGGGTTCGGGCGTTTCGGCGTCCCGGGCGTCGCGACCTGGCGGGAGGCGTTCACCGGGATCCTCGAGGACGTCCTCGCCGACGGGGAGCGCCGCGCGGTCGACCTGGGCTGGTCGTACGCGGCGGTGCGCCAGGCCATCGCGGACCATGAGGCGTGCCTCGACGCGGTGACCGTACCGGTGTTCTGCGAGTGGGACCTGTGGGGATCCAACGTGATGGTCGCCGACGACCGGATCACCGGCATCATCGACCACGAGCGTGCGTTCTGGGGCGACCCGATCATGGAGGCGGGCTTCCTCGCCGCCGACGGCACGGCGTCAGCCGGGGACGCGAGCGGCTTCCTCGAGGGGTACGGCCGCGGCCAGCTCACCGCTGCCGAGCTCGACCGCCGCCGCCTGTACAACTTGCACCTGTTCCTCATCATGACCATCGAGACCGTCTACCGCGGCCACACGACCACCGAGCAGCTCGACATGGCCCGCCCAGCGCTCGACGGAGCCATGGCCGACCTCGGCCACGTACGCACGTAGCCCCACCTGGCCGGGTTCAGCAGAGCACCTGGTCGCTTCGGGAGGCGTCCTGGCCTCAGTACGCCGAACCGCCTCGCCGGAGCAGCTCGGCCAAGGACGTGGCCGGGTGCCCGCTCAGACGGGCGACATCCGCTGTCACCTCGGCCAGCTCGCCGGCGGCGATGGCTGTGTAGGTGGAGACCCAGGCGTCCACCTGCCAGTCCGGCGCTCCGTACACAGCCCGGGACTCGTACGCCTCCGCCACCGTCTCCGGGCGGAAGCTGACGTCGCGGCTAGTCGCAGCGGAGATGATCGCCGCCACCTCGTCGAGCGTGAGCGCCTCGGGACCGGTGAGCGTGTACGTGGCGTCTGCGTGATCCGTCGGCGCGACCAGTACCGCCGCGGCGGCATCGGCGATGTCGTCCTGGGCGACGGCAGCGACCCGACCTCCCGCAGCCGGACCACGGATCACCCCGTCATCGCCGACCATCGCCGGGAAGAAGTCCGCGTACAGGTTGTCGCGCAGGAACGTGAACCGCAGCCCCCTCGCGCGGATGCGCTGCTCGGTGGCGTAGTGGTCGCGGCCGAGCGTGAACGTACAGTCCGGCGCCGCACCGGAGAACGAGATGTAGACCAGGTGCTCGACACCCGCGCGCACGGCGCCCTCCACGAACGCGAAGTGCTCCTCGAGCCGGTTCGGACTCTCCGACGCCGACACCATGAGAGCCGTACGAACCCCTGTGAGCGCTGAGGCAACCGCCTCCGAGTCCGCGAACGACGCCTGGGCGAGCGTGGAACCAGGGAGCTCGGGTGCCCTCGACGGGTCGCGCACCAACAGACGTTGCCTGACCCCTGCCTCCGCCAGTCGGCGGGCGATCCTGCCGCCCAGTCGTCCAGTTGCTCCGGTGATCCCCAACGGTGCAAGGTCATCAGTCATGCAGCCATCTTGCCTCGCGGTCCCTCGGGTCGTGGGCGCTGCATGAGACGCGCCGACGCCGCCGCGGCACTCGGCACCGCACCGATCGGGAGCCTGCTCGCGCGAAACTCCGTACAGACGACCCTGTCCGTGGCGACGTACGGGGTGTACGCGCTGACGAACGCGTTCTTCGTCTCGCGCTGGGTCGGGCCGGACGCGCTCGCCTCGGTCAACGTGGCGGCGCCCCTGCTGATGCTCATCGGGGCGGTGGCGACGACCGTCGGAGCAGGTGGCGCATCGGTGCTCTCGCGAGCCCTCGGGGCAAGGGACCTGTCCCGTGCCGCGCGCGCCACCGGGACCAGCCTCGCGTCCTACTGGATCCTCTCCGCGCTGTTCGGCGTGCTGGGCATCGTCTTTCTCGACCCGCTCGTACGGCTGCTGGGCGCCACGGGAGAGATCGAGCAGGACGCGAAGGCGTACGCGCTCATCCTGCTCGCGGGGAGCATCGCAGCCACCGGTTTCTCGAGCCTGGTCAGGGCCGAGGGACGGATGGGGTTCTCGACTCTGGAGTGGATCATCCCGGTCGTCACGCAGATCGGGCTCGACCCGGTCTTCATCATCGGCTTCCACCTCGGGGTGCGCGGAGCCGCCCTGGGCACCGTCGGCGGGCAGCTCGTCAGTGCCGCGATGGGCTTCTGGTTCTTCGTGCTGCAGCGGCGCCGCCTGTACCGGGTACGACCGCGCGACCTGGTCCCCGATCTGCGGCTGTTGCGCGAGATCGCCGCCGTCGGCGCTCCCACGTTCGTGGCGGGACTAGGGGTGACGGTTCTGTCGGTCGTGACCAACAACCTCCTGGCCGTGGCGGGCGGGACGCTCGCGCTCAGCGCGTACGCCATCGCTGCCCGCATCGGGACGTTCGTCGCGATGCCCCAGCTCGGCATCACGCAGGCGATGCAGCCCATCGTCGGCTACAACTACGGCGCAGGGCGGAGCGACCGGGCCCACCGGGCGGCCAGCCTCTCGCTGAGAGTGAGCGTCCTGTACGGGGCGGGGGCTGCCCTGGTCGTCGCTCTGGCGGCCCGGCTCATCGCGGGAGCGTTCACCACAGACCCGACCACCGCTGACGCCGCGGCCACGGCCCTTCGGACGATCGCCCTCGCCTACCCGTTCGGCGGCCTCGTCGGGCTGACGGCCGCCTGGTACCAGTCGCGCGGCTATGCCCGTCCGTCCTTCGTCTTGTCGGTGGGTACGGTCCTCGTGGTCAAGCTTCCCGTGCTCCTTGCCCTCTCCACCTACGGCACCCAGGGCATCTGGTGGGCGTTCCCGGTGGGCGAGGCCGTCTCGGCAGTCGCCGCTTGGTGGCTCTGGCGCCGGCCGATCGGGGAACCGCCCTCGCCTGCCTGACCGAGGACCATCGCACGATCGAGGAGTCACAGACGGTCGGCCGCGGTACGGATCCTCTCCATCGTGCGCAGAGTCATGAGGGTGCGTTGCTGGTCGGGGGCCGGGTCCGCGCCAGCCGCAACCAGCCGTACGAACCGCTCGACCTCGTAGGCGAGGTTGCCGGCCGGCTTCTCCACGACGTGCTCCTGCACGGGGGCCGATCCGAGGCGCAACCCGATCCGGGTGGGCTCGGCGATCTTGTCGATGGTCAGCGTCCCGAGCTCCCCTTCGACCTGGCTGGGGCGATCCGAGGCCGTGATCTTGGAGTAGGCCAGCTCGGCGACGCAGTCGGCGTACGTCGCGAGGGCGCTGCCGGCTCCGTCCGCACCCGAGGCGACCGTCACCTTCGCGGCGGCGACTCGGCTCGGTTCCCCGAAGAGGTCCACGAGCGCGCTGACGCAGTAGACCCCCAGGTCGTTGAGCGCGCCGCCTGCCATGGCGGGGTCGAAGATGTTCACGGGCTGCCCGGCCAGCACACGGTCGTAGCGCGACGAGCGCTGGCAGTACTCGAACGAGATCCTGCGGATCGTCCCTACCTCAGGCAGAAGGTGGCGGACGAGATCCATGCCCGGGTCGTACGCACTGCGCATGCCCTCGAAGAGGATGACCCGGCGATCTCGCGCCAGGCCGAGCAGGTCCTCGAACTCGGCAACGGTGACCACGGCGGGCTTCTCGACGAACACGTGCTTGCCGGCATCGAGAGCGGCGCGGCACTGCGCGTAGTGGACGACGTTGGGGCTGGCGACGTACACCGCGTCGACGTCGGTGGAGGCGAGCATCGCCTCCAGCTCCGACCATGACTCGGCGGCACCCAAGCCCTTCGCGGTCGCTGCGGCCCGGACGCTGTCACGGGAGAAGACTCCGGCGAGCCGGATGCCGGGCACCTGGGGAAGCGCAGCGACGAACTGGCTGGTGATGGTGCTGGTACCGATCGTGGCGAGACGTATCACAGGCCCACAATGCCGTGTCCGAGGCGCTTGCGGACCGTGGGGGTGCTCCCCGGCTCGGTAGTCCGCCTACATCTCTTCCCTGGCCATCACCCGGACCAGGTCGGTTCCTTCATCGGCCGTCTGTGGCCACAACAGGCGGAGCACGACGGACCGCGCATCGTCGACCCCACGGCTCAACGCTGATGGCTTCCATCAGCCCCTGGTGGATGGCGCACACGACCTTCTCACCCTGGTCCCTTTCGCCGAGCCCGGAGTGTGCGTGATCCGAGGGCACCCCGGAACCTTTCAAAGGAGAGACCTCTCATGAAAGTCCTTGTCAGCGCGTAGACGAATACTGTCGGCCTCGACGCGGTAACAGCCAGTTTCCTCGTCACTCCCTGGCGCTCCGAATGACCCCACTACGGAAAGCGCTCCGATGGACCACAACTCGATCGTCGCCGAAAAGACCGTTCTTCTCATCGGCGAGACTGGCCATGAGGCACGACTGGCCGCACCGCTTGGGCGGGCGACCGGTGCCCACATCGTCAATGCCGCCGACCTCGCGTCGGCGCTGCGGGCCATTGAGGCCCACCAGCCTGACGCCGTCGTGTCCGGGTTGCCGCTGACCGGCGACGAGGGTCTGCCCCTCCTCTTCTACGTCTCCCTTCATCACCCCGGTCTGCCCGTGGTCGTCCTTGTCGACGACCCAGCCGCCGAGATGGCGCGGCAGGCCGAGTGGTACGGAGCGAAAGCAACTCTTCCCTGGTCCAACGACCCGGGTGCCGTCGCAACTGATGTGGCAGGCGCTCTCGGTATGTCGACCCCCGTCGACATCTGGGACCGCGTGGCCGAAGTCGCAGCGCGACGGCACCTGTCGCTGGTGGTGCCCCCACCGGCGAGCCTGTTCGACGCCGACGCGTGCCTCGCCGGCCTCTTCCATGGACTCGGCTCTGTCCGTGGCCTCCGCGGCTCGTTGGCGCTCGACGAGGAGGGGTCGTTAGTCAGCAAGGTCGACTCCTGCGGAACCTTCGACGTGCCGCGCATCCTCGCTCCGCTCAAGGGGCTCATCCGGGCAGGGCACGAGGCGTGCGCTGAGGCGGGCCTCGACCAGTGCGAGACGGCCGTCCTCCGTACAGGCCACGAGGCGCTCGTCGTCTCCTGCTGCGTGGACGCCGATACCCACATCCATGTGGTGACCATGGTGGCCGCCGACGGCAACCGGGCTCTCGTCGAACTCGCGCACAGCCGGCTGCAGCGCGAGTTCCATGACGCCCAGACGATCGCCACGAGTCAGCGCAGCGCGGCCGAGATGTCCGCCTGACCGGTACCGCACGATCGCGAGCCCGCTGTCTGAGGATCTGGGCCTGCGATCACACAGTTGGTGTCCCGAATTGCGACGTTGTCCGGGTTATGGGCAGCTCGTGGGGCGGGATCAAGAGGAGTTGCAACGTTGTACGGGTTATAGGGCTCAACCAGAGCCTCACAACCCCAGCAACGTCGCAGTTCATCGCGCGAGGTTGGCGAGCAGGTCTCATAACCCGTCCAACCGTCGCAGTTGATGCGAGGCCCACGTGCCTGGGGGTGGGCCCCGCGTCTGCGAAGGGCGTCGCGATGTTCCTGGTCATCGGGGCTCGCGAGCGTCAGCCGCTGCCCGCCGGCCCCGGGACGATGGGGGCCGCCGGCAGCAGGTGGACCGAGGTGGGCGGTGTGCTGACGAACGAGAAGGCCAGCTCCTCGATCGCCTGGTCCTGCGCGGTGAGGCGGATGTCGTGCTGGCTCTGGTGCTCGGCCCAGGACGGCACGGCGAAGATCTCCATGAACGTGTCGGAGAGCTCGCCGACCCGGTACAGCTCCCAGCGGAACGCGCCGCTGCGCAGTCGCGACCGGCGCATGTCGGTCATCGCTCCGAGCCACTCCTCCTGCCGGTCGCGCGGAACCTCGTACTCGACGACGACCTGGATCGGACCGGCGTCGGGGTCGGGTTCGTCGATGAGCTCGGTCTCGCTCCAGTACGACAGCGGGGCGCGGTCGAGCTGCTCGCTCTCCGGGAAGTGCCAGGCGAACCCGACGAGCCCGACGACCACGAGGACGCCGGACGCGACCCACACGGCGGCGCTGAGGCTGACGTGCTGCGCGATCTGGCCCCAGATCGGTGCGGCGATCGCCTGCGAGCCGGTGAACGTCATGAGGTACACGGCGATCGCGCGAGCCCGTACCCAGCCAGGCAGGTACAGCTGGAGCTCCGCGTTGAGCGTGGACACGGTCGCGGTCCAGCCGTAGCCCATCACATACAGCAACGGCAACGCCGGCAGCAGGCCCGGCACCACCATCGTGAGCGCGAACGCGACCGCGAAGGCAAGCGCCACGATGCTGAGGATCGTGTTGGCGGACATGCGCTTCTTGAGGCGACCCATGGTGAACGCAGCCGTGATGGCGCCGAGGCCGACCGCGGCGAACAGGATCCCGTACCCGTCGGCGCCGAGGCCGAGGTGGTTGTGAGCGATGAGCGGGAGGAGCGCCCACATCGCCGTACCCGGTGCGATGAACATGGCGAGCCGGATGAGGATGAGCCGTACGACGGGCTCGTGCCGTACGTACCGGCCGCCGGCGCGTAGCGCAGGCAGGAAACGCTCCCTGACGCGGGTGGAGACCGTCGGCTCCCGTCGCCAGGCGAGGATCGCGAGGATGAGGAACATCGTGCAGGCGGCGTTGATGGCGAACACCGGTGGCACGCCGAACGCCGCGATGACAAGGCCTGCGATCGCCGGACCCACTGCACGGGCGACGTTGACGCTGACCATGTCGAGCCGGGTCGCCGCGGCGATCTGCGAGCGCGGTACGAGCTCGGTGATGAGCGGTTGCCAGGTCGGCAGCTGGATCGCGTTGCCGACGCCGATCGCGAACGTGAACGCGAGCAGCAGCAGCGGCGGCATGAGCTTGAGAGCCGTGAGCAGCGAGAGCAGCAGGGCGACCACGACGAAGTAGACCTGCACCCACAGCATCAGGTGGCGCCTGTCGAACGCGTCCGACAGGACCCCGCCGACCAGAGCCAGCAGCAGCATCGGCAACGCGGTCGCGGTCTGTACGAGCGAGATGATCGTCGCCGCGTTCGGGTCGTTGATGAACAGCCACTGTGCGCCGACCGTCTGCGACCACGACCCGATGCTCGACAGCACCACCCCTAGCCAGAGCCACAAGAAGGCGGGGTTCCGGAACGGCGCCAGCGCGCCGGTGGGCGGGGACTCGGGTTCCATACCGGCGAAACTACTGCGACCCACGGGGAGCAACGAGTCACTGTCAGTACCACCCCGGAGGCCCCATCGGCTGCCCCGAGCTGCGCTCCCTCGGTCGCACGAGCCGGCGGCTTCGACTGTTGAGAGGCCGCCCCAGGACGGCTACGCCGCGCTAGACCCCTGGACCACGTGGGCAGCCACAGGACTCGCGCAGCTCGAACGTCGGCTCGAGGCGCACGCTCCGCGATTCGAGCTCAGGCGTTGCCATGCGCTCGAAGAGGAGTTGGACCGCCACTGCCCCGAGCTCGTCAACCGGCTGCGACATCGTCGTGAGTCGAGGCTCGAACGAGTCTGCCCAGGGAAAGTCGTCGAACGAGACGGTCGCCATTCCGTGGGGCGGCGTGATGCCCCGTCTTCGCAATGCCGCGATCGCAGCAACCGTGACGAGGTTGTTCCCCAGCACCAGCGCCGTCGGAGGTGACGGGACCTCAAGCATCCTCGTGAGGGCGGCGGTCGTCTGCTCGGGGCTCTCCCCCGCGTACTCAATGGGAGCCGCGGCGGGGTCGAGGCCGATCCTTTCGAGCCCGAGACAGAATCCCGCAACACGTTCCCGGGTGGTGATGATTCCGGGCTTCGGTGCCAGCATCGCGATGCGCGTGTGCCCATGGGCCATCCCGAGATGTTCGACCATGCGAGCAATCGGCTCGATGTTGCTCACGCCGACGGCATCAACTCGAGGCGGATGCGTCTCCGGTACCCGGTCGATCAGGACGAGGGGAACCTTGCGTCGGGAAAGGTGCGCATAAGCGGCTTCCGGGAATGCAGAGGGGGCGAGAACGATCCCGTCGACCCGGTGGGAGAGCAAGGCGTGGATCGCGCGCAGCTCCTGTTCGGGCGTGTCGTGGGTGTCGGTCAAGATCAGGGAGTAGCCGAGGTTGGTGACCTTCAGCTCCAGCGCGTGGACGACATCCCCGAAGTACGTGTTGGAGATCGCCGTCATCGCGAGACCGATGGTTTGGGAGCGTCCGGTTCGAAGGGACCGAGCGATGCCATCGGCTGCGTACCCGGTGGCCTCTATCGCTTCGCGGACCGCCTTCTCGGTCTCCGGGTTCACCTTTCGGCTCTTGTTGATGACGTGCGACACAGTTGTCGCTGACACCTTGGCGACCCGAGCGACGTCGCTCATGGTGACCATGCGACCTCCTCGTTCCCTAGCAGTTATCTTCCGCACCGACGGTCAACCCGATCAGGCGGCAGTCCCTATGCGACATCGTCCGTCGGTGGCCGTCACGATCACGGACCTGATCCTTCCAAGCGAACCATGGTCCACGCTCGAACCAGACTCCCTTTCCGACCACGCCATGCCCGGACAGCCGCCGCGACTCTACAGCCAGACGGCGGACCACCCAGTCGGCAAACCGCCCGGACGGACCGAACGCCTCAGCGGGGGCGCGAGCGCGGGTCCTCGCCTGCCCCTGGCGAGGGGTGCGACAGGCCTGGCTGGGTCCTGAGCACGCGCCTGCCTACCAAGAGTCCCGACGCAGGATGAGGTCGGCACCCTCTCGGTGGCTGGCCACCAGGAGGGCATTCCGCTCATCCGTTTCAAGGACGTGCGTCACGGCATGCTCGTGAGTCTTGCCGAAGTACTCGTGGCGCTCGATCAGGCGAGACACCCGCAACTCCTCGCTGGGCGCTTCAAGGAACCACACCTCGTCCAGGCACGCTCTCACTCGTTGCCACGCCGGCTCCGGGTTGAGCAGGTAGTTGCCTTCCGTGATGACTACTCGGCACGAGCTCGGCACTGGGATCGCCCCAGCCACCGGGTCCTCGATCTCGCGCCTGTACTCCGGTGCGTACACCACAGGTTCGGCGTTCTCCCGAAGCCGGCGAAGAAGGGCTGCGTAGCCGTCTGGGTCGAAGGTGTCGGTGGCCCCCCGCCGCGTCGCACGGTCATCGACGGCGATCACCGACGATGCGAGGTGGAACCCGTCCATGGGTACCACCACGGCCGTCTGTGGCGCGACCGCGTTGAGCTCGTCGGCCAGCAGCGCTGCGAAGGTGGACTTACCGGCGCCCGGAGCTCCACAGATACCGACGATGACGCGCGTGGCCATCGGACGGGCCAGCAATCTCGCCGCGAGGGCGGCCGGGACTGCTGGCTCGACCTGTTTCATGGTCAACTGGCAACCTCCTCGTGACCGACGGCGTAATGCATGACGACCTCTTCCGACGCGTCCGCTCGCGCGAGCTCCTTGACGATCCGGCCATCACGCATGACCATCACGCGATCGCTCATGCCGAGCACCTCGGGCAGCTCCGAGGAGATCATGATGATGGCTGCTCCCTGGTTGGCCAGGTCGGTCATGATCTGGTAGATCTCGGCCTTGCTGCCCACGTCGATGCCGCGGGTCGGCTCGTCGAGGATGAACACCTTGATGCCCAGGCTCAGCCATCGGGCCAGGACGACCTTCTGCTGGTTGCCGCCGCTCATGTTGACGACCATGAACTCTGGAGAGGGCGTCTTGATACGCAGGTCCTTGATCCACTTCCGAACCAGGATCATCTCGTCCTTCAAACTCAGGACCCCGAAACGCGTCAGCCGGTCAAGGCCGGAGACGGTGGTGTTGAAGAAGACCTGGAGCTTCAGCAGCAGACCCTGGCGCTTGCGGTCCTCTGTGACGAGGGCTATCCCGTGGTTGATCGCGTCCCGCGGCGAGCGGGGGCGGTAGGGCTTGCCGAAGAGGGTCATCTCACCCGCCGTTGCCCGGTCAGCCCCGAAGATCACGCGGGCTGCCTCGGTGCGTCCCGAGCCGGTGATGCCTGCGAAACCGATGATCTCGCCGGTACGCAGCTGGAAGCTGACGTCCTTGGTCAGGTGAGCTTGGGCCAGGTGCGAGACCTCGAGAACGACGTCGCCCGGGTCTGCCTTGCGCCGTGGGTAGACATCCTCGAGGTCGCGGCCGATCATGAGCCGGACCAGGTCGTCCATCGTGACGTCGGCCACTTGCCGGGTGTCGATGTAACGCCCGTCCTTGAGCACGGTGACCTCGTCGGCGAGCTGGAAGATCTCCTTGAGCCGGTGCGAGATGTAGATGATCCCGATCCCGGTGGCTTGGAGTCGGCGCACCACTGCGAACAGGTTGTCGATGTCCTTCTCGCCCAGCACCGCGGACGGCTCGTCCATGATCAGGATCCTGGTGTTGCGGTTCAGCGCCTTGGCAATCTCGACCATCTGCTGCTGAGCCACGGACAGGCCCCCGGTGAGAGTGTCCACAGGCAGGCGGACGTCCAGGCTGTCGAGCAGCTCGCGTGAGCGCCGATTCACCGTCGCCCAGTCGACCCTGCCCGCTTTGGTGGGCAGGTGGCCGAGGAAGATGTTCTCGGCGATCGTCATGTTGGGGGTGAGGTTGAACTCCTGGTAGATCGTCGAGATCCCCAGATCTTCGGCATCGGCGGGCGCCTTGATGTCGGCTCTCTTCCCGTCGAACATGATCTCGCCCTCGTCGCGGGTGTAGGCGCCAGAGAGGATCTTGATGAGCGTCGACTTCCCGGCGCCGTTCTCCCCGAGAAGGGCATGCACCTGTCCCTCGCGTACGGAGAGGTTCACCCCTTCGAGCGCCTTGACACCAGGAAAGGTCTTGCCGATCCCCTTCATCTCCAAGAGCACACGGCCCTGGGTCTGCGTGGTCATCTGGCTGACCTCACTTACGGTGAGTCAGTTGGTCGACCGAGACAGCGGCGATCACCAGGATGCCCGTGATCAGCACCTGGTAGGTCGACTCGACGCCAAGGAGCTGCAGGCCGTTGCGGAAGACGCCGACGATCAGTGCCCCTAGCAGGGTCCCGACGATGCTGCCGCGGCCACCGAACAGGCTCGTGCCACCGAGAACCACAGCGGTGATGCTGTCCAGGTTGGAGGTCTGGCCCGCCTGCGGGTCACCGACGCCGGTACGCGCCACCTGAAGCAGTGCAGCGATGCCGTAGGCAAGGCCCGCGATGGTGTAGACCCCGAGCAGAACGCGCCGGGTGTTGATGCCAGCAAGTCGGGCGGCTTCGACGTTGTCGCCCACCGCGTAGACCGAGCGGCCAGCCGGGGTGTACTTCATCGCGAACCAGGTGATCGCATAGAGCACCAGCATCAGGACGGTGCCGTTGGCGATCGCGGTGCCACCGACATTGAACGTGTTTCCCAGGAAGGTCAGCGAGGCCGGCAGGTTGGTGATGGTTGATGTGGTGTAGATCCGCGTCAAGGCATAGGCGATGTTCAGCGTGCCAAGGGTGACGATGAAGGCCGGAAGCCCGATGCCGGTCACCAGACCGCCGTTCAGCAGGCCGAGGCCCATTGCCACCAATAGTCCGATCGTGATCGCCAGGATCGGGTTAAGGCCCTTCTGGGCCGCGAAGCTCGCCATCAGGACGCCCGAGAGCGCCATGACCATGCCGTTCGACAGGTCGATGCCGGTCGTGATGATGACCAGCGTCTGGCCGATGGCGAGCACCCCCACCACTGTGACTTGCTGCAGGATGAGAGAGAAGTTGGGGCCGGTGAGGAACCGCTGGCTCATCACGGCGAAGAAGATGCAGGCCAGTAGCAGTGCCACTATCGGCCCAAGGATTGGCGAGGCGAGTAGGACCTTCACGATGCCGGGCCGCTTGTCTAGCGCTGCGCTCTGTTCTGAGCTCATGAACTGTCGACCTTTCTGAACGCGGGCGGCGGCAGCGGAGCTGCCGCCGCCCATCCGGTGTAGGACTACTTGGTGCCCCAGCAGTTCGCCGAGCCGAAGGTGGAGTCCTTGCTCGCGACGCCGCTCTGCGCCTTGTCGGTGATGAGGGTCACGCCGGTGTCGGTGTAGCCCGTGGGCTTGGTGCCGTCCTTGGCGTACTTCACGATCGCCTCGACTCCCATCGAAGCCATCTTCAGCGGGTACTGCTGCGACGTGGCCGCGATCTTGCCGTCCACGACACCCTGCACACCCTGGCAGCCGCCGTCAACGGACACGATGGTGACGTCCTTCTCCTTGCCGGCGTTCTTCAGTGCGGTGTAGGCGCCGAAGGCTGCGGGCTCGTTGATCGTGTACACGAGGTTGATGGTGGAGTTCTTGCTCAGGCAGTTCTCCATCGCAGTCTGTCCCTCGGTCTGGTCACCGTGGGTGTCCTGCGCACAGACGACTTCCTTGGAGGTCGCCAGGTCGGTGGCGGTGCCGGTGATGCCCGAAACGAGGCCCATGCCCTGCAGGAAGCCGTTGTGCCGCTGCGCGCCGACCGTGATGCCGGGAGCAAGGTCGAGGGTGGCGATCACCGGGGTCTTGCCGGCCATGGCCTTCGCGGCCCACTGACCGATCAGGGTGCCTGCGGCGAAGTTGTCGGTCGCGAAGAGGGCGTCAGAGGCGCTCTGAGGATCGGTCGCCGTGTCAAGCGCGATCACCACGACTCCGGCCGCACGGGCCTTCTGGATCGACGGCACGATGGCCTTGGTGTCGCTGGGAGTGATGAGGATGCCTTTGGCGCCGGCGTTGATCATGTTCTCCATCGCCGTCACCTGACCCTCGTTGTCGCCGTCCTTGGCGCCGGCGCCAGTGAGCAGCTTCACGCCGAGCTCAGCCGCCTTGGCCTGGGCACCCTCCTTCATCTTCACGAAGAACGGNNTCTCGGTCTTGGTGATGAGGCCGACGATGATCTGGCTCGAGCCTGCTCCAGATCCGGTGCTGGCGGGGGTGCCAGCGGTTGAGCTACAAGCGGCGATCAAGGGAACCACGAGTCCCAGAACCGCCAATCGCTTGAGATTCATGCAGGTGCCTTCCGTGAGGATTGAGTGAGCCGGAGGGTTCTGAGTGGAGACATCGACGCCTTCATAGCGCCGAAAAGGTCACGTACGTTCTCCACGGGTTGCGGTGCCCGGGGGCTGAGCACGTCCACTCTGACGTTCCTCCTTGGCAGTGCTCCATCACACCGCCGAGCAACACTCTGCACCCGCGCATACGATTGCGCAATCGTGTGCGCCAAATCGTTATCTTCGATCTTCTGGGCTCTGGGAGTCCTGCCAGCGACGGCTCGCGCGACGCCCGCTCGGCATCCGCTTTCCCGTTCGGAGCGTCCGACGACGACCCCTGAGGGCTCGGATCGGTCACGAGACGCGGAGACGTGTGAGGCTCCGCATTGGCGCACCGTCGCCGGGTCTCGTCGGTGACCGGAAGCTGCCGGAAGGCCTCACGCCTGGCCTCGGCCGCGTCGGGGAATCATGCCTCGCTAGCGACGTAGCGCCCGATCGTGTCCAGGAACCACCACGGAGCCTCCCGGAGCGGCGACAGGGGTGGGGCCTCAGACGAGGGGCAGGGGCTCCAGCATCTGCAGGGTCGACCCGCCACCGCCCAGGATCGCGGTGAGCTTGGCGTTGAACTCGGCGTTCGCCGGGTTGGCCAGGTGAGCCTCGAACGCATCCCTCGAGGCGTAGCGCTCCACCACGACCAACGATCCGTTGTCCCGGTCGTGGAATGCCTCGAAGCGAAGGTTGCCCGGCTCCTCGCGGACCGCGTCCCCGTACTGGAGAAGCAGTGCCGCCGCGACAGGTAGCACCTCTGGCGGCACGTCAATCGTGGCAATCAGGTCGATCTGTCGCATCTCGCCTCCTGTCGTGGTGAACGGGTGGAAGCCTAGCGAGGCCGAGGACCCACCTGTGCACGGAGCCCGAGCATCGCCGGTCGACGCTGCGGCTGGCGAACGGATCGGCGGTCCCTTCGACCCAGTCGGCTCCATCGTGACGCGGCCAGGCTAGGCACGATCGTTGGAGGAGATCTCCGTGAGTCGGTTGCGCATCACCGAACGGTCCGGATCGACCCCGGTCCAGAGTCGGATGGCGAGCGCCCCTTGGTTGACGAGCATTCCGAGTCCGTCGAGGGTTGTCAGTCCGCGGCTCGCTGCGGCAGCAACAAGCGCCGACCTGGGTGGGTTGGGAATGACGTCCGCGACGATCGTCGCGTCACCCGAAGCACTCGGTGCGGGCGCCCTGAGATGCGGGCGCGCACGCCCTCTGTGGCTCGCGAACCGGGTCACACCGGTTGTGCGGACGCTCGAAAGGTTGTGCGGACGTCTTCTCCTCAGCTGTTCGCGACCGCCGCACGCTCGATCGGGAGGCCTGCGCTGAAGCGCTGCACGTACGTGTCGAAGCCGGCGACATCGGCCGGGTCGGGCGCGATGGTGTCGAGGCTGGCGCCGGCGAAGACGTGGCTGCTCAGGTAGTCGGCGAGCGACTGCCCCTCTGCACGGTCCCGTGCGTACGCGGCGAGCAGCGCGATGCCCCAGGCGCCACCCTCGCCGGCGATGTCGCCGACGGAGACGGGTGCGTCCACGGCGGCGGCGAGGTAGCGCTGCGCCACACCCTTCGTCTTGAACAGCCCGCCGTGGGCGAACAGCGAGTCGAGCTGTACGTTCTCGGTCTTCAGCAGCACGTTCATGCCGATCCGCAGGCTCGACAGGGCCGCGAAGAGCTGGGCGCGCATGAAGTTCGCGAGCGTGAAGTGGCTGTCGGGAGTCCGTACGAACAGCGGACGGCCCTCCTCGAGACCGGTGATGTGCTCGCCGGAGAGGTAGTTGTACGCGAGCAGCCCGCCCGCGTCCTTCTCCCCCTCCAGGGAAGCGGTGAAAAGGCTCTCGAACACCGAGCCGATGTCGGCGGTCGCGCCGATCCGGGTGGCGAACTCGCCGAACACTCCCACCCAGGAGTTCAGCTCGCTCGCTCCGTTGTTGCAGTGGACCATCGCGACCAGGTCGCCCGCGGGTGTCGTCACCAGGTCCAGCTCGGAGTGCATCTGGTCGAGGTCGTGCTCCAGCACGACCATGGCGAAGATCGACGTGCCGGCGCTGACGTTGCCCGTACGTCGCGCGACCGAGTTCGTCGCCACCATGCCCGTACCGGCATCACCCTCGGGTGGGCAGCACAGGATGCCCGGCTGCAGGACGCCGGACGGGTCGAGCAGCGCCGCGCCCTCAGGCGTGAGCTCGCCGGCAGGCTCGCCAGCCGGAAGCACCGTCGGGAGGATGTCGCCGAGCGTCCAGCCGAAGCCACGGTCGGCCACCAGGTCGCCGAACTGTCCGACCATGGTCTGGTTGTACGAGCCGGTGGCGATGTCGATCGGGAACATGCCGGACGCATCGCCGACCCCCAGCACCTTCTTGCCCGTCAGCTGCCAGTGCACGTATCCCGCGAGGGTGTTGAGGTGGGCGATCCGCGAGACGTGCTCCTCGCCGTTCAGGATCGCCTGGTAGAGGTGGGCGATCGACCAGCGCTGCGGGATCGCGTAGCCGAAGACCTTGGTCAGCTGCTCACTGGCCGGGCCGGTGATCGTGTTGCGCCACGTGCGGAACGGGGCGAGCAGGCCATCGGACGCGTCGAACGCGAGGTAGCCGTGCATCATCGCCGAGACGCCGAGCGAGCCGACCGTGTGCAGCTCGACCCCGTACCGCGCCCGGACGTCCGCCGCCAGGGAGGCATAGGCGGCCTGCAGGCCCGTGGTCACGTCGTCGAGCGAGTAGGTCCAGATGCGGTCCACGAACTGGTTCTCCCAGTCGTAGCCGCCGGTGGCGATCGGCGCGTTGTCCTCGCCGATCAGCACCGCCTTGATCCGGGTCGAGCCGAACTCGATGCCGAGGGCGGTCCGTCCCGCCTCGATGGCACTGCGAACGCTCAGGTCGTCGATCATCGGTGATCCTTCCCCAGAACCTCGGCGGCGGTGGCGCCAGCTCGATCGGTGCCGACGATACCGCCATCGACCCTGCCGGGAGGCGGGTGGGCTGCCTTGTCAGGCGCCGTTCTCAGGGGACGATGTGACCTGCCGCCCTGTACAGGTCGTACCACTCGACCTTGGTCAGGACGATGTCTCCGCCCTTGGCCGCGGCGGTCACCCGCTCCGGGTTGGTGGTGCCGGTGACGACCTGCATCTGGGCAGGGTGCCGGACGATCCAGGCGGTCGCGATCGCCTCCGTCGGGACCTCGTACTTCGCCGCGAGCCGGTCGATGACCGCGTTGAGCTCCGGGTAGTCGGGGCTCCCCAGGAACGGGCCGTTGAAGAAGCCCGCCTGGAACGGCGACCACGCCTGGATCGTGATGTCCGCCAGACGGCAGTAGTCGAGCGTGCCGATGGTCCGGTCGATCGACTGGTCGAGCGCGCCCATGTTGATGCTCATCCCCTGGGTGATCAGGTCGGCGTGGGTGATCGAGAGCTGCAGCTGGTTCGCGACGAGCGGCTGCCGCACGTCCTTCTTGAGCAGCTCGATCTGTCCTGGGCTCTGGTTGGAGACGCCGAAGTGCCGGACCTTGCCCGAGCTCTCCAGCTCGTCGAACGCCTTCGCGACCTCCTCGGGCTCCACGAGGGCGTCGGGCCGGTGCAGCAGCAGGATGTCGATGTGGTCGGTGTCGAGCGCCGTGAGGGAGTCGTTCACCGACGAGACGATCTCGGAGTAGGAGAAGTCGAAGTACGGCCCGTCCTTCTTCACCAGACCCGCCTTGGTCTGCAACGTGATCTCGTCGCGCTGGGAGGGCGACAGCTTGAGTGCCTCCGCGAAGCGTCGTTCGCAGCCGTGCATCTCTGACCCGTACACCGCTGCGTGGTCGAAGAAGTTGATCCCGGCGGCCAGCGACGCGTCGTACAGGGCGCGGACATCGGCGTCCGACTTCTCCTGGATCCGCATCACGCCGGTGACGATGGCGGGTACGACGAGGTTGGTTCCTGGCAGCACGAACGTCTTCATGGTGTTCCTTCCGAGGGTCTTTGCCGAGCATAGGCCTGCCCCATGGGCACCGCCCCGACCGTACGACGACGGCGAGGCGCTCAGCACGTACGGCCGGTGCGCAGCCTGAGGAGCCGGTAGACCGCGCTCGAGGCCACCGTCGCGAGCGGGTTGACGGCCAGGACGAGGGCGTACGCCTGCTGGCTGTTCCCCCGGTCGTGCTGCAGCACGGACGAGAAGGTGCCCAACGTCGTCTGGATCTGGGGAAGCCGCAATGTTCGTGTCGGTCCACAGCGCCGTCGTGCCGTGAGTGAACGAGCGCGACGAATGACGGGACGGTCCACGAGGGCACGGCATGTACGCGAACACGCCGGTGAGAGGACGCGGCCAGGCTAGCTCCGCCCCTCACGCTCAGGCACTGGGGCCACCCTCCCCTTCCTTGGCTACCTCTCCTGGTCTAGTCTCGGGTTATCCGACGGAGGCACATGTCGAATCTGGGTATAGCAACGTTGCTCGACCTCAGTCAGCTCCAGAACGTCCTCGAGGACTTCTCAGAAGCGACGGGACTGGCGACCGTCGCCGTCGACACTCGCGGCGTCCCAGTCACCCCCGCCTATGCGTTCACGGACTTCTGCCGCCAGATGCGTTCGGACCCGGTGCACAACAAGCTCTGCCACGCGTGCGACGCACACGGCGGTCTGCAGTCCCTGATCGAGGGCTCGCCACAGATGTACACCTGTCACGCCGGCCTCGTGGACTTCTCCGTCCCTATCACCGATGGCGACAAGTACGTGGGCGCGATCCTCTGCGGCCAGGTGCGCGTCCCGCAGGCGCAGGCCCCTGGACTGCTCACGCCCCGGACGGCGTGGCGAGGCGATGCCGGCCTCGACAGCCTCTGGGACCAGCTGCCGGTCTCCACTCTCAGTCGCGCGGCCGCAGCTGCCAAGACCCTGTTCGGCGTGAGCCGAATGCTCGACGGGATGTCGCTGGTGCATCACCGGACCGAGACGCCCCCGCTCATAGAGATCATCGATCAGCATCCCTTGCCGAGCCTGGAGCTCCTCCCCACGAAGTTCGACGAACCCCCGGCGCCACCCGCGGTCGACGAGCATGCAGCCCTGCGGGACGCCATCGATGCGGAGGACCTGTCGAGTGCGTACGTGGAGGCGAGCCAGATCCTCGACGAGCTCTACGCGAGCAGCGGCGACCTGCGCGAGGGAATCGCGCACATCGAGGACCTCGTGATCGCGGTCGCTGCCGACTGCACCCCGCGGCTCGTGGCTCACCTCACCCAGTCGATCCAGGTTCACCGCGACCGACGGTCGTCGTCGATCAACCGGTTCCAGGTTCAGGTCCACATCGAGAGGCTTCTCGCGATCGTGCTGGACGAGGTGGTCCGCTCCCGTCCGCGCCGCAGGGCGGACCTGCGCGACGTGCTCAACGACATCGCCCGGCACCCGAACCGTGCGCTGTCGCTCACCGAGGCGGCCGCGACGACGCATTGGTCGCCCGGTCACCTGTCAAAGTTGTTCAGATCCGTCACGGGCAGCACATTCGTGTCGTATGTGACCGCCTGGAGGATCTCCCGCGCACAGCTGATGTTAGCGTCCACGGAGATGCCGGTTCAGAAGGTTGCGGCTGAGCTGGACTTCCACCAGGTCAACTACTTCTCGAGGGTCTTCCGGGCACATACCGGAGTGACCCCCAGCGAGTACCGGCGTCAGTGTTCTTCTCGCGATGGGAAACCTGCCGGTGTATCGCTTCCAGCTCACCACCACCCTCTGCTACGGGCCTGACTCGCTGAAGGCTCTCGGGACGCTTGACGGGCAGCGCGTCCTGGTGGTGACCGATGAGTTCATGAACTCCACCCCGGTCATGGGGCGGGTACGTACCGAGTTGGCCGGTGCCGCTGCCGTTGAGGTCTTCGACCAGGTCAAGCCCAACCCGGATCTGACAGCCGTCACCGAGGGTCTTCGGGCCTTCCTCGCGTTCGGTCCGGAAGCCATCGTCGCGCTCGGCGGCGGGTCCCCCATCGACACCGCCAAGGCGGTCCGCAAGCTCGCGCTCGAGATGGGCCATGACCTGC
The DNA here is from genome assembly GCA_003153855.1 of Propionibacteriaceae bacterium. Classification (GTDB taxonomy): domain Bacteria; phylum Actinomycetota; class Actinomycetes; order Propionibacteriales; family Propionibacteriaceae; genus Fen-668. The sequence continues at coordinate 101,011 of PMBM01000030.1, forward strand.
CCGGCGGACTGATCGTGATCCCCACCACGAGCGGCACCGGGTCGGAGGTGACCTCGTTCGCGGTGATCACAGACCCGCACACCCACACGAAGCTGCCCCTGACGTCCGTCGCGATGCTGCCGGAGATGGCGATCCTCGACCCGGAAGCCGTGGGCATCGCCCCACCACGCCTCACTGCCGACGCCGGCATGGATGCAGTCAGCCACGCGCTCGAGGCGTACGTCGCGAAGGGGAGCAACGACTTCTCCGATGCCCTGGCGGAGAAGGCCCTCCGCTTGGCGGATGCGAGCCTCGTCCGCTGTTTCCGTGACGGCGGTGACTCCGAGGCCCGCGAGCACCAGCACAACGCCGCGACGATGGCCGGCATCGCCTTCCAGAACGCGGGGCTCGGCATCGTCCACAGCCTGTCGCACGCCATCGGCGGATCGTTCCGCGTGGCACACGGTCGGCTCAACGGGATCCTCCTTCCCGTCGTGATCACCTTCAATGCGGGCGACCTGGGCTTCCGTCCCCACGACATCGGCGCGGTCGCCGGCCGCTACGCAGCCCTCGCGAAGTCACTGGGGCTGTCGGCGAGCACCGAGCGCAACCTCGTGCTCGCACTGGTCGGCTGGGTGGAGAAGTTGCGCAAGGAGCTGGACATGCCGGCGACCCTCACGGCGGGAGGCGTCGACCGGGCAGCCTTTGCGGCCGCCATCCCCACGCTCGCCGCGACGGCTCACGGCGACTTCTGCACCTCGGGCAACCCGGTAGCGGTCACTGAGGGCGACCTCGCGACCCTGCTGAAGCGGATCGTCTGACCGAGGATGCTCTGACGGAGCCTGCTCGACCTCAGGCGATGCGGGCCACGAGCCCGGCGATGCCGGCGCCGGTGACGGCCGAGACCTCGAGGATCTCCGTCGCCCCTGCGAGCCGGAGGTGGTCACCGGCCACCTTCACCTCGGCCGGGGACGCGATGTCGACCTTGGTCACCACTCCGAGCGACGGTGGCATGAAGAACGTGGTGAAGCCAGGCTGGAACCTGGACTCCGTGACGGTGGCGGAGGCGAGAAGCACCACGAGCTCGACCTCGAAGGACGCCAGCCGCAGGGCGTGCTTGAACCAGGGCAGCTCGAGGTACTCGCCAGGAGTGTCGATCACACAGCCCGAGGTGTACATCTCGCCGGTCTTGGCGTAGCGGATCTCCCTACCCTCCAGACGCTGCAGCAGCGTGGTCTTGCCACACCCGACGCCGCCGACCAGCAGGAGGCGCTTCACGTTCGGGTGAGCGGCGGCCTGGCGAAACCCAGCTCGCCGCAGAGCACCGCGACGACGGCCTCGACCGCGGTCTGGACATCCGAGAGGCTCCCCAGCACCACCAGCGAACCGGAGAACCGGTCGACGAAGCCGAGCTCGATCGCGGCCGCCTTCGTCGCCACGTCGGCGGCGATGACCGTGGCTTCGCTGGGCGTGATGGTCATGACGCCGATGGCCCCGCCGCCGGGCGGCAGGCCGATCTTCGGGTACAGCCGCGCGTCAGGGTTGGCGACCACATGTGCAAGCGTCACCTGCTTGCCGGGTACGAACTCCTGGATGATGCGCTGCTTCTCGGACATCTCCACCTTTCGTGGTGCCCGCACGGCGCGCAGAACTCCGACGGACCACCCCATCGTCGGCATGCCCTCACCGGGTGTCAACAACTTCGCACGTCCTGTGCAGCAGGTGCATTTTCTGGTTCTCGCACTAGCACTTTTTGGTCGTCCGCACTCGACGAAGCGACCCGAAAGTGGCTGCTGCTTCGCGGTTTAGTGCCGCTGTTTCGACTTAGCCTCGGAAGGAAGGCCGCCTGCCCGACTGGGCTCTGTGCGGCCCACCGACCCAACGGAGGAGTCTGGAATGCAAGAAGCCCTGGGAATGGTGGAGACGAAGGGTTTCGTCGCCGCCGTTGAAGCCGCTGACGCGATGGTGAAGTCGGCCAACGTCGTCCTGATCGGGAGCCAGCGCGTTGGCTCCGGACTCGTCACCGTGTTGGTCCGCGGTGATGTCGGCGCGGTGAAGGCCGCGACCGACGCCGGCGCCGTCGCCGCACAAAACGTGGGGGAGCTCGTCTCCGTCCACGTCATCCCNNGAAGAACTGGTCAACCAGATCATGGCCGCCGTCATGAAGAAGATGGACGGCTCCGCACCGGCAGCGACGAAGGTCGCCGCCCGCCCCGCATCCACCGAGTTCGTCGGCTGCAACCCGATCGGCGACACGATCGGTCTCGTCATCGCGAACGTGGACCCCCAGATCCACGCCTTGATGAAGATCGACCCCAAGTACAAGTCGATCGGCATCGTCGGTGCCCGTACTGGTGCCGGCCCGCACATCTTCGCCGCTGACGAAGCAGTCAAGGCAACCAACTGCGAGATCGTGACGATCGAGCTGCCTCGCGACACCAAGGGTGGCGCCGGTCACGGTTCCTTGATCATCTTCGGCTCGGAGGACGTCTCCGACGCCCGTCGCGCCGTCGAGGTCACCCTGAGCGAGCTCGACCGCACCTTCGGTGATGTGTACGCCAACGACGCCGGCCACCTTGAGTTCCAGTACACCGCCCGGGCCTCGTTCGCCCTCAACAAGGCGTTCAACGCACCTCTCGGCAAGGCGTTCGGCATCACCGTCGGCGCGCCGGCTGCCATCGGGGTCGTTCTCGCCGACACCGCGGTCAAGGCATCGACCATCGACGTCATCGGCTATGCCAGCCCAGCGGCCGGTACGAGCTACTCCAACGAGGTCATCTCGTTCTTCAGCGGCGACTCCGGCGCAGTGCGCCAGGCGATCATCGCTGCTCGCGAGGTGGGTCGGGGTCTTCTTGGCGCTATGGGCGCCTACCCCGAGTCCGTCACCACGCCCTACATCTGAGACGGGAAGAAACGTGAGATCAAAGCGTTTTGAGGCGCTTGACGCCAGGCCCGTCAACCAGGACGGGTTCGTAACCGAATGGCCTGAGGTTGGACTCATGGCCATGAACAGCCCGAACGACCCCAAGCCGTCGATTCGCGTCGAGGGCGGCAAGGTTGTCGAGCTCGATGGCAAGCAGCGTGCCGATTTCGACATGATCGACACCTTCATCGCCGACTACGGCATCCGGCTGGAGAACGCCGAGGCAGTGTCCAAGATGGACTCCCTCGACCTCGCCCGCAAGCTCGTGGACATCAACGTCTCGCGCGCTGACGTGGTCAAGCTGACCACGTCGATGACACCGGCGAAGATCACCGAGGTCGTCGGCACGATGACGGTGCTCGAAATGATGATGGCCGTTGCCAAGATGCGGGCCCGGCTCACGCCGGCCAACCAGTGTCACGTCACCAACCTGAAGGACAACCCCGTACAGATCGCTGCTGACGCAGCCGAAGGCTCCTTGCGAGGCTTCGCTGAGGAAGAGACGACGGTCGGCATCGGGCGGTACGCACCGTTCAACGCAATGTCCATCATGGTCGGCGCGCAGGTCGGTCGTCCCGGCATCCTCACCCAGTGCGCCGTCGAAGAGGCCACCGAGCTGAACCTCGGCATGCGCGGCTTCACCGCGTACGCAGAGACCGTCTCCGTCTACGGCACCGAAGCCGTGTTCATGGACGGCGACGACACGCCATGGTCGAAGGCGTTCCTTGCCTCCTGCTACGCGTCTCGCGGGCTCAAGATGCGGTTCACCTCGGGCACCGGCTCGGAAGTGCAGATGGGCTACGCCGAGGGCAAGTCCATGCTGTACCTCGAGTCGCGCTGCATCTACATCACCAAGGCAGCCGGCTCCCAGGGCATCCAGAACGGTTCAGTCTCCTGCGTCGGCGTCCCTGCCGCCGTCCCGGGTGGCATTCGGGCCATCCTCGCCGAGAACCTGATCGCCATGGCGCTCGACCTCGAGTGCGCATCGTCCAACGACCAGACCTTCACACACTCCGACCTTCGCCGCGTGGCCCGGTCCCTGATGCAGTTCGTGCCCGGCACGGACTTCATCTGCTCCGGCTACTCGTCGACGCCCAACTACGACAACATGTTCGCCGGCTCCAACTGGGACGCCGACGACTACGACGACTGGCTGATCATCCAGCGCGACCTCAAGATCGACGGTGGCCTGGTCCCAGTTCTCGAAGCCGATGTTGTCGCTGTCCGCAACAAGGCGGCACGGGCGCTCCAAGCGGTGTTCAAGAACCTCGGTCTCACCGAGATCACTGACGCCGAGGTCGAGGCGGCCACCTACGCTCGCGGATCGGAAGACATGCCGGTCCGCAACGTGGTGGAGGACCTCAAGTCCGCCGAAGACATGATGAAGCGTGGGACCACCGGTGTGGACATCGTCAAGGCACTCTCCAAGGGTGGCTTCGAGGACGTCGCGGATGCGGTGTTCGGCATGTTGAAGCAGCGCGTCGCAGGCGACTACCTGCAGACGTCCGCCATCCTCACCCGCAACTTCGAGGTGATCTCAGCGGTCAACCAGCCCAACGACTACCACGGGCCGCAGACCGGCTACCAGATCTCCGACGAGCGCTGGGAAATCCTGAAGAACATCCGCCAGGCGATCAGCCCAGAAAGCATCTGAGGTGATGACAATGGACGAGAAGACGCTCAAGCGCATCATCGAAGACGTCATGAAGGAGATGGCCGTGGTCGGGGCTCCTGCCCCCACGGGCAAGCCTGCCGGACGTACGGACAACGCCACCACATCGCTGGTCATCAGCGAGTGCGGTCCTGCCGAGAGGGGCACCAACCCCCGCGAAGTGGTGATCGGTCTAGCTGCCGCATTCGGCGGTCGGCAGACCCAGACCATCATCGGCCTGCCGCACGACCAGGTGCTCCGGGAGATCTGCGCCGGCATCGAGGAGGAGGGCCTGAACTACAGGTTCATCCGCTCCTTCCGGACAGCCGACGTTGGTTTCATCGCGCATGAGGCCGCCAAGCTGTCCGGCTCCGGGATCGGTATCGGGATTCAGTCCCGTGGCACCACGGTGATCCACCAGAAGGATCTGCCGCCGCTGTCGAACCTGGAGCTGTTCAGCCAGTCGCCGCTGATCGACCTGGAGACCTTCCGGGCGATCGGCAAGAACGCTGCGAAGTACGCGAAGGGCGAGTCGCCCAGCCCCGTACCTGTCCGCAACGACCAGATGGCCAGGCCCAAGTACCAGGCCATTGCCGCGCTGCTGCACATCAAGGAGACGCAGCTGCTCGATCCCAATAAGAAGACCCAAGAACTTCGGGTCGAGTACCGGTAGGAGGTGACCACTATGGATCAGGAACAACTCATTCGGCAGATCATGGCTGAGGTCATGACGAGTCTTGGCAAGGACGGTGTGACCTTCCAGAAGAAGTCACCCGCGGCCGCTGGCACCATCGGGCGGGACCAGTACCCGCTCGGCGAGAAGATGCCGGACAAGGTCAAGTCGGCCACGGGCAAGGTGCTCTCCGACTTCAGCCTCGAGAAGCTGAAGAATGGCGAGCTCACGGCAGAGGACTTCCGGATCGCTCCGGAGACCCTCGAGATGCAGGCTCAGGTGGCCGAATCCGTCGACCGCGAGAGCCTTGCCCGCAACATGCGCCGGGCGGCCGAGCTCATAGCCGTACCCGACGACCAGCTGCTCATCATCTACAACTCGCTGCGCCCGTACCGCTCGACCAAGGCCGAGCTCTACGGAATCGCGGACGAGCTTGAGAAGAAGTACAAGTGCACCGTGAATGCGGCCTTCATTCGTGAGGCTGCAGACGTGTACGAGAAGCGCGGCCGTCTCAAGGCCGACTGAACCTACTAGTCGGCTCGAAAGAAGACTGAAACTAGATGGCACTCATTGCCGGGATCGACATCGGTAACGCCACTACCGAGGTGGCACTCGCGGAGCTTTCCGCGGGTGCCACCCCGGTGTTCGTCGCGTCCTCGATCGTTGCGACCACCGGCATCAAGGGCACGGCTCAGAACACCCAAGGAGTGTTCCAGGCACTCACCGTTGCCCTGGAGGCGGCCGGAAGGTCGCTGGCAGAGATCGACCTGATCAGGATCAACGAGGCTGCGCCGGTCATCGGCGACGTCGCGATGGAGACCATCTCGGAGACGATCATCACCGAGTCGACGATGATCGGGCACAACCCGACAACACCCGGGGGACTGGGCATCGGCGTCGGAACGACGATCGAGATCGGCAACCTGGGGCGGGCCGTCGCAGGCACCCCGTACATCGTGGTCGTCGACCGTTCGTACACCTTCGACGACGTGGCTTCCCGGATCAACGCAGTCAACGGCGCGATCGACGTGACCGGGGCGATCCTGCAGCGCGACGACGGAGTCCTGATCCACAACCGTCTGGCCCGCAAGATCCCCATCGTCGACGAGGTCAGCCTCATCGAGAAGGTCCCGATCGGGATGCTCGCCGCGATCGAGGTGGCTGAGGTCGGCCGGATCATCGAGACCCTCGCGAACCCTTACGGCATCGCCACCCTCTTCGACCTGACACCCGACGAAACGGCCTCGGTCGTCCCCATGGCCCGCTCCCTTGTCGGGAACCGCTCCGCTGTCGTGATCAAGACCCCCAAGGGCGATGTCACTGAACGTCGTATCCCGGCGGGCTGGCTGCAGTTCATCGGCGACCGTACGGCTGAGGTGGACGTCGACCGCGGCGCGGAAGAGATCATGCGGGTGGCAGGAAACGTGGGCCCGATCCGCAACGTGCGAGGGGAGCCCGGCACCAACGTCGGCGGCATGATGGAGAAGGTTCGGGTCGTCATGGGCCGCCTGACCGATCGCGACCCTGCCGGGATCGAGGTCACCGACCTTCTGGCCGTGGACACGCAGGTCCCGCAGAAGGTCACCGGCGGGCTTGCCGGGGAGTTCTCGCTCGAGGCAGCCGTCGGCATCGCCGCGATGGTGAAGGCCGACCGTCTGCAGATGCAGCGCCTCGCACACGACATGACGGTCCAGTTCGGCATCCCCGTCGAAGTCGGCGGCGTCGAGGCGGACATGGCCGTACGTGGTGCTCTCACGACCCCGGGATCGTCCATCCCGATCGCCATCCTCGACATGGGCGCCGGCTCCACAGACGCCTGCGTCCTCCGCGGTGACGGCGTGGCCCATTCGATCCACCTGGCAGGGGCGGGCAACATGGTCACCCTGCTCATCCAGTCCGAGCTCGGCCTGGAGAGCTCGGAGGACGCCGAGAACGTCAAGCGCTATCCCCTCGCCCGGGTCGAGACGCTGTTCAATATCCGGCACGAGGACGGGACGGTCGAGTTCTTCGACAACCCGCTCCCGCCGCACGTCTTCGCACGTACGGTCGTGCTGCACCCAGAGGGCATGATCCCGCTGCCGTTGCGCCAGCCGCTCGAGGTCATTCGACAGGTACGGATCCGTGCGAAGCAGCGGGTGTTCGTCACGAACGCGTTGCGCGCCCTGTGTGCCGTCAGCCCCACCAGCAACGTGCGCGACATCGCCCACGTCGTCCTGGTCGGTGGCTCCGCCCTCGACTTCGAGATCCCCCAGCTCGTCACGAAGGCGCTCGGTGAGTACCGGGTCGTCGCCGGCCGCGCCAATATCCGCGGGACCGAAGGTCCCCGCAACGCCGTCGCCACCGGGCTCGTCCTGGCCTGGGAGGAGCAGCGATGAGCAACGATCGTCCCAGCATCCGTCTCCGGATCAACGACCGCGTGGATCAGGCCAGCATCGCCGAGGTCCTGCACGGTATCGAGGAGGAGGGCGTACCGGTCGAGCTGACCCGGCACGCCGAGCTCAACCCGTTGCTCCTGGCCCACGAGGCGAGCCTCGAGTCCCGCCTCGGGATCGGCATCGGGATAAGCCTCGAGTACGTCGTCATCACCACCGAGAAGCTGCCCGCGGGTCGTCCGTACCTTGCGGCGGTCCTCAATCGGTCGGACTCGTCCGACCGGAAGGCCGGGGCCAACGCTGCCCGGCTCGTCAAAAGAATGCCCCTGTCCGACATGAACGCAGAATAAGCAGAAGAAGGAGTAGCCATGCCCAGCTTGAGCCTTGGCACCATCGAGGTGTTCGGCCTGCCCGCTGCGGTCGAGGCCGCGGACGTCGCGTGCAAGACCGCCGACGTCACACTGATCGGGTACGAGACCACCGACGGCATGGGCATGGTGGCGGTGAAGATCGAAGGCCAGGTGTCGGCCGTACAGGCCGCAGTTGCTGCTGGGGCTGCCGCGGCGGCCCGCGTCACCAAGGTGTTCGCGACGTCGGTCATCGCCCGACCCAGCGATCAGCTGGAGCCCGTCGTGATGACCGAGGGGACGGTCGGCCTCGAGAAGCCCAAGCCCGCTCCCACGCCGAAGCAGGTGGCGGATCCGGCCCTCGAGCCGGTGGCCGAGCCTGTACCCGTACCTGAGCCCGTACCCGAGCCGGAGCCCGCCCCGGTCGAGGCCGCTGAGCCCGTGTCTGAGGCTGTCGCCGAAGCCGCTCCCGAGGTTGTCGAGCCCGCTGAGGCCGCTCCTGAGCCCGTGGCCGAGGTCCCGCGCGCCGAGCCGAAGACCCCCGCCACGCGGAGGTCCACACCGTTGAAGTCCCGTTCCACCAAGAATCACTGAGAAAGGAAAAGTCATGAGTGAAGCGCTAGGTCTCGTCGAGACCAGGGGTTACGTCGGGGCCGTCGAGGCTGCGGATGCGATGGTCAAGTCGGCCAATGTCTCCTTGCTCGGCTACGTGAAGGTCGGAGCCGGACTGGTGACCGTACTGGTGCGCGGCGATGTCGGCGCGGTCCAGGCCGCCGTCGACGCCGGTGCTGCAGCTGCGGCTGCCGTGGGCGAAGAGGTCGTCAGCAAGCACGTGATCCCCCGCCCGCACGCCGATGTCGAGATGTTGCTGCCCAAGAAGGCCTGACATGGTCCTTCCGGACACCCGTCAACTCGTCGAGGAGGTCACCCGCCTCGTCTACTTCCGCCTGCAAGGGATGCAGAACCAGATCGTGCTGGGAGTGTCGAACAGACACGTCCATCTCAGCCGTGAGGATCTGTCGACCCTGTTCGGGCTGGACGCGTTGACGGTGTACCGGAAGGTTCGCCAGCCCGGCGAGTTCGCGGCCGAGCAGTTCGTGAAGGTGCACGGACCCAGGACGACCTTCGACAAGGTCCGGGTGATGGGACCCTGCCGACCGAAGAGCCAGGTGGAGCTGAGCCGTACGGACTGCGTGCAGCTCGGCATCGACGCCCCCGTCACCCAGTCGGGACACCTCGACCAGGCCGGGCCGATCGAGATCGAGGGTCCGCGAGGCCGCGTACGCCTCGAGCACGGTGCCCTCGTCGCCGCCCGTCACATCCACATGGGGCCGCAGCACGCGCAGGAGCTCGGCGTCGCGGACCAGGACCTCGTGAAGGTCCGGTTCGGCGGCCAACGCGCCGGCGTGCTGGAGAACTTCATCATCAGGGTCAAGGACGAGTGGGTCCCCGAGATCCACCTCGACACGGACGAGGCCAACGCCCTCGGTCTGCGCAGCGGGGACCATGGGGAGCTGATACGCCCGTGACTGCAACGATGACGTCCCCCCTGATATCTGCCGAAGCGGCCATCAGCCGGTTCGCGGAGCTGGTGCGTACGGGCGAGGTCGACGAGCCGAGAGGCGAGCCGCGCCTCGGTATCGACCTGGGCACGGCCAACATCGTGCTGTCGGTCGTCGACGGTGAGAACCGCCCAGTGGCCGGAGCGTGGGTGCACTCCACGGTCGTACGTGACGGAGTCGTCGTCGACTGGGCGGGCGCCACGACGATCGTGCGCCGGTTGAGGGACGACGTGGAGCAGCGGCTCGGACACCGCTTCACCAAGGCGTCCGTCTCCATCCCGCCCGGCATCAGCGAGGGCGACATCAAGGTCTTCCGCAACGTCGCCAGCGCTGCCGGACTGGACACCGACGAGGTCGTCGACGAGCCCGTCGCGGCGGCCCGGGCACTCGGGATCACCGACGGGTGCGTCATCGACATCGGCCATGGCACGACCGGCGTCTCCATCCTGTCCGGCTCACGCGTCCTCCTCTCGGTGGACGAGGCGACCGGCGGCCACCACATGAACCTCGTACTCGCCGGTGCGTACCGCATCGGCTACGAGGCCGCGGAGGTCATGAAGAAGGATCCTGCCAAGCAGCAGGACGTGTTCGGAGCGATCCGTCCCACGTTGGAGAAGATGGCATCGATCGCGGAGGCCGCCCTCGTCGGGTACGAGGTACCAGCGGTGTACCTGGTCGGCGGCTCCAGCTCCTTCCTCAATGCGCCCGACGTGTTCGCGTACCGGCTCGGGCGGCCTGTTATCCGCCCGGTCGAGCCTCTCTTCGTGACGCCGCTCGGCATTCCCATGAAGGAGTCCCGTGATGACTGAGGCTGAGCTGAGGGCCCTCATCGTCGAAGCGATCCTCGAGCTGATGTCGCCGACGCCACGGCGCGCCCTGGTGATTTTCACCGGCGGGCTGCTGGGGTTCGACGACGCGATCGGTGAGCTCAAGCTCCTCGCCGCAGCCGGCGTCCAGCTGGACTACCTCCAGACCCCGAGCGCCATTCGTGTGCTGGACCAGGCCAAGATCCGGTCCGTCGGCATGCGCGAGGTGTCGAAGCGGATGGTCGAAGAGCACGACATGCTCATCGCGCCCACCCTGACCAGCAACATCGCGGCGAAGGTCTCTCACGGCGTCGCCGACTGCCTCGCCAGCAACCTGTTCAGCGAGTTCATCATGAGCAACCGGCTCGTGGTCGCTTCGCGAAGCGCGATCTGCCCAGACGACGCTCCCAAGAGGGGCTGGTTCCCGAACATGCCCCCTGCGTACGCCGACCTGCTCCGGGCCAACCTCGCCGCCCTCGCCTCCTTCGGGGTGCGGCTCTCGGACTCGCGCTTCCTGTACCGCACGGCGATCGCGGCCTGGGAAGGCCGAGACCGCGAGCGGCGCGCTCCCGTGGTGGCCGCGATCGGTACGTCCGTCGCCGGCCTGGTCGCTGGAGTCGCCGCACGGGCCACCGCAGAGCTCCCGACGTCAGCCACGGCAGACACCGTGGCCGCCGCTCCTCGGCCCGGCGTCGTGCCCTGCGAACTCAGCCTGATCAGCCAGCGGGTGATCCAGCCGCTGCCTGATGGTGTCGAGCTGCGGGTCACCGCCAGCGCGAAAGTGACCGCCATGGCGCGCGATCTTGCCGCTGCCCGTTCCATCCGGATCTCACGAGAGGTGTGACATGTTCTTGGCAAAGGTACGCGGGACAGTCGTCTCGACCAGTAAGGACGAGCGCCTTGTCGGATTCAAGCTGCTCGTCGTCGAGCGGCTCGGTATCGACGGCGGATACGTCGGGCTGCCCCAGGTAGCCGTCGACACCGTGGGCGCCGGCGTGGGCGAGACCGTGCTCGTCACCGGAGGCAGCTCCGCACGGTTCGCAGCGGCGCGTACGGACTCACCCATCGACTCGACGATCGTCGGGATCGTCGACACGGTGGAGATCGGGCCGGAGTAGTCATGCCGAACGTCTACACGCGCACCGGCGATGCCGGGCTGACCGGGCTGTTCGGCGGCTCGCGCGTGCCCAAGCAGGATCCGGGCGTCGAGGCGTATGGAACCGTCGACGAGGCCAACTCGGCGATCGGAGAGGCGAAGGCCGTCGCGATGGACGATTCTGTTCGCGCCACCCTCCACGCCATTCAGCAGCGGCTTTTCGTCGTGGCGGCTGAGCTCGCCAGTGACGCCAAAGGCCGCGAGATCCTCGACAACACGGTCAACGCTGCCGACGTCTCCGAGCTGGAGAGTCTCATCGACATGTGCCTCGAGGTGACCGGCCCCCAGCGCCAGTTCGTCATCCCCGGCCGCGACGTCCCGTCAGCCGCCCTCCACCGAGCCCGGACGGTGACGAGGCGCGCTGAGCGCCGGGTGCTCACCATGTCCGAGACCATCTCGGTGCGGCCGGAGCTGATCAAGTACCTCAACCGTCTGTCCGATGCGCTGTACGCACTGGCTCGGCTGACCGAGCACCACCACGACGTCGTCATGATCGAGCAGGTCGTACGTCGCAGCGTCGCCAAGCTGCTCGGAGCCGATGCCGGCACGCCCGGAGCGCCGACCCGATACGACCTGGCCACGCTGAAGATCATGGCGGAGGCCGCTGAGGCCAAGGCTGTGGAGCTGGGCGTACCGATCGTGTTCGCGGGCGTAGACGCGGGCGGCAACCTCATGCTGCTGCACCGCATGGATGACTCGCTGCTCGGCAGCATCGACATCGCCATCGGCAAGGCCTTCACCTCCGCCGCTTTCAAGCTGCCCACCTCGGCACTCAAAGACCCGTCCACCCCTGCGGGCGACCTGTACGGAATCCAGAACTCCAACAGCGGCCGGGTGGTCGTCTTCGGGGGCGGACTCCCGGTCTTCGTCGACGGCCTGATCGCCGGCGGCATCGGCGTCTCCGGCGGCACGGTCGACCAGGACGTCTGCATCGTCACGCACGCAATGTCCGCAGTTCAGGAAGCGAGATAGCCATGAGCACCATCAGTCCGGAGACCGTCCGTCAGGTCGTCGCAGACGTCATCCGCGAGGTCGTCAGCCGCAACGCGACCAGTTCCCCCAGCGACGGAATCTTCCCTGACATGGACAGCGCGATCGTCGCTGCCGACACTGCGTGGAAGGCGTACCTCGGCTGCTCGATGAAGGACCGCGCCCGGTTCGTCAAGGCGCTCCGCGACGTCGCCCTGATCCCCGAGCATCTCGAGTTCATGTCCCGCTCGACGGTCGAGGAGACCGGCATGGGGAATGTGCCCGACAAGATCATCAAGAACCGGGCTGTCGCCGAGCTCACGCCCGGCACGGAGGACCTGGTGACCGAGGCCTGGTCCGGCGACGACGGCCTGACGACGATCGAGATCTCGCCGTTCGGCGTGATCGGCGCCATCACCCCCGTCACCAACCCGACCGAGACCATCATCAACAACAGCATCGGCATGCTGGCTGCCGGCAACGCCGTGGTGTTCAGCCCCCACCCGAGGGCGACGACCATCAGCCACTGGGTCATCCGTCAGTTCAACGAGGCGCTCGCGGCGGTCGGCGCACCGCCCAACCTGATCGTCACGGTCATGGAACCGTCGATCGAGAACACCAACGCGATGATGGAGCACAAGCTGGTACGCCTCCTGGTCGCCACGGGCGGTCCTGGGATCGTCAAGGCGGTGCTCTCCAGCGGCAAGAAGGCGATCGGCGCGGGGGCCGGCAACCCACCGGTGCTCGTCGACACCACCGCCAACATCGAGAAGGCGGCCAAGGACATCGTCGACGGGGCGAGCTTCGACCACAACCTCCCCTGCACCGCGGAGAAGGAAGTGCTCGCCGTCGCCTCGATCACCGACCTCCTGAAGTTCGAGATGCTCAAGCACGGCGCGTACGAGCTGCGCGACCCCGAGCTCATCGCGAAGCTGGCGGCCCTCGTCGTCGACGGTCGCCACGCGGTGACGGGGTGGATCGGAAAGTCTGCCCCCGTGCTGCTCGAGGCGATCGGTGTCACCGCTCCGGCCGGTACCCGGCTGATCATCGCCGAGGTGCCCTTCGAGCACCCCTTCGTGCGTGTCGAGCTGATGATGCCCGTCCTGCCGATCGTCCGGGTCAAGGACGTCGAAGAGGGCATGGACCTCGCGGTCATCGCCGAGCACGGCAACCGGCACACCGCGATCATGCACTCCTCCGACGTGAACAACCTGACCAAGATGGCCAAGCGCATCCAGACCACGATCTTCGTCAAGAACGGACCGTCGTACGCAGGCATCGGGATCGGTGGCGAGGGGTACTGCTCCTTCACGATCGCGGGCCCCACGGGCGAGGGACTCACCTCCGCCCGTACCTTCGCCCGCCGTCGTCGCTGCGTCCTCGTCGGTGGGTTCAACGTCCGCTGAACCAGAACGACTAGCCCACGGTGACGTGGATCGTGTGCAGGCCCGACGAGCCGTTGGGGAACGGGTCGGCGACCGCTTCGTCCTGTGCCTTGCCCGCCGCGTCGATGACCCGTACCTGAAGGTCGTGGTCGCCCTTGCCGGCATCCCAGGTCCAGATCCACTGCCGCCAGTACTCGATGCCGGCGTCGGGGCCGAGGGTCAGGTCGTTCCAGGGTCCCTGGTCGACGCGTACCTGCACCTTGCCGACCCCCACGCCGTGAGCCCACGCCGTGCCACCCACGGTGACGCTGCCCACGGAGAGGTGGGCGCCGGGTCGAGGGACCTCGATCCGAGAGCTCGGCTTGATGGGTCCGTGGTCGGACCAGCCCAGCTTCGTCCAGTACGCCTGGTTCTTGGCGAACGTGGTGACCTCCATCTTGGTCAGCCACTTCGTCGCCCCCACGAACCCGTACAGGCCGGGCGTGAGCAGGCGTACGGGGAACCCGTGCTCCTGGGGCAGGGCGGCGCCGTTCATCCCGTACACCACGAGGGCGTCCCGGTCGTCCATCAGCGCCCCCAGCGGCGTGCTCACCGAGAAGTTGTCGACGGAGGATGACAGCACCATGTCCGCACCCGGCTGTACGCCGGCACGGGCCAGCAGCTGCGAGGTCCGTACGCCCAGCCACAGCGCCGACCCGATCAGGTTCTGGCCCACCTCGTTCGACACGCACTCGAGCGTCACTGGCCGTTCGATCGCGTCCATCGCGAGCAGCTCGTCCCAGCTGATCGTGAAGGGGTTGTCCACGAGACCGGAGATCGAGAGGTGCCAGCCGCTGACGTCGACGGAGGGGGCGCTCAGGGCGGTGTCGATGCGGTAGAAGTCGGACGCGGGGGTCACGAACGGACTCAGCCCGGGCACACGCGCCTCGAGGCCGGTGGGGAGGGGCGTGACCGACCGGGTCGGCAGAGTCACCGCCTGGGCTCCGCCTCCCCCACGGGGCCACTGCCCGACGAGGGCGCTCACGACTCCGAGACCGCCCACACCGAGGGCGAGACGGAACCACGCCCTCCGGCCGCGGTCGTCCTCGACCGGCGCGTCGCTGGCATCTGCAGACGCCCGTACGAGCCGGCGCAGTGCCCAGGCGCCGACTGCCAGGGCCGCGACCCCGGGCGCCCACCAGAGCACCTCGCGGCCCGAGTTGGGCCACGCAGCTGCTATCGCTGTCGCCGCCAGGGCCGCGCTGCAGATCAGCCCCGCCAGCGACGAGCGACGAGCGACGAGCCCGACCAGCGCACCGAGGCCCAGCGTCACCACGATCGCGCCCACCACGAGCACGGCCTTGTCCGCGGTGCCGAGGGTCGAGGTGGCCCAGTCCTTGACCGGACCGGGCGTCAGGTCGATGGCCCGCGAGGCGACAGCGACGACGGGCGACGATGCGGGAGCGAGGAGGGAGGCGAAGTGTCCTGCCCCGAGTCCTGCGCCCGTCGCGAGCACGCCGTTGAGTGCGGCGCGGCCCCGCGGGACCCCTTCGTCACGCTGTGTCGTCATCTCTCACCGTCACTGGAAACGCACGTGTCCTGCGAGAGTACAGACAAGCCCCAAGGACCTTGGGGATGCGGTGACAAGGCCTGACGGCTTCGAAAGGTCGTTCCGTACCGGGCAACGCCGGTTTGTCCGCGCGCGTCGTGGCTCCTCGAGCATGGACAGGGTCAGCCCGGGATCAGGCCTTCTTGTCGGGTTCGGTGTTCTTCGGCTGTACGGACCACTCCGGCGGCTCGTCGCGCCCCGACTTCTCGTCCTTCTCGGCGTCGTCAGAGGTCTTCTGGACGATGCCGGGTGTGTGGTGGGTGGGCGCGTACACCACGTACAGGCGCATGTCCTCGTCGCCGGTGTTGACGATGTCGTGCCACGTACCGGCGGGGACCTGCACGCTCCAGCCGTCCTCGACGTCGAGCTGGAAGCTCAGGTCGTCCTCCTTCGGGCCCATCGTGACGTGGCCCTTGCCGGCATCGAGCCGTACGAACTGGTCCGTCTCGGGGTGCGCCTCGAGCCCGATCGAGGAGCCCGGCGGGATCGACATCAGCGTCACCTGCAGGTAGCGCCCCGACCAGGCCACCGTCCGGTAGTTGCTGTTCTCTTTCGTCGCCGTCTCGAGGTCGAAGGCGTTCGGCTGAGGTCCGTTGTCCGTGATCTTCATCTCTGTCTCCTCTGGTGGGTCTGGGGCGCCGTGGCCGCATCGTGGCCAAGCGCGCACTTCCCTATTACCCATAGGTGAACCGGTCCCCGCGCGAAACACCGGTCGAGGTTGAGGTGGTCGTCTCCGGGTCCCGTACGAGCGTCACCAATCCAGGACAGAGCCGTCCATACGACGTGCCACCGGAAGGTAGGCGGTGGCATAGGGGTGGGCGTTCAGGAGCTCCTCGTCGATGTCGACGCCGAGGCCGGGAGCCTCCCCCGGTTGCAGGACACCGTCGGCGTAGCTCCACGCGTGGGGGAAGGCCTCGTGGACGAGGTCGTCGTAGCCCATGTACTCCTGGATCCCGAAGTTGTGGGTCGAGGCGCCCATGTGGATGCTCGCCGCGAGCGCGATGGGCGACACGTCGGACGGACCGTGAGGGCCGGCCTTGACGCCGTGGACCTCGGCGAGCGCGTAGATCTTGCGGGAGTGGCTGATGCCGCCCGCGTGCACGACTGCTGTCCGGATGTAGTCGATGAGCCGGTTCTCGATCAGGTACTGGCAGTCCCAGACGCTGTTGAACACCTCGCCGATCGCCAGAGGCGTGGTGGAGGCGCTGCGGACGAAACGCATCGCCTCCTGGTCCTCCGCCGGCGTGACATCCTCCAGCCAGAAGAGGTTGAAGGGCTCGACCGCTCTGGCCAGCCGGGCGCCTTGCGTGGGCGTGAGCCGGTGGTGCGCGTCGTGCAGCAGCTGGATGTCGTCGCCCACCTTCTCGCGAACGGCGGCCAGCACCTTGGGCACGTGCCGGATGTAGGCGTCTGCGTCGAAGCGCTCCTCCGACGGCCGGGCCGCGCGACCGGCCGGCTCGTAGTTCGGGTCCTTGGAAACGCCGTACACCTTGTCGAGTCCGGGCACACCGGACTGGACGCGGATGTGCTTGGCGCCCTTGGCGATGTGGGCCTCCACGGCGTTCAGCAGTGCTGGGATGTCCCAGCCGAACGCGTGGCCGTAGGTGGGGACGGCCTCCCGTACGCGGCCACCCAGCAACTGGTAGACGGGGAGGTTGGCCCGCTTGCCGAGGATGTCCCACAGCGCGAGGTCGATGGCACCGATCGCCGCCATGGTGACCGGGCCCCGGCGCCAGTATGCGCCGCGGTACAGGTACTGCCAGATGTCCTCGATGCGGCTCGGGTCGAGGTCGATGAGCAGGGGCGCTATGTGATCGCGCAGGTAGGACGCCACGGCGAGCTCGCGACCGTTGACGGTGGCGTCACCGAGGCCGGTGATGCCGTCCGCGGTGGTGATCCGCAGTGTGACGAAGTTGCGCGTCGGGCTCGAGACGAGCACCTCGGCCTTGACGATCCGATCCGACATTGCGTGCTCCTCAGCGAGGATCTCGATGGTCCGCTCGATCGACCGTAGCAGCCAGAACCAGGGGCTCGTACAGCGCTCTCCCGCCTCAGCGAAGCCGGGCGGGACCCGCACAGGTGGCGACGGACCTACCCGCCCGAGTGGGAACGTTTGCAGAAACGATGACAAGGTCCTGCAACAAGATACAAACGAGGTCATGAGGAGGCACGATTTCACTCGTACGGACACCCCGCCGGCCGATGTTCAGGCCAGGCCCGGCCGCCGCCCAGGCTCACTGCGGAGCCACAGCACCCTCAGACCCAACTGGTGGGCCGGAGCAGGCAGAAGGGACAGACATGAACATTGCTCGCCGTTCGGTCCTCATGGGGGCTTCGGCCGTCATCGGAACCCTGGCACTCGACGCCTGTGGGGCGCCAACAGCCCCCAACGCTGGTCCGACCGCCGACGTCAGCAGCGCCGTTCCTCTCAAGCCGAGCAAGCCCGTGACGCTGAACATCCTCGATGTCGCCGGTGACCTGCAGCTCACTCAGGGCATGATCGACGACTTCAAGACCAACAACCCCGACATCGTGAGCTCGGTCACCACGTCCTCGGCCAGCGCGCCGGAGCTGGTCGGCAAGATCAAGGCCCAGCAGAGCGCCGGAAGGGTTGACATCGCCATGGTGCTGACCGGCACCGACGGCCTGGCCGGTGGGCTCTCGCAGAAGATCTGGCAGCCGCTGCTGCCGACCAACGCCAGCGTCCTCACCGGCATGGCCAACTACCTCCCGGCGGCGGCGAAGATGCAGGCGCTGGCGGGAGACTACGGCGTCTGCGTCACCTACTACCCCTCCGGCCCGCTCATCGAGTACATGCCCAGCAGGGTCTCCACCCCGCCCACCAGTGCCGACGAGCTGCTGGCCTGGGCGAAAGCGCACCCGAACAAGTTCGAGTACGCCCAGCCGGCCAACTCGGGTCCCGGCCGCACCTGGCTGATGGGTCTGCCCTACATCCTGGGTGACACAGACCCCACGGATCCCGTGAAGGGCTGGGACAAGACGTGGGCCTACCTCAAGGACCTCGGCTCGTACATCAGCGTCTACCCCTCCGGAACGACACAGACGATGAAGGACCTCGCCTCGGGCTCGGTCGACATGATCATGTCCACCACCGGGTGGGACATCAACCCCCG
>PMBM01000088.1 GCA_003153855.1 Propionibacteriaceae bacterium
GGCGCGGTCGCCGTCGCCCGAGTGGTCAACGGAGAGGGAGCGGGCACCGTTCGGGTCGATCTTCCGGGCGGCAGCGTCGACGTGACGTTCGCGACCGACGGGACCGCGACGCTCACGGGACCTGCTGTGATCCTCGCCCGAGGCGAGGTCCTCGTGCCCGAGATGCCTGCCTGAGGGATATCGGCTGGTCCGGATTGGTCCCGGGTGAGAGGCTGGACCCGATGACTGTTCATTCCCATGACGAGACCGACCCGCGCCTTCCCGATCCGGAGGCGTACGACGGCGACCAGACCGACCTCGCCGCACGGCTCTCGTTGCAGCGGGTCGACGGGCTCCGCACCGAGCTGACCGACGTCACCGAGGTCGAGTACCGACAGCTCCGCCTGGAGCGGGTCGTGCTCGCAGGTGTCTGGACGACCGGCAGCGAAGAGGACGCGGTCAACTCGATGAGCGAGCTGCGTGCCCTCGCCGAGACCGCCGGCTCCGAGGTGCTCGATGCCCTGTTCCAGCGACGGGAGCGCCCGGACCCCGCCACGTACATCGGACGCGGCAAGGTCGAGGAGGTGCGCGAGATCGTCATCGCGACCGGAGCCGACACTGTGATCTGCGACGGCGAGCTGAGCCCCGCCCAGCTGCGAAACCTCGAGGACCGGATCAAGGTCAAGGTCGTCGACCGTACGGCGCTGATCCTCGACATCTTCGCCTCCCACGCCAAGAGCGCAGAGGGCAAGGCGCAGGTCGAGATGGCTCAGCTGCAGTACCTGCGCCAGCGCCTTCGTGGCTGGGGCGGGAACCTGTCCCGCCAGACGGGCGGCCGCGCGGCCGGCGGCGTCGGCATCGGCGGCCGTGGCCCCGGCGAGACGAAGATCGAGACCGACCGGCGCCGGATCCGTACCCGCATCTCCCACCTGCGTCAGCAGCTCCGCGACCTCGACAGCACCCGGCAGGTCAAGCGCCAGGAGCGTCGGCGCCACCAGGTGCCGAGCGTGGCGATCGTCGGCTACACGAACGCGGGGAAGTCCTCCATGCTGAACCGCCTCACGGGGGCCGGCGTGCTGGTCGAGGATGCCTTGTTCGCCACCCTCGACCCGACGACCCGGCGGTCGGAGACCGCCGACGGTCGTACGTACACGCTCACGGACACCGTCGGGTTCGTACGGCACCTGCCGCACGACCTCGTCGAGGCCTTCCGGTCGACGCTCGAGGAGTCGGTCGAGGCGGACCTGCTCGTACACGTCGTGGACGCGTCGGATCCGGACCCGTTCGGACAGGTCGCTGCCGTCCGCGAGGTGCTGGCGGATATCGGCGCCGGAGACGTGGCGGAGCAGCTCGTCATCAACAAGATCGACCTGGCCGATGAGGGGATGCTGCAGTCGCTGCGCACCCGGTTCACCGGGGCCGTGTTCGCGTCTGCTCGTACGGGCGAAGGCCTCGACGAGGTCCGCGCCATCATTGAGCAGAGGCTCCCCACCCCCGGCGCCGAGGTGACCGCGCTGGTCCCGTACTCCCGCGGTGACCTCATCGACCGCATCCATCGCGAGGGCGAGCTGATCACGGTCGAGCACACCGGCGACGGAACGCTCGTCGTCGCCCGGGTCCACGACGACCTCGCGGGAGAGCTTGCCGGCTTCCCCGCGTGAGCCTGTGGATGGCGTCCCAGCAACGTCGTACGTGTCGGGTAGCGTGACAGGGTGGTTCCCGAACCGGCCCCCGTCGTCGACCCCCTGAGCATCCTCGATGCTGCGGTGGCGTCCATCGGCGGCAGCGCGCGCGAGGGCCAGGTGGCGATGTGCCGCGAGGTCACCGAGGCGTTCGAGTCGGGCGAGCACGTGCTCGTACAAGCCGGTACGGGAACGGGCAAGTCCCTCGGCTACCTCGCTCCGGCTTTCGCCCACGTGCTCAACTCGCCGGCGTCGCGGGTCGTGGTCGCCACCGCGACCCTGGCTCTGCAGACGCAGCTGGCCACCAAGGACGTCCCCGTCATCATCGACGCCATCGAGGCGATCACCGGTCGGCGGCCCAAGGCGGCTCTCCTCAAAGGGCGCTCCAACTACGCGTGCCTCCTCCGTGTCCGCGACGGGGTCGGCGACGACCCGCAGCCCGGCCTGATCGCGGCCGGGGAGCTGGCCACCGCGTTGCGTGCGGTCGACGCGGCCCCCGACTCTGTCCTCGGAGCCGAGGTCCTCGCTCTGCGCGAGTGGGCCGAGGAGGAGGCGTCGGGCAGTGGTCTCGCCGATCGTGACAACGCTCCGACGCACACCCCTGCAGCCTGGGCCCAGGTGTCGGTACCGGTCCGCGAGTGCCTCGGCGCGACGAACTGCCCGTACGGCGCGGAGTGCTTCGTCGAGCTGTCTCGAGACAGGGCGCGACAGGCCGACCTCATCGTCACCAACCATGCGCTGCTGGCGATCGATGCGTTGCACGGCGGCACGGCGCTGCCGGAGCACGACCTGCTCGTCGTCGACGAGGCGCACGAGCTGGTCTCCCGCGTCACCGGAGCGGCGTCCAGCGAGCTGAGCGCGCAGCAGATCGAGCGGGTCGTACGGCGGGCGCTGCCGTGGCTCACCGACACCGTTGGCATCGACTTCCTCGACGCCGCGGACACGTTCCGTACGGCCCTCGACCTGAGCGAGCTCGGCCGCGTGACCGACCCGGCGTCCACGATGGGACTCGCGCTGGCACGCGTACGGCAGGTGGCCAGGGCTGCGCTGTCCGACTTCAAGGCATCCGCGTCGAAGGGGCTCGACGCGGCGAGGACCCAGGCGCAGGCGGTCGTCCAGGAGGTGTACGACGTCGCCGAGCGCATGGCCGGGCTCAACGAGTACGACGTCGTCTGGGTCGCCGAGCGGGAGCGGGCCGGTCGCTGGGCGGTCGTCGCGCCTCTGAACGTGTCGGGACTGGTGCGAGAGAGCATCCTCCCCGACGTCACGGCGGTCTTCACCTCCGCGACGCTGACGATCGGCGGAGGCTTCGACTCGCTCGCGCGGCAGCTGGGGCTCGGCGGTTCCGTGAAGTCCGAGGACCGGCCGGCCCCCCGGTGGCACGGGGTCGACGTCGGGTCACCGTTCGACTACACGCGGCAGGGCATCCTGTACGTGGCCACCCGGCTCCCGCCGCCGAGCCGCGACGGCCTCGGCGAGGCGGCGATGGCAGAGATCGTCGAGCTCGTACNNCTGACCATCCTGTGCCAGGGCGACGCCCAGCTTCCGGAGCTCACGCGCCGCTTCATCGAGGAGCCGGAGACGTCGTTGTTCGGCACCCTCTCTTTGTGGCAGGGCGTCGACGTGCCGGGGGAGACCTGCCAGCTGGTCCTCATCGACAAGATTCCGTTCCCGCGTCCGGACGAGCCGCTCATGGTGGCCCGCCAGGATGCCGTGACCGCGTCGGGCGGCAACGGGTTCATGCAGGTGGCCGCGACCCATGCCGGACTGCTGCTGGCGCAAGGGAGCGGACGGCTCGTACGTCGGCTCAGCGACCGTGGCGTCGTGGCGATCCTGGACCCGCGGCTCATGACGGCGCGGTACGGGTCGTTCCTGCGCGCGTCGATCCCACCGTTCTGGACGACGACCGACCACGACCTCGCCGTGGGCGCGCTGCGGCGACTGAGCGAGAAGCTGCCGTCCCGTGCGTCCGACGCTGGTGGTTCCGAACCGGGGGGACTGGCGCCCGCGAACGGGGGTACAGGCATCGCATCGGAACCACCTGAGGAGACCACCATGCCGAAGCGAAGCCCGGAGCCCTCCGTGAAGGACCCGGAGATGTACGAGGCCCTCCGTGACGAGGGAAACAGCAAGGAGAAGTCGGCGCGCATCGCCAACGCCGCAGCGAACACGTCCCGGAGCGCTGTGGGGCACAAGGGAGCGACGTCGAAGGACTACGACGAGCGCTCCAAGGACGAGCTGATGTCGCGCGCGAAGGACATCGGGATCCCGGGAAGGTCGAAGATGTCGAAGGCCGAGCTCATCGAGGCCCTCAGGAACCACTGAGGTGACCTGCGACGCGGTCGTCATCGGCTCGGGGCCCAACGGCTTGGTCGCTGCCAACGTCCTCGCGGACGCCGGATGGGACGTCGTGGTGTGCGAGGCCCAGCCGGAGATCGGCGGAGCGGTCCAGAGCGGCACGGTGACCGCGCCGGGGTTCACCTCTGACCTGTACAGCTCCTTCTACCCACTGGCGGCCGCAAGCCCCGTCATTCGATCGCTGGAGCTGGAGTCGCTCGGGCTGGAGTGGGTGCGCGCTCCTGCCGTCCTCGCCCACCAGTGCGAGGACGGCCGAGCGGTCGTCCTTCACTCGTCGGCCGAGCGGACGGCCGTGGAGCTCGACGAATGGGCTCCAGGGGACGGTGACGCATGGCTGTCGATGCTGCGCGAGTGGCGGTCCGTACGCGAGCCGTTCCTGAGGGCCCTGTTCACTCCGTTCCCGCCCGTGAAGGCCGGGGCTGGGCTCCTGCGCACGCTGAAGGCGTCCGGGGCCCTCCGCCTGGCACGCATGGCGCTCCTCCCCGTCCGCAGGCTCGCGGAGGAGACGTTCGCCGGTGACGGCGGCCGGCTGCTGCTCACCGGGAACGCGATGCACACCGACATCCCTCCGGAGTCGGCCGGCAGTGGCGTGTACGGCTGGCTGCTGTCCATGCTCGGCCAGGACGTCGGGTTCCCGGTGCCACGTGGAGGAGCCGGACGGCTGACGGAGGCGATGGCCGCGCGCGCCGAGTCCCGAGGCGTGATCGTCCGACGGAATGCGCCCGTCTCCGCGGTGATCGTCGAGTCAGGACAGGCGCGCGGCGTGCGGCTGCTCGACGGCTCGAGCATCTATGCGAGGCGCGCCGTCGTGGCCGACGTCGCAGCCCCGTACCTGTACCAGCAGCTCCTGCGCGGAGTCCAGCTCCCCACTTCACTCACGCGAGACCTGGAGAAGTTCCACTGGGACAGCTCGACGCTCAAGCTCAACTGGGCTCTGAGCGGGCCGGTGCCCTGGCGGTCCGAGTCCGCGCGGTCCGCCGGGACGGTTCACCTGGGCGTCGACGTCGACGGCTTCGTGGACTTCGCCGCCGACCTCACCATCGGCCGGATGTCCGAGAAGCCGTTCGTGCTGTTCGGGCAGATGACCACGACGGACCCGACGAGGTCCCCGCGCGGCACGGAGTCGGCGTGGGCGTACTCACATGTACCGCGCCAGCTCGCCCAGGATGGCCAGGCGATTCAGAACCACGTGGAGCGGCTGCACGACGCCGTGGAGCGAGCGGCTCCGGGTTTCCGCGACCTCGTGGTGGCGACGCACGTACAGGCGCCGGCCGATCTCGAGGCCGGCAACGGGAACCTGCTGGCCGGGGCGCTCAACGGAGGCACGTCAGCCCTGCACCAGCAGCTGGTCTTCCGCCCCACCCCAGGGCTGGGACGGTCGGAGACGGCGGTGGATCGCCTGTACCTGGCCAGCGCCTCGGCGCATCCAGGGGGAGGCGTGCACGGCGCCTGTGGCTGGAACGCGGCACGGAGCGTCTTGCGGTCGAACGCCGCGTCCCGAGCGCTGGTGCGCAGGATGCAGCACGCGTTGTGGACCTGAGTGCCGGTTGTGCCTCTCCGGGACCGCCTAGGTAGAGGAGACGTCGTGCCTTGCCTGCTCGATGATCCGGTCCAGGACTCGCTCTTCACGCGCCACCAGCTCGACGAGACGGTCGCTGAAGCCGGCGCCGGGATTGGCGGGATCGGCATAGAGCGGAGCGTCGTGGATGGCTGCTTCGAGCTGTCCGAGCTCGCTGCTCAGGTCGCGGTAGATGTCGCTCATGGCGATGCAATACCCCTTACTCCTGTGTCCAGACGAGTAGGTCGCTCGGTTTCTTAGCGACTTCTCGGGCCGCAGTCAGAGTCGGCGCATGACAGTGACGACCTTGCCGAGGATGCTCGCGTCGTTGCCGTCGATGGGCTCGTACGCGGGGTTGTGCGGCATCAGCCAGATCTGACCGGGCGTCCGCTTGAAGGTCTTCACGGTGGCCTCGTCGCCGAGGAGCGCAGCAACGATGTCGCCGTTCTCCGCCACGGGCTGCCGGCGCACGACGACGTAGTCGCCGTCGCAGATGGCGGCGTCGACCATCGAGTCGCCACGGACCTCGAGCAGGAACAGCTCTCCATCGCCGACCAGCTGGCGGGGGAGGGCGAACACGTCCTCGACCTGCTGCTCAGCGAGGATCGGGCCGCCGGCGGCGATCCGGCCGAGCAACGGTACGTGGACCGGGCGGGGCAGCGAGTCGTTGACGTCGGTCGGGTCGGAGTACGGGTCAGCGGACCGTGGGCGGGAGCTCGGCCCCTCGGGGAGCCGTACGTCAAGGGCGCGAGGGCGGTTGGGGTCGCGTCGGATGTACCCCTTCGCCTCCAGCTGGTGCAGCTGGTGGGCAACGCTGGACGGGCTGGACAGGCCGGCCATCTTGGCGACCTCGCGCATGCTCGGCGGGTAGCCCTTCTCCTCGACGGACCGTTTGATGACCTCGAGGAGGAGACGCTGCCTCATCGTGAGGCCGTCGGCGTCGACGGCACCCTCCGTGGGCATGGTCACCATCTTGGAGCGGCGCACCACGTCGGCGATGTCGGCGTTCGACGGGCGTCCGCGCTTCACCTCAGGAGCGCGCCGGCGGTTCGTGGTGGGTTCGGTCTCGTCAGCCATGCTCAGCAAGATACGGCGTTCGATTACCGGAATCAAACACCTGTTCGAGCGTGTCGCGCGGTTCGGCCGATCAGGGCGTGGCGCTGGCGAGGGAGACCGGCGTCGCGGAGGGCGTGGTCGAGTAGGTCGGCGTCTGGCTGGCGACGGGAAGGGTCACGGGGGCCCCGGAATGGCTCGAGGTCGAGGAGGGCGAGGCCGTCGCGGACGCGGTCTCTGTCACGGTGGTCGTGGCCGTCGCACTCGGGCGCGTACCGGTGGCCGTGGGGCTGGCGACCACCACCTTGGCCGCCGCGGACTGCAGCTGGCCCGTACCGGGGGAGAGGTTCCTGCCGAGTCCCAGCTGCACGAGCAGGACCCCCGCGATGCCCAGGGCGAACGCCGCGGCGACCGTGACGGCCCCCCGTGCCCATCCGCTCCACGTGGTGTTCGGGATCTCCGGCTCTGCCACCTCCACGGGGACGGTGTCCGGTGGGGTCGGGTCCATGCCGGTGTGCCGACGCGTGGCCAGTGCGACCGCCGCTTCGTGGCTGCGACGTACGGAGGCCCTGATCGTGGTGGCGGTGAGCGCGGCCACGATGCTGCCCACGGCCGCGCCGATGACCGTACCGCTCAGACCGAGCTGGCCGCCGATCACCGCAGCCACGGCGGCTGACCCGGCGCCTGCCGCCAGGCTCACCGGGTGCAACGGGGAGTCAACGGCGAGCATCCGCTTCGCCGGAGGCGACTCGGGGGTGTCGCTCGTCTGTTCGGGGGCCGATGTCGGCATGAGGTGACACACACTCCTGGTTCGAGGTCGCGCGGCGCTCGAGGGATGGCCGCGCACCTTCCACCGTGCCACCCGGCGGTCGTCGAGACAAACCGTGGGACGACCTGTGCGAAAACTGTCAGAGGTCCCGTGTGTAGTGATCACCAGAGGATGCGACACGCCGAAAAGAACAGATGTTTGATTCGGACTCGCGGATGACGTACAACTGTTTCGAACACCTGTTCGACGAGAGGACCACCGATGAGCACTCTGACAGTAGCTCCCCGGCCGCTGGCGACGCGCCCGGCCGCAGCCCGGAAGCCCAGCGGTCCGAGCGCCGCGCGTCCGGTGGTGTCAGCGCGTCACGCAGTGGCGCCGCGTCCCGTCGCCTGCCAGGTCGCCATCGACGAGCCGATGTGGCAGCTGACCCGCCGAGGACTCGTCCTCGTGATGGGGTTGCTCGCAGCGGTCATGGGCAGCGCGCTCGTGACCTGCCTCGTCGCCTTCCTGTCCGTCAGCAACTCACCGCTCTGATCCGTCGCCAGGGTTGTGAGAAGCAACCCGAACCGCGCACAGCCCAGACAACGACGAAGGCGCCGCCCGAGTGGGCGGCGCCTTCGCGCGTAGAGGGATCGCCTTACTGCATCGGCGCCTGACCCGCGTTCGGGTCGGAGACGACGACGGACTTGACGATCTTGTCGGCGATCGTCTGGCGCTTGGAGTCCCACAGCGGGAAGAGCCAGCCGACGTAGCAGATGACGCTGTCGACGATGTGGGCGACAAGACGGAGGATGCCGGTTCCGGCGCCCAGGGGCTGACCCGTGGCCTCGGAGACGAGCTTGGTCTTGGCGATCTTGCGGCCGAGCGAGTAGCCCGTGGTGCCGGCCTGGTAGCCGGAGTTCCACACGACGAACGCGATCTCGGCGACCCACAGGACGAAGGTCAGGAGGCTGGAGATGCCGCCGTTGCCGAGGTTCCCGATGATCGACGCGAGGATCGAGTACACGATGCCGGGAGCCAGGTAGTCGATGAGCCAGCCCAGTGCGCGGTTGCCGAACGTGGCGAGCTCCGGCGTGGCGCTCGCGTAGCCGGCGTCGTACCCGTAGGCGGACACGGCGCCCGTGTTCGGGTAACCGGCGCCGTACGTCGGGGCAGGCGTTGCACCGTACGCGGCGTTGGGGTCCTGGTAGCCCTCGGAGGTCTGGCCGTAGCCGGTCGCACCGTACTGTCCGGGCTGGGACTGGCCGTAGCCACCGGCCGCACCGTAGGCACCCTGGCTCGGGTCGGTGTAGCCGCTGCCCGCTGCCGGGTCAGGAGCGCTGCCGTAGCTGCCGGCCGCCGGGGCGGCCCCGTAGGACGGCGTCGAGCCGTACGCGGGGGTGCTGGGGTCGGTGCCGTAGCTGGGCGCTGCACCGTACGACGGGGTCGTCGAGTCAGGAGCGGTATAGCCCGTGGCGGGCGTCCCATACGACGGGGTCGTCGAGTCCGGTGCGGTGTAGCCGCCGGTCGCGGGCGTCCCGTACGAGGGGGTGCTCGGGTCGGGCGTCCCATAGGACGGAGCCGCGCCGTAGGAGGGCGTCGTCGAGTCGGGAGCCGTGTAGCCGCCGCCGGCAGGTGCGCCGTACGTCGGTGCGGGGTCCGGTGCCGAGTAGCTGGGCGTGCTCGAGGCGGGCGAGGCGGGCTGGCCGGCGTCGGGCAGGCCGTACGTCGGCGTGGTGTAGGTGGGGCTCGTGTACGAGCCGGTGCCGGGGGCCTCCGGTGCGGGGGGAGCCGGGGGCGCCTGCGGATCGGGTGCCGAGGGCTGCCCGTACGGCGGCTGGGGCTGGCTCGGGTTGGCCGGGTCGTTCCAGTTCTCGTTGCTCACGTTGATCCTCTCGAGGACGGATGTGACACCCGGTGTTTCTGGTTGCCCTCACGAGCGCCCCCACGGTGCCATTGCCGTTTACTGTAGTGCATTGCCATGGTCACGGACTGGAGCATCGACAAGCCAATCTCGGCCCGAGAAGCACTTTTCCGGGTCGGTTCCGTCGGGGTGGTCGGATTCGGGGTCGGAGCGGTACATCTCGTGACGGGGTTCGGACTTCCGTGCCCCTTCCGTGCCCTCACCGGGTGGCTGTGTCCCCTCTGCGGAGGCACTCACATGGCCGAAGCGCTGCTGCGTGGGGACGTGGTCGCAGCCTGGGTCGCGAACCCTCTGGCACTGGTCGTGGCGGCCCTGGTCGCCGGCCGCGCCGTGGGCTGGACCGTCGAGCTCGTACGCGACCCGCACGGCCTGCCACGTCGATGGCTGCCGGCCTCCTGGCACCGGCACTGGTTCGCAGCGTTCGTCGTCATCTCGTGCCTGTATGTGCTGGTGAGGAACCTGCTCCCGCTCAGCTGATCGCCCGACACGCCGCGACGTGCGCGTAGCCATTGACTTGTGACCGATCCCGGGGCAAGATCACTACATCTAGTGGTTACACAGATGTAGTTATCCCACGGGTAGAGGTATACTTCCACAGGATGTACGCACCTCATCCACTGCTCTGTCCACAGCGGGGCATCACGGCAAGGAAGGAGACAGGCCATGTTCTGCCCGTACTGCAAGCACACCGACTCACGTGTCCTGGACTCCCGCGTCTCCGAGGACGGGTCCAGCATCCGGCGTCGGAGGCAGTGCCCCGCGTGCGAGCGGAGGTTCACGACCGTCGAGCAGACACAGCTCGTCGTCGTGAAGCGATCCGGCGTCGTCGAGCCGTTCGCTCGCGACAAGGTCGTCGCAGGTGTCCGCAAGGCCTGCAAGGGCCGTCCGGTCAGCGAGGACGACCTCGCGCGGCTCGGCCAGCAGGTCGAGGACTCGCTGAGGGCATGCGGGCAGGCGGAGATCAACGCGGAGGACATCGGCCTGGCGATCCTGCCGCCGCTTCGACGGCTCGACGCCGTGGCGTACCTCCGCTTCGCCTCCGTCTACCGCCATTACGACACCGTCGACGACTTCGAGCACGCCATCGCGGAACTCCGCACAGGCCTGCAGCCCGTCTGACGAAACTGTCAGACACCACCGCAACACTCATCCCTACGAACACTTTTTCGGGCCCGCGCGGCCAGTCAGAGAGGCGATCATGACCGAGACGACCACCAAGTCGAGGGCACGCAACAAGGGCAACGGGCTCACCATCGAGCGCGTGTACACGACGCCCGGCGTGCATCCGTACGACGAGGTCACCTGGGAGCGCCGCGACGTGGTGCAGACCAACTGGAAGACAGGCGAGACCGTCTTCGAGCAGCGCGGCGTCGAGTTCCCGTCGACCTGGAGCGTCAACGCGTCGACGATCGTCACGACCAAGTACTTCCGGGGCGCGCTCGGCACGGAGCAGCGCGAGACGAGCCTCCGTCAGCTCATCGACCGCGTGGTGAGGAAGTACCGCGCGGCGGGCGAGGAGAACGCCTACTTCGCGACTCCAGCCGACGCGGACACGTTCGAGCACGAGCTCGCGTACATGCTTCTGAACCAGGTGTTCTCGTTCAACTCCCCGGTGTGGTTCAACGTCGGCACCGCGAGCCCGCAGCAGGTCAGCGCCTGCTTCATCTTGAGCGTCGACGACTCGATCGACTCGATCCTGAACTGGTACCGCGAGGAGGGCTTCATCTTCAAGGGCGGCTCCGGCGCGGGCCTCAACCTGTCGCGGATCCGCTCGAGCAAGGAGCTGCTCTCGAGCGGCGGCACGGCCTCAGGGCCGGTGTCGTTCATGCGCGGCGCCGACGCGTCCGCGGGCAC
>PMBM01000206.1 GCA_003153855.1 Propionibacteriaceae bacterium
TCACCGTGCAGTTCTTCACGGTCGCCGACGAGCCCTTGCCGACGACCAGGATCGCCGAGTTCAGCCCGTAGAAGTTGCACGCGTCCTCGTTCGTACTGTCGCCGGACTTGGTGATCGTGGCGTTCGTGAGCGTGAGCGACCCGCCATTGACGACGAGGAAGACGTTCTGGTCGGCCGTCGTGCTGGCCCACGTGCCGCCGTCGATGGTCGCCTTGACGCCGTCGACGATGTACGCGCCGGACAGCTTCTGGGACCCGCCGCCACCGCCAGGGCCGGACTGGGTCGACGTGAACGTTGCGTCGTACGTGCCGGCCTTGAGCGCCGTGTTGCCCGACGCGGCAGCTGACGCAGCGGCGGCGCTCGCGGATCCCGAGGCGGAGGCCGCGGGGCTGGCCGTCGATGTGGACGAGCAGCCGACGAGAGCAGAGACCCCCAACCCCGTACCGAGCCAGAGCACGCTCCGGCGAGTGATCGCTGCTGCATCGGGTCGACTGCTTGTCATGGCACCAGTTCATCGCCGTCGCCGGTGTGGCTGCTGTGGGGTGACTGAACGGCGGCTTTGAGAATCGCCGTGCATCAGCGGCGCAGGCGCAGGCCCTTCGGGGTGAGCTGGAAGCCGGCGGCTGACAGGGCTGCACCCAGTGGGCTGTCCCCGCCCATCACCGAGGATCCGTCGATCCTCTCCACCGTGAGCCTGCCGAGAGCNNCGTCGGTGAAGCTCAGCAGCGTCTTGCCGCCCCTCTCCACGTACAGAGCCAGCGCTCCGTCGACGAGGACGACCAGTGCGCCGGCCTTCCGCGCCGGCTGGTGCCCTCGCGTCTCGCCCGGTCCCGAGTCGTGGAGCGGCCACGGGAGTGCCGCGCCGTACGGGTTGGCCGGGTCGCAGGCAGCCAGGACGAGGACGGACTCGCCGTGTTCGTCCTTGTCGGCGCGTGATCTCTGGCGGCCGTCGTCACCGAGCGACCGCGTCGTCGCACGCAGTCGGTCGACGGCCCCCGTGCCACCGAACTGCGAGGCTCCCAGCCCCTCGACGAAGTAGCCGCGCCTGACGCGGCCGGCCTCCTCGGCCGCAGCGAGCACCCGGTACACGGCAGCGAACCCGCCCGGTACGTCCTCGGCGACGACCGATCCGCGCGTCACCACCCCGTACCGCTCGAGCAGCGTCTCCGCGCGAGCGAACTCGACCTGGGTGCGCCGCTGCTGGTCGGGCTCGACCGGTGGCGTCGGGAGCAGCGACCACCGACCAGCCGCATCCTCGGGAACCGAGGGGCCGCCGGTCGCGAGCGGGCGCCGGAGACCGTACGCGCCGGGCATGCCCAACCCGCCGCCGGCCCTCCCGTACCGCCCACGCCTCGCGGACGCCCGTGGCTTGTGCGCGGTCGACACGTGAGCGAGTCGTGAGCGCAGCGGCCCCAGCGTGGCCGTCGTCACGCGGCCCGCCCACGCGAGGCGCCACAGGGACTGACCCACCGCGGCCACGTCCAACCCGCTCGCATCGGCGATGCCGCGGGCGAAGTACGCGCCCCCACCGTCGAGCGCATCGAGCACCCGTCGATCCGTCTCGTCGGGAGGGTCCTCGCCGGCACGGAGCAGGATCGGCGCGAGGTCGGCCGGCAGCAGGGTCAGCCACCCGTCGCCGCCGGAGAGGTCGCCGGCCCCCTGCCACAGAACCTCGCCCGCGGCGACGAGCTCGTCGAGCATCGACGGGGCATAACCGGACACCCGCGCAGGCAGGATCAACGACTCCAGGGCGCTGGCCGGTACGACTGCGCCGGCCAGCTGTTCGACGACCCGCAGCACGCCGTCGACGCCTCGCAGCCGCCCGCCCACGTTCTGCCAGGCCGGCAGGAACCGCGCGTAGTCGGCCGCTGCGACCGGCTCGACCTCGGAGCGGAGCGCCGCCAGCGACCGCCGTCTGACAAGGGAGAGGACCCGCGGGTCGCAGTAGTGGGGCGGCGGCCCGTCGGGGGCCGGAGGGTCGGTGGCGTGAGACACCCAGCCGGTCGGCCGCAGGTCGCCCTCGGTCAGGCGACCGTCGCCCACGAGGCGGCGCACCGCGTCGCGCACCACCGCCGTGCCCAGCCCCAACCACGCCCCGACCTCCGGGACGGCGAACGGGACGGCGTTCCGCGCGAACCTCATCACGAGGTCGCCCAGGGGATCACTCACAGGCGACGTGTACGCGTCGGGCAGACCGAGCGGCAGCGACACCCCGAGCGCGTCCCGAAGGCGCCCTGCGTCCTCGACGGCCGCCCAGCGCTCCTGACCACCCACCCCGACCCGCACCACGCGTCTCGCCTCGGCGAGCTGGGCAGTCCAGGCATCGGCGAGCCCAGCGGGGTCGTCGCCGGCGATGCGCCGCGACAGCTCGTACGCACTGATCGGCCCGATCGTACGGACCAGGTCTGCGACGTCCTCGGAGTCACGGGCGCGGCGGTCCTCGGCCAGGTGCTGGAGCTCCGCCTCGGTGCGGGTCAGCGCCTCCGGGTCGAGCAGCTCCGCCAGCGCCAGCCCCTCGCTCGTGCCGAGCAGCTCGGCCAGCAGCGTCGGGTCGAGCGTCAGTGCCGCCGCGCGGCGGTCGGCGAGCGGGCTGTCCCCTTCGTACATGAACTGCGCCACGTAGCCGAACATCAGCGAGCGTGCGAACGGGGACGGCTGGCGCGTCTCGACCTCGACGAGCGCGACCTCCTTGCTGCGGATGCGGCGCAGCAGGTCGACGAGTCCCGGCACGTCGAAGACGTCCTGGACGCACTCCCGTACGGCCTCGAGCACGATCGGGAACGACGGGTAAGCCGACGCGACGCTCAACAGCTGCGCCGAGCGCTGTCTCTGCTGCCACAACGGCTGACGCCGGCCAGGCTGCCTCGGCGGCAGCAACAGCGCCCGCGCCGAGCACTCACGGAAACGTGCGGCGAACAGGGCCGATCCGCCGAGCTGCGACGTCACCAGCTCGGACACCTCGTCGGGGTCGAGCAGGATCGCGTCGAGCAGCTGCGCCGGGTCGAAGGACGCGCCGCTGTCGTCCAGCCCGTACATCCCGGC
>PMBM01000190.1:0-18109 GCA_003153855.1 Propionibacteriaceae bacterium
CATGCGGGTTGGGCACACACGAAGCACTTCCGCGCTCGCCGCCGACTAGGTGCGGTCCGTGAGCTCAGATCACCGCATGCGGCCAAGGGCTCATCCGATCGAGACACATCCAGGCAATATCCGCGTCTGTCAGCTGTCCGCTTCGCACATGCGAGAGGAATTCGTCGAGCGCCATCGTCACGACTTCGCAGAACTCGTCCTTGTCGAGGCGCTGCTGACTCGCTTGTTCGCAGCCCGTTGCAAGAACGGCGTACCTGCGATGAGCGCCGAAGCTAGCGAGCCAGGTCTGCCCGACCAGCGCCAGGTCTGCTGCGACAAAACCCGTCTCTTCGACGAGTTCTCGGGCAGCGGCCTCGACGACGTCTTCATCCGGCTCGACGATCCCGCCCGGCAGTTCTAGCAAGACTCGACCAGGCCCAGGGCGGAACTGCCTGGCCAACACTACTTGGTCATCTCTAGTGATCGCGACGAGTGCCACAGTCCTGTCGCCCATCAAGACGTCCCAGTCCGTGTGTCGATCATCGGGGGTGACGTATGTGTGGGTGTTAACTGTCAAGAAGCCAGCCGGGCCAGGTCGCTGCCCCACTAACCGCCACGGTTCCATCTGAAGACCTTATCCGCTCGGCCAGCCAGCGAGCAGCGGTGACTCGTCCACCAACGTCGAGACTTGATGCGTCGCCCCTCATCGGCAGGAATAGCCGCAGTGTCCGCGGCAGATCAGTGCGTGGTGAGGGAGTCGGCCCTCGAAGTGCCGGTGTTCGAGCTGGAGACGACCCGGCACCGCACTCGCGGAGGACCTGATCGATCTTCGCCAACTCCCTCGGCAACCACCCGGGCGTGAACCACTTGACCTTGCCGGCTCGGCGCGGGCTTGGAGAAAGGGACGACTTCACGGCGCATGGACCGGCTCCTCACCGGAAGCGACATCGGCCAGTTCAGTACCACGTCTCAGGAGCCTTAGCCTCGGCGCCGTCGTCTCCACGATCCCAAGCAATAGCCCAGCCAAGCGGCACCAACCAACCCACTCACGACGGCTCGCGCTGTCACTTTGGGGTGGTCATTGGCAACAGGCTGGGCAAGAAGCATTGGAGCTGGGTCTGCCGTGGGGGCCGGAGCGACATTGAACGCGACTGTCCGGAGCGCGTCTGACTGGCTCTGTAGCGAGCCCCACAGAATGCCTAGAGCGGCCACTAGGAACGAGGCGCCCGTGATGAGTATCACAGAGACCATCAGGCGAGACGCAAAATCGGACGCTTCTGCGTTCTGAAGTCCAAGAATGNNGAGCAGTACGGCGGAATACATTCCGTCTCCCATTCCAACCAACCAATCGTTATGACCCACTTCAGGCGGAGACATGGAGGGGAATCCCGACATTCGACTTGCCCCCCAGGTGAGCGCGGCCGTGACGGTCATGAAGAAGAAGAGCAATGATCCCACGAAAGCAGCGGCACGGTCGAGTATCCTGGTTACCGGATCTTTGATCCCCGTGCGATACCCCACGTAATCCGCCGCAAGGCCGCCGAGCGCGAGTTGCCCGACCGAGGATCCGACGGCGCTCGTCAGTTGGAGCAGCAGCAGGGCGAAGATACAAGCGATGCCCGCCCACCAGTCCCAATCCGAAAGTTGTTGCCCGAACCTGAAGCGCGAAGATTCCGCGACAAGGAACGCGAAACTGAGTGGGGTGAGGACATAAATCGAGAGGGCGAACCTACAGAGGCCTTCAAGCCTGACCAACCAGATGGATCTCTGGGACAAGGTCGGGCGGACTACTTGTTGCCAGAACCCATATGTGTAGGCCCCGAAGGGTTGGTAGCTCGCTCCGAGTTCGTCCCGGATCTTGTAATGCTCAAGCAGGTCACCTTGCCGCGAGGCTGGAAGTGCGCCCAACCGTTCGAGGTACTCAGCCCCCTTTGTCCACTCGAAGTGAGCACCCCGAATCAGGACATAGACCTTGACGAGGCTGAGCAGAGCCAGGACCCCGAGGGCATACACCACGAGGGGAGTCTCTCAGAGACTGACCTACCGGGCTTGCTAGCCACGCCCTGGGACCTGCTGCCGCGACTTCACTCATGAGCACAACGTGCAGCTTCGTGCGCTGTCGGCGGCGGCGATGCAGGTCCAAGATACCGGGACAACTAGCCCGGTCAGATGCGGATGACCGCTGCAGATCCGCAGGGCTCTGTCGAAGACTTCTCGTACATGAGAAGCAGCTCCGCCTTCGGTCGTCTCGCTTACTGATAAGGCCGTCTATCGTCGAAAGTGCTCGTGTCCACTCCTCGTCCTCGATAGAGCGGGCACGCGGCACCGAGCTCGGCCAACATCCGCAGATCGGCAAAGTCGGACGTTCAGTCCTCCTCCACGCCATGCCTGCAGGGCACTGGACCGCCGCCCGGAACCGCCGGGCGCTGCTGCGGTCGCAACTGCCCTTCTCGCCAGCTTCGAACGTCACGGGGCCCGCAATTCGTCACAACGATATGTCCGTAGCGCCGAGATGCACTGGGTGTGTAGCAGATGGGTTTGCTTCCGTATTCCCTCCTGGCGACTGACGGAGAAGGTCCGAGACATCGGATCGGAGCCGGTGACGGGCAGAGGGCCCGGCAGGACGCGAATGGGGCCAGGACGTGGGAGTCGGCGGGCGGCAAAGGGCTGGCCGCCACTGGCGCCCGAACCAGGTGTGTCGAAGTTGCACGTATGTTGCACACAAACCAAGAACCGCCCTGACCTGGGAGTATTTCCCCTTGTCAGAGCGGTTTCGCGAAGTGGAGCTAACGGGATTCGAACCCGTGGCCTCTTCCATGCCATGGAAGCGCGCTACCAACTGCGCCATAGCCCCTCAGCCGCCGAAGCGACCCGTGAAACTCTACCTCAACCGACTCGCTGGATGCGAACTCAGCGGCCCGGTCGCTCGCCTGCCAGGAGGCCGGGCCGGGGGTCGTCCTCGTCGTCGTCAGCCACGGGGGTTTCGATGCCCTCGAGGCTGATCCTCGGGCAGTCGCGCCAGAGCCGCTCGAGCGCGTACATGTGCCTCTCGTCCGTGTGCTGCACGTGGACCACGACGTCGCCGTAGTCGAGGAGCACCCAACGGTTCTCACGACCGCCCTCGCGACGCAGCGGCTTCGTGGAGATGCCGAGCAGGCGCTCTTCGACGGCGTCGACGACCGCCCCGACCTGGCGCTCGTTGGTCGCCGTGACGATGAGGAAGACGTCGGTGATGCCGAGCTGCTCGGACACGTCGAACGCGACGAGGTCACTGCCCTTCTTCGAGGCTGCGGCTTCCGCCGCCAGTCGGGTGAGATCGATCGCTTGGGTAGTTGCAGGCACGAAGCTCCTAGTGTTCGCGGTAGAGACCGCGTTTTGCGATGTACTGGACGATGCCGTCCGGCACGAGGTACCAGATCGGCAGCCCCTGGGTGACACGACGCCGGCAGTCCGTGGACGAGATCGACAGGGCCGGCACCTCGATGAGAGTGACCTTGTCCGACGGCAGGTGGTCGATCGCGGACTCGTCCAGCGGAGACCCCGGACGGGAGACGCCGATGAAGTGAGCGAGGTCGAACAGCTGGTCCGCTCCCCGCCAGGTGAGGATCTGGCTGAGCGCGTCGGCGCCGGTGATGAAGAACAGGTCAGTGTCCTTGCCGACCTGCGCCCGCAGGTCCCCGAGGGTGTCGACCGTGTACGTGTTCCCCGCGCGCTCGATGTCGACCCGGCTCGTCGAGAACCGCGGGTTCGATGCCGTGGCGATGACCGTCATGAGATAGCGGTCCTCGGCTTGCGACACCCTGCGGTCGGCCTTCTGCCACGGCTGGCCAGTGGGTACGAACACGACCTCGTCGAGCGCGAAACGCGCCGCGACCTCACTGGCCGCGACGAGGTGGCCGTGGTGGATGGGGTCGAAAGTACCACCCATGACACCGAGGCGGTGCCGGGTGGCGCCCGGGATCCGAGCGAGCCCGTTGGGCAGCGTCATGGGCGGCTCACCAGTGAGGGCGTCCCTTGCCGAACGATCGGAGGGCCACGAGCGTGCCCAGGAAGATCGCCAGGGCGATGGCGCCGAACACCCACGTCGGCACGCCGAAGTCGATCCCGGTGGTCAACACAGTCATGCGCGGGATCCTACCGGCACATGCCTCGAAAGGGGCAGCCGCGGAATCCGTACGCTCACGGACGGACCTGTCCAGAGCCCGTGACCACGTACTTCGTGCTCGTCATCTCGGGCAGCGCCATCGGGCCGCGGGCGTGGAGCTTCTGGGTCGAGATCCCTATCTCCGCTCCGAATCCGAACTCGCCGCCGTCGGTGAACCTGCTGCTGGCGTTGACGAGGACAACCGCCGCGTCGACCTCTGAGATGAATCGTTCCGCCGAGATGAGGTCACGGGTGATGATGGTCTCGGAGTGGCCGGTCGTGTGTTCACGGATATGCGTGAGAGCCGCGTCGAAGTCATCCACCACACGAGCTGCGAGATCGAGCGTCAAATACTCACCGTCGTACTCACCTTCAGCGGCTGGCACGACATCGGCCGACGCTGCACAGAACGCCTCATCGCCGTGGACGGTGACGCCCTTCTCTTTCATGGCCGCCAGCAGGATCGGGAGGGCTTCCGAGGCGACAGCGGAATGCACGAGCACGGTCTCCACGGAGTTGCACACGCTGGGCCGCTGNNAGGATGTCGCGCGCCATGTCGAGGTCGGCGCTTTCATCCACGTACAGATGGCAATTCCCGGTTCCCGTCTCGATCACGGGCACCTTCGACCCCTCGACGACAGCAGCGATCAGCCCGGCACCGCCTCGCGGGACGAGCACGTCGACCTTGCCACGCGCGGCCATCAATGCGGCTGATGCGGCGCGGCCGGCAGGCAGGAGCTGTACGGAGTCAGCCGGCAGCCCTGACGCCTCCAAGCCCTCACGCAGCGCTGCCACGACCGCGAGGTTCGACTGCTCCGCGGACCGCGACCCGCACAACAGCACGGCGTTCCCAGCCTTGAGGCAGATGCCCGCTGCATCGGCGGTGACGTTGGGGCGGGCTTCATAAATGATGCCGACAACGCCGAACGGCACCCGTACCTGCCGGATCTGCACACCGTTCGGGTTCGTCCAGCCCCTCACCACGTCGCCCACCGGGTCGGCGAGACCGGCCAAGGACCGCAGGCCGTCGGCCATGTCGGTGACGCGTTTCGACGTGAGGCACAGCCGGTCGACGAGCCACTCGTCGGTTCCGGTCTCTCGCGCTGTGGCTACGTCGGATGCGTTGGCCGTCAAGAGCTCTGCCTCATGAGCGACGAGCGCGTCCGCCATCGCAAGGAGCGCGGCATCCTTGAGCTCCCGACGAGTGACGGCGAGGGTACGAGAGGCAGCGCGGGCGGCGTCGGCCTGACGCGTGATGTCCATGTCGCTCATCGTAGAGCGGGCGACTGACAGGGTGCGAAGACAGTTCTGGCCGGATCCCTCGGGGATCCGGCCAGAATTGGTGAAGAGACTAAACAGAAACCGACGGAGAAGCGGGCTTGTGGTACGTAGCGCTTCCGAATCCCAGCATCAGCATCCCGATGAAGCTCAGGATGACAAGGAAGATGATGGACCAGCCGATGCTCTTGTCGAACGCCTCACCGATCTTGATCATCACGTAGATGGCGAAGACGACGTTTACGACAGGTACGAGCAGGAGCAGGAAGAGCCACGGGTTGAGGCCCGCGATCTTGACAAGCGTCCAGGTGTTGTAGAGCGGAATGATCCCAGCCCAGCCCGGCTCGCCGGCCTTGACGAAGATCTTCCACAGAGCGACGATCGCGACGACGGCGATGATCAGGTAGAGCACGGTGCCGAAGGCGCCTCCGCCGGCAGCAGCAGCAGAATCTGAATTCACGAAAATCCCCCAGGTATAGGTGAACAAGTGGCGCCAGAGTAGCGGTAACCGCGCCGAGGTTATAGCGCTTCTCATCTCGGCGCGTCGTGGACCTTGCCGACTGGCAACAGACGCCCACCGCATGGGTCCCGAGCCGGCGTCCCATACGGTTGCGGACCATGACCCACTCGTACGTCACGGACCTCGGTCCCGGTGTCGGAGCACTCCCCCCGCGTGCCCGCCTTGCCAGCGACGCTCCCCGTCTGGACTTGGACGGAACATGGAGGTTCCGGCTGGTANNCCCTCCACGTGGCAGATGATCGACATCACCGGTGCCGCTCCGTTCGGCAAGCCCGCCTACCTCAACATCCGCTACCCGTTCCCTGTCGACGTACCCGTGCTTCCCGAGGCCAACCCGACCGGCGAGTACGTGCGTACGTTCACCCTGCCGGACCGGTTCGGTACTGACGCCGTGCTGCGTTTCGAGGGCGTGGAGTCGTGCTTCGCGGTCTGGCTCAACGGTGTGCGGCTCGGCGACGCGAAGGGCTCGCGGCTCCCCCACGAGTTCGACGCAAGTGACGCCCTGGTCGAGGGCGAGAACACCCTGGCCGTACGTGTCCACCAGTATTCGTCCGGCAGCTACCTCGAGGACCAGGACTACTGGCGCGTCTCCGGCATCTTCCGGTCGGTGTCACTGGTCGCCACGCCGGCCGACATCGTCCGCGACGTGTTCGTCCACGCCTCGTACAGCTCGGGCATCGGCACGCTCACCGTCGACGTCGATCCGCCGACTGCCCGGCTCAACGTGCCGGAGCTCGGCATCACCGACGCCGACCCGTCCGTCCCGTGGAGCGGCCCCGTCGAGCCGTGGTCGAACGAGACGCCCCGCCTGTACGACGCGTGCGTGTCCACACCGAACGAGACCGTCGCGCTGCGGATCGGGTTCCGCACCGTCGGGATCGTCGGGTCGCAGATCCTGCTCAACGGCGTACCCGTCATGTTCAGCGGCGTGAACCGCCACGAATGGCACCCCGAGACCGGCCGCACGCTGTCGTGGGAGACGATCCACGACGAGCTGTGCCTCATGAAGCGTCACAACATCAACGCGATCCGTACGTCCCACTACGCGCCCGACCCCCGCATGCTCGACCTGGCCGACGAGCTCGGGTTCCTCGTCATCGACGAGTGCGACCTCGAGACGCACGGCTTCCAGTACACCGACTGGGAGGGACTGCCCACCGACGACCCGCGCTGGGAGCCCGCGCTGCTCGACCGCATCGCCCGCATGGTCGAGCGCGACAAGAACCACCCGTGCATCGTCGGGTGGTCATTGGGCAACGAGTCGCACACGGGCTCGGGCCTTGCGGCGATGGCGGCGTGGGTGAAGGGTCGGGACGCGTCGCGGTTCCTGCACTACGAGGGCGACCGCGCGTTGGCCTACACCGACGTCTGGTCGCAGATGTACACGCCTATAGATGAGGTCGAGCGCATCGGCCGTGGCGAGGAGGACCCGACTGCCGAGCCGGCGCTCGACGAGCACCGCCGCCAGGCGCCGTACCTGCTGTGCGAGTACGTCCACGCCATGGGCAACGGCCCGGGCGAGGTGGCCGACTACCAGCGGCTGTTCGAGACCTACCCACGTCTGCAGGGCGGGTTCGTGTGGGAGTGGCTTGACCACGGCATCCGGCAGGTGCGCGACGGGGTCGACTACTACGCGTACGGCGGCGACTTCGGCGAGCCCGACCACGACCGCAACTTCATCATCGACGGGCTCGTCTTCCCGGACCGTACGCCCTCGCCGGGACTGGTCGAGTACGCCGCCGTGGTGGCGCCCGTACGCATCACGGTCGCGGATCGGATCACCGTCGAGAACCTCCATCGCTTCGTCGACACGACGGACCTGGTGTTCGTCTGGTCGACCACAGACGGGGTCCGGGGCACGCTCGATGTGCCGCCGGTGCCGGCCGGGGAATCAGTGACCGTCGCGATTCCCGAGTTGCCGACAAGCGCCAGCGAGCGCTGGCTGACTCTGTCCGCACGGCTCGCGACCGACACGGCGTGGGCAGCGGCCGGGCATGAGGTGGCGAGTGGGCAGGGTCAGCTCCAGACCGCGGCGCCGAACACCCCTGGCTCTCCTCTCCCCCTTGAGGCTGATGGCGTCGGCTACCGGTTGGGCGACGCGCGCTTCGACCGCCGCGGTCGCGTGGTGGACGTGGCCGGCGTGACCGTCGGGGCACCCGTCTTCGACGTGTACAGGGCGCCGATCGACAACGAGCTGTACAGGTATGGCGACCCCGGCGGCCAGGCCGCTGAGTGGCACAGACACGGGCTGCATCGCCCGATCCAGACGGTGATCTCCATCGAGGCAGGCGCCCACAGCCTGACGGTCGTCACGCACGAGGGACCGAGCGGCTGGAACCACCTGTACGAGCTGACGTGGGTCTGGACGGCGACCGAGACGGGCCTCCACCTCGACCTCACCGGGACGCCGCAGGGCACGTGGCCCTCCCCCATCCCTCGGCTCGGCATCACGATGAGCCTGCCGACCTCCGTCACGCGGATGACGTGGTTCGGGTCAGGCCCCGGCGAGGCGTACGTGGACTCGCACGCAGCCGTACGCGTCGGCCAGTGGTCGGCGACGCTCGCCGAGCTGCAGACCCCGTACGTGCGTCCCCAGGAGAACGGCCGCCGCGCCGACGTGCGGTGGGCCGAGCTCACCGGCGGGCTCACAGTGACGTTCGACGAACCGATCGGGGTGACCCTTCGTCCCTGGACGTCGCAGGCTCTCGAGGCGGCTGCACACACGGTCGACCTGGTGCCCGACGACCGGGTGTGGCTCACGATGGATGTCGCCCAGCACGCGCTCGGGACGGCGGCGTGCGGGCCGTTGCCGCAGCAGACGAACGTCCTGTCGGCCCGCCCGTTCCGGATGGGGGTCACGTTCTCGCGGTGCCCACCGGGGTGATTTCGCGGGCCGCGAACTAGGAAATGTCGGAGGCGCCGGGTAAACCTGATCCATGACGAAAGCACACCCCCCGCACTGTCAGTTCGTGCCGCCGTGGCTGCTGGAGCGGCTCGCCGAGCCGGGCGACCGTGCCGCGTTGACCGCCGATCCCGTCGCGCAGGCGGTCACGCAGACGCTGCTCATGGATGCCGAGTTCCGGGCCGCGCGCGAAGCCAAGGCGCCCCACGCGGCGAAGAGGGCCACGAAACCGGCGTGGGCCGTCTACACGGCAGCCTCGAAGCAGACGCTTCCCGGCAAGGTGATGCGGACCGCCGGTGAGCCCCACAACGCCGACCCGGCGGTCAACGAGGCAGCGACCGGAGGCCAGGCGGCGCTCGACCTCTTCAGCCAGGTGTACGGACGCAGCTCGTTCGACGACGCCGGAGCCGAGGTGGTCATGTCCGTCCACTACGGGGTGCGCTACGACAACGCGTTCTGGAACGGCACCCAGCTCGTCTTCGGCGACGGCGACGGACAGGTCTTCGATCGGTTCACCAAGCCCGTCGACGTGCTCGGTCACGAGCTCAGCCACGCCGTCACCGAGCGCACCGCGGGACTCGTCTACTCGGGTGAGCCGGGAGCCCTCAACGAGTCGATGTCCGACGTGTTCGGGATCTGCGCCAAGCAGCGGCTGCTCGGCCAGACGGCCCAGCAGGCCGACTGGCTCATCGGCGAGGGCATCTTCCTCCCTGGAGTGCAGGCGCGCGCGCTGCGCGACATGGCTCATCCCGGGACTGCATACGACGACCCGAGGCTGGGCAAGGACCCGCAGGTCGGCTCGTACAAGGACTTCGTGCACACGACCCAGGACAACGGCGGCGTCCACATCAACAGCGGCATCCCCAACCGTGCCTTCCAGCTCGCGGCGACCAGCATCGGCGGGAGCTCGGCCGAGGGCGCGGGCCGGATCTGGTACTCGGCCCTGACCGGCACCGACGTCGGCCCGAACACCGACTTCGCGGGGTTCGCGGCAGCGACGGTGGCAGCGGCCGGACCGCACGCCGACGCCGTCCGGCAGGCATGGACCACGGTGGGCGTGACTCCCACGGCCGGAAGCACCAGCACGGTGGGCACCAGCCCCCCTCCGACGACCGTCGCCGTCACGCGCTCCGGAGGGTTCGCCGGCATCACCCGCACGGGCGAAGTCGACCTCGAGGGGGACGATCCTCGGGTCGATGACGTCCGTCGCCTGGTGCAACGCACAGACTTCACGTCGCTGAGCTCCCGTCCCACAGCGCCCGATGCGTTCTCGTACACGTTCTCTCTGCCCGACCACGACGAGGTCACGGTGGCGGAGCACGAGCTCACCCATGATCTCCGGAGGCTGGTTGAACTGCTGCTTGACAAGGAATGACACTTCCTAGTCGGACCTGCTCAAGGCGATTGCGAGCGCTGCGGCGCCTTGCCTTCACAGGCGTGTACAGGAACTCATTGCCACTTCACAGGAAGGGCACAGCAATCGGGTCGGGCGTCATGGGGAGCCCGTGACAAGATAAGGAACGGCCGCGGTCGTGAGATCCGGTCGAGGACCCGGAAGGGCCCCCTCATCGTGACGAAAGCAGGCCTGGAATGCGTCGGTGGCGCAAACGGACGATAGCCATAGTGGCTGTCGCACTCATCGTTGTCGTGGCCGGCGGGCTCATCGTCTGGAGGATGGCAGCCAGGGCTTCAGCCGCTTCGGCGACGAAGACGGCGACCACGACCACCGCACCGGCGACGAAGACGACTCAACGTACGTCGGTGTCGGCGACGGGCACCCTCGCACCACAGAACCAGGCATACCTGAACTTCCCTGCCGCCGGCACTGTGGCGGCCGTGAACGTACAGCTCGGCCAGACGGTCGCTGCCGGAGCCGTCCTCGCCACCGAGGACACGACGAACCTCTCGTCCGCCGTCACCTCAGCCCAGGCGGGCGTCGACTCGGCGCAGTCGAGCCTGGACACGCTGAACGCGTCCAGCTCGTCGACCACAGCCCAGATCTCGGCCGCGAAGGCCCAGCTCGCATCAGCACAGGCGAAGCTCACCTCGGCGAAGAGCGACCTCGCAGGCGCCACGATGACGGCGCCGTTCGCCGGTGTGATCGCCCAGGTCAACCTCACGGTCAACAGCAAGGTCAACGGCACCACGTCGACGACAACCGGTGCCGGGACGACCACCCAGGTCTCGGCAAGCGCCTCGACGGCCGCCCAGATCGTCGTGGTCGATACGAGCACGTGGCTCGTCAACAGCACGGTGGGCATGGCCGACCTGGCCAGCCTNNTCGTACCCGATCATCGTGACCCTCACGGGCAACCCGACCGGCCTGTACGTGGGTGGGTCAGCTGACGTGACGATCGTCGTCAGCGAGGTCACGGCACTGACCATCCCGACCGCCGCGGTGCAGCAGGAGAGTGGGCAGACCTACGTCACCGTGGTCAAGGACGGCGTCCAGACGAAGACGAACGTGACCGTCGGCCGTACGTTCGGCATTCGTACCGAGGTCACCAAGGGGCTCGCCGAGGGGGACGAGGTCGTCGTGCCCTCACAGTCAGTGGCCA
This sequence comes from Propionibacteriaceae bacterium, assembly GCA_003153855.1. Lineage (GTDB taxonomy): Bacteria > Actinomycetota > Actinomycetes > Propionibacteriales > Propionibacteriaceae > Fen-668. Next base: position 11,382 of record PMBM01000190.1, read on the forward strand.
CGGGTAACAGCAGCCGGTTCCCTGGAGGCGGCCGGTCCGGGTTCCCGTCGGGAGCTCGTCCGAGCGGATTCGGCGGTCCCGGCGGGGCGCCGAGCGGGATCCCCACTGACCTCCCGACCTCTCAGGGAAGCTGACCGTGAGCGCGATCGTTGAGATCACCGACGTCCACAAGACGTACAAGACCGGCAGCATCACGTTCGAGGCTCTGCGCGGGGTGTCCCTCACCATCCAAGAGGGTGAGTACATCGCGATCACCGGACCGTCCGGGTCGGGCAAGTCGACACTGATGAACATCCTCGGCTGCCTCGACATCCCCACGGAGGGCTCGTACCTCTTGGGCGGCGAGGATGTAAGCACCATGTCGGAGCGAGACCTCGCTGTTGTGAGGAACAAGCGCATCGGCTTCGTCTTCCAGCAGTTCAACCTGCTGCGCTCGATGACGGCTCAGCGCAACGTGGAACTGCCGCTCATGTACGCCGGCATCCACGCCAAGGAGCGCCACACCTTGGCGCGTGAGGCGCTGGAGCGCGTCGGGCTCGGCGACCGAACCCACCACAAGCCNNCTCTCGGGTGGCCAGCAGCAGCGCGCGTGCATCGCGCGGGCCCTGGTCACGAACCCGGACATCATCCTCGCCGACGAACCGACCGGGAACCTCGACTCGGTCTCCACCCACGACGTGCTCCGACTGCTGCACGAGCTCCACGACCAAGGGCGCACGATCATCCTCATCACCCACGAGCATGATGTCGCGCTCGAGTCGCAGCGCCAGGTGCAGATCTACGACGGGCTGCTCAGCGAAGGGCTGCACGTATGACGTTCCTCGAGACCGTANNGCGCAGGAGTCGATCACCAACCAGATCAACAAGCTGGGCTCGAACCTCATCATCGTCAACTCGGGCGCCAACTCCAGCCTGACCGTGTCCAACGCAGGTGGTACGGCGGCCAACCGCACCCGGTTCACCACGCCGCTCACGCTCAACGACGCATCCGCGCTCGCCGACAAGAACAACTGCCCCGACATCCTCAACGTGGCCCCGGTGTCGACGACGACCACGACCGCCTACAACGGGTCGACGTCCGACTCCACGTCGGTCGTCGGCACCACGGCCGACTGGGTCGATGTGACCGCCCGCACGATGACCGACGGCCGGTTCTTCACGACCGGCGAGTCGAGCGCCGGATCCATGGTCGCGGTCATCGGCCAGACCACAGCGGACACGCTGTTCGGCAGCGGGACGTACGTGGTCGGCAAGACAATGACCCTCTCCGGTCAGTCGTTCACCGTCATCGGCGTCCTCAACGAGGTCGGCACCACCCTGTCGGGCAACGGCGACGAGACGATCGTCATCCCGGCCGGCACGTATGCGCAGAGGTTCTCCACCGCGACCAACATGAACGTCGTCTCGACGATCCTCATGGAGGCGAAGGACAAGGACTCCCTGTCCGCGGCACTGCAAGAGGCCACCACGACCATGTACGTGATGCACAACGTCACTGCCGCGGCGCCCGACTTCTCGGTGTCCAGCCAGCAGGCTCTCGTCAACACGATCGGGTCGCTGACCACGATCCTGACCGCGCTGCTGGCGGGGATCGCGGCGATCTCCTTGCTGGTCGGCGGGATCGGTGTGATGAACATCATGCTGGTCAGCGTNNTCACCGAGCGGATCCGTGAGATCGGGTTGCGCAAGGCGCTGGGCGCCAGGCCGAGCGTCATCATGCTGCAGTTCCTGGTCGAGGCCAGCATGCTCGGGCTGATGGGCGGCGCGCTCGGCATCGCGCTGGGGATCGTCGCCGGTTCGCTCATCGGAAAGGCCATCGGCTTCCCCGTCATCATCTCCTTCGCGGCGACCGGCATCGCGCTGGGCGTATCGCTCTTCATCGGCATCGTGGCCGGCGTGTACCCCGCGTGGCGAGCTGCCAAGCTGGCCCCCATCGACGCACTACGGAACGAGTGAACCCATGCCCACCAAGCGCACGAAGAAGACATTGGGCAGGGCAGGGGTCGGCATCGCCGTCGTCGCCGTAGTGGCCGTGGGGCTGCTCGGCTACAAGGCTGCTGCCGGCACGAGCAACCCCAACCACTACCGCACGGTGACAGCCGGCGCGGGGACCGTGACGCAGATCCTCGCCCTCTCGGGCACGGTCCACCACGTCACGCAGTCCAGCGTGAGCTTCCCCACGAGCGGGACCGTCACCGCGGTCAACGTCAAGGCGGGCGACACCGTCGCCGCGGGCCAGGCACTGGCATCGATCAACGCCACCCCTCTGCAGAACGCGGTCCTTGCTGCCGATGCCGCGTACAAGTCGGCGATCTCGCAGTACCAGACGGACCAGGACACGTACGCGTCGTCGACCACCTCGAGCAGCACCACCAAGGCGGCGACGACGTCGACCTCCCGGGCAACGACGGGTACGAGCTCGTCGCAGCCGTCCAGCGGCGCTCCGTCGGGCACGGGCACTCCGTCGGGTGGCGGGACCGGCGGTCCCGGTGGTACTGGGGGCGGCGGCGGCGCGACTGACCCGACAGCAGCCGTGAAGGCGGCAACCGATGCCATCGCCGCGTTGCAAGCGGGCGTGACGACCGTCGAGACGCAGCTGCCGATCTTCGTCACCGATTGCGTGCCGCTCATCCCCACGACGACGGCAAGCCCTACAGCCGCAGCGACGACTATCACGGAGACCGCAACGGTGTACGTCACGGTCACAGAGACGCCCAGCGCCTCCGTCACCGGGGCTGCTGTCACCGCCGCTTCGGCGACCAAGGCTGCTTCGTCCGCCGCGTCGAGCGCGACGACATCGGCCAAGCCCAAGACCAGCACGACGTCCGCACCGAACGTCTCGGCCAAAGCAGTGATCAGCACCACGTGCCAGGCTGCGATCGAGGCGCTCACGGCGACAAGTGCGACTCTTCCCGGCCAGATGACTGCTGCCAACGTGGCGCTCAACGCAGCCGTGAAGGCCCTCGACGCCGAGGCAGCGTCCCTGACTCAGCAGGCAGCAGCGCTGAAGCAGCAGCAGGCGGCGCTCGCAGCCGAGCTGGCCAAGCAGGCCGCTGCGGCCAAGCAGCAGTCCGCGTCCCTGACCGGAACCAACTCGGCGCTGCAGGCTGCGGCTGCCGCCGGTCTCTCACGCAGTGGCGGCAACGGCACGGTGACAGCGGCAACGCTGATCACGGACCAGTCCACCATCGAGACCACGCACATCGCGCTGGCCTCGGCGCAGGACCAGCTGAACCAGGCGACCATCACCAGCCCGATCGCCGGGAAGGTCGCCTCGATGCCGTTCGTCGTCGGCCAGCAGGCCAGCGCCACCGCATCAGCGGTGATCATCGGTAGCGGCGCCATCGAGGTCACGGTGCCNNGGCGGCACGACGCTGAAGGGCACGATCTCGAGGATCGCACTGCTTCCCACCACGACGAGCACGTTCGCCGCCGCGGCGGCGGCGGCCGGCTCCAGCAGCTCCAGCAGCTCCAGCAGCCAGTCGACGACCACGTATGCCACTGTGATCACGATCGCGACAGGTGGCGATGCGCTGCCTGAGACTTCACGAGTAGCGGCGACGATCACGACGAAGACGGTGGACGCTGCCGTTGTCCTCCCCGCCTCGGCGGTCACTCCGACCGGTACGGGGTCGGGCACCGTCCAGGTGGTCACGAACGGCATCCTGTCGACGAAGCGCGTGGTGACCGGCGCTCTGGGCGACACCGAGATCCAGATCGTGAGCGGCGTATCGGCAGGCGAGAGCGTCGTGATCGCAGACGTCGACAAGGCGATCCCCGGAGCAAGCATCGCGGCCTCAAGGGCCTCGACGAACGCTCAGCAGCAGCAGCCTCAGGACTTCCCGACCGGCGGCGGTGCTGGCGGCGGTCCTGCTGGAGGACCTGGCGGACCGCCTACCTGATCTCTCAGGTGCGTGCCCGGGGCCTCAGGCCTCGGGCACGTTGTCGTTTCGGCGGGGTTTGCGCAGCACGAGCGAGTCGCGATGAATGACCTCACGCTCGTACTCGACGCCCAGCTCACGGGCGAGGTCCTTCGTGCTACGGCCCAGCAGGGCGGGAAGCACGTCAGAGTCGTAGTTGACGATGCCGCGCGCGATGGGCTCGCCCGCTGGATCGACGAGCAGTACGGGCTCACCCGCATGGAACGCGCCCCGTACGGCCGTGATGCCGGCGGGCAGCAGGGACGCCTTGCCCTTGGTGATCGCCTTCACGGCGCCCTCGTCGAGCTCCAGCTCGCCGGTGGGCCTGGACGCGTGGGCGAGCCAGTTGAGTCGCGACGAACGCCGCTTGCCGGCCGGGTGGAAGACGGTCCCCACCTGACCCGCCAGTGCCTCGGACACCTGCTCCGCCGCAGCGAGTACGACCGGGATTCCGGCACCGACCGCGATCCTCGCAGCTTCGAGCTTGGTCGCCATCCCACCCGTACCGACCGCACTCCCCACCTGGGACGTGTCGGCGGCGAGCTCGTCGATGTTGCGGACCTCGACGATGCGCTCGGCACCGGGCGACCCCGGATGGGCCGTGTACAGCCCGTCCACGTCGCTGAGCAGGAAGAGGGCGTCCGCACGTACGAGGTGAGCCACGAGGGCCGCCAGCCGGTCGTTGTCGCCGAAGCGGATCTCCTGGGTGGCGACGGTGTCGTTCTCGTTGACGACGGGGACGATGCCCAGCTCAAGAAGCCGGTCGAACGTACGGAGCGCGTTGCGGTACGTCCCCTGGCGCGTCGTGTCGTCCACCGTGAGCAGGACCTGGCCGACGGTGAATCCCTGCACCGCGAACATGGCGGCGTACTGCTCGACGAGCAGTCCCTGTCCGACGGATGCGGCTGCCTGCTGGGAGGCGAGGTCGCGAGGACGCCTCTGCATGTTCAGCGGGCCCATACCGGCCGCGATCGCCCCTGACGACACGAGCACGACCTCGCGCCCTGCCCTCCGAGCGACGGCAATCGCGTCGACGATCCGTCCGATGCGCTCCGGGTCGATGCCGCCGTCGGACGACGTGAGCGAGCTCGACCCGACCTTGACGACGATCCGTCGTGCGTTAGCTATCCGCTGGCGCGTCGTCCTCACCCTCTTCGTCGTCGAAGTCGACGCCGTCGATGGCCGCGTTGACGGACCGCTCGGCCGCCTTCCGCTCCTTGTACACGGCATCCTTGGCCCGGCGCCTCCTGGCTGCGGGCCGCAGCTCCTGCATCCGGTTGTCCTCGCCGCGACGGCTGAGCAGCTCCGCGCCGATGTCGACCTGGGGAGCGAAGTCGAAGACGACGGCGTCCTCGCCACCGATCGCGACAGTATCTCCGCGCTGGGCGCCCAGCGTGAGCAGCTCGTCCTCGACACCCAGCTTGTTGAGCCGGTCGGCGAGGTAGCCGACCGCCTCGGGGTTGCTGAAGTCGGTCTGACGGATCCAGCGTTCGGGCTTGTCGCCCCGTACGCGCCACAGCTGGCCGCCCTCGCCGTCGCCCTGCTGGCGGATCGTGAACTCCTGGCCGCCGGCGACGGGCTTCGGCTTGACGACGATCCGCGGTGCGGGACGGGGCGGCTGGGCCGCGCGACGCTCGGCCACCAGCGCTGCCATCGTGTACGTGAGCTTCGTGAGCCCCACGCCCGTCTTCGTCGAGATGAGGTGCACGTCCAGGCCGCGAGCGCGCAGGTCCGGCGCCACCATCTCGGCGAGCTCGAGACCGTCCGGCACGTCCACCTTGTTGAGCGCGACGAGGCGAGGACGATCCTCCAGACCGCCGTACGCAGCCAGCTCGCCCTCGATGATGTCGAGGTCGGTGATCGGGTCGCGCCCCGGTTCGTACGTCGCGCAGTCGATGACGTGCACGATCGCCTGGCAGCGCTCGATGTGGCGCAGGAAGTCGTGGCCGAGGCCGCGCCCGTCCGAGGCGCCCTCGATGAGGCCGGGCACATCGGCGACCGTGTACGTGACGTCGCCGGCCACGACCACTCCGAGGTTCGGCACGAGCGTGGTGAACGGGTAGTCGGCGATCTTGGGCCGGGCGGCCGAGATCGCGGCGATCAGGGAGGACTTGCCGGCGCTCGGGAACCCCACCAGGCCGATGTCTGCGAGGACCTTGAGCTCGAGCGTGATCTTCCGCTGCTCCCCCTCCTCACCGAGGAGCGCGAACCCGGGCGCCTTCCTGGCCGGGGAGGCCAGGGCCTCGTTGCCGAGCCCGCCACGGCCACCCTGTGCGACGACGAGCTCTGCGCTGTCACCCACGAGGTCCGCGAGCACCTCACCGGAGTCGGCGTCGGAGACGACGGTCCCCTCCGGAACGGCCAGGATGATGTCCTCGGCGTGCACGCCCGCCTTGTAGTCGCCCTTGCCGGGCCCCCCGTTCGGGGCTACGCGGCGCGACTGACGGTGGTAGTCGACGAGCGTGGTCAGGTTCGGGTCGACGCGGAGGATGACCGAGCCGCCGTTGCCGCCGTTGCCGCCGTCGGGGCCTCCGAGGGGCTTGAACTTCTCGCGGTGCACCGAGGCACAGCCGTGGCCGCCGTTGCCGGCGATCACGGTGAGCGTGACGGAGTCCACGAAGGACGGGATGGCCATCGCGAACTCCTTGTCGATACGGGTACGGGGTTCCTATCGTCCCACAGCGCGCGACGTCGGCGTCACGCCGTGACCTCGTCCTCCGGTTCCGGCGGGTCGGCGCCGTCCCGATCGGCCCACTCCAGGAGCGTGTCGAGCCGATGGTGCACGTCGTCGATGTGCGCGTGGAGGTC
>PMBM01000190.1:18154-33107 GCA_003153855.1 Propionibacteriaceae bacterium
TCGCGCGCGTTCTGGTTGTAGTCGACGAACACCTTGTCGTCCGGACGGTCCTTGCGCCACCACGTCGTCGTGACGTCGTCGGGCGCACGGCGCTCGACCTCCCGCGCGAACGCGAGCGCCGCGCGGCGGACGTCCTTGTGTCCCCATTCGGGCACGATCCGTACGTACACGTGGAGTCCGCTGCCGCCCGAGGTCTTCGGGTAGCCGACGATCCCCAGCTCGTCGAGCACCTCGTGGACGACCCCCGCCACGCGCCGTACGGTGTCGAAGCCGCAGTTCGGCATCGGGTCGAGGTCGATGCGCCACTCGTCGGGGTTCTCGGTGGCGCCGCGCCGGCTGTTCCACGGGTGGAACTCGACGGTCGACATCTGNNGTCACGCAGAGCTCGTCGGCGGTCAGTCCGTACCGCGGGAAGTACAGCTGTACGGTCTCGACCCATTCCGGAGCTCCACCCGGGAGCCGCTTCTGGTGGATCTTGCCGCCGGGCAGGCCCTTGGGGAAGCGGTGGAGCATGCACGGGCGCTCCCGGAGGGCACGGACGATCCCGTCCCCCACCGACAGGTAGTAGCGCGCCACGTCGAGCTTGGTCCACCCGTGGTCGGGGAAGTAGATCCGGTCGGGGCTGGACAGCCGTACCGTCCGTTCACCCACCTCCAACAAGACCGCGTCGTCAGACATGCACGGAGACTACTTCTGGTTCCACCGCCTCGACACGTGCCGGCAGGGTCGCGATGAGCCCGACCATGACCACCGCCACGGCGGCGCACAGGCCGAAGGCCCAGTGGAGCCCGTCGATGTAAGCGGCCGTCTCCCCCACGCCCTGAGCCGCGGACGCGCCCGCCCGCGACGTGAGCACGACGACGACCAGCGCGGTGCCCAAGGCACCGGCGACCTGCTGGGTCGCCCCGAGCAGCGACGAGCCGTGCGAGTAGAGGTGCGACCGCAACGAGCCAAGGCTCATCGTGAACATCGGCGTGAACATCGCTGCGAGGCCGAGTGACAGGGCGACGTGGGCGACGAGCACCATCCAGTACGGGGTCGTCGCGTCCATGAACGCGAACGCCGCCAGCGCGAACACGGCCAGCGCACCGCCCGGGATCATGAGCACCCTGGCACCGAGGCGGTCGTAGATACGGCCGATCGTTGGACCGAGCAGACCCATCGCGAGCCCACCCGGCATCACGAGCAGCCCGGTCGACAACGGCGTCATGTGCCGCGCGTGCTGCAGGTACAGCTGGAGCAGCAGCATCGACCCGATCATCGCGCCGAAGGCGATCGCCATCGCCGCAAGGCTCACGGCGTAGACCCTGGTGCGCAGCGTCCGCAGGTCGAGCAGCGGCTTGTCCACGCGCTGCAGGACGATCTGGCGCCACACGAAGGCCGCAATGCCCAGAAGGCCGACCACGATGAGCCCGATCACCATCAGGCTGGCGTGGCTCATCTGGCTGAGCCCGTAGACCAGGGCCCCGAACCCGACGGCGGACAGGATCGCGCTCAGCCAGTCGATCGGGGTGTCCTGCGTCTCCCCCACGTTGCCCAGCCGCCTGCTGCCGACGATCGCGATGGTGGCCGCGATGGGGAGGACGACCAGGAAGATCCAGCGCCAGCTGAGGAACTGCAGCACGATGCCCGACACGGCGGGCCCGAGAGCCGGTGCGACAGACATGGCAAGGCTGACCATGCCCATGACCCGGCCGCGGTCGTCCGGGCTGACGACCCGCATCAGGGTGGTCATCAGCAGAGGCATCATCACCGCGGTCGCCGACGCCTGGACGACGCGTGCGAGCACGAGGATGGTGAACGACCAGGACACGGCCGCGAGAAGGGTGCCGACGCAGAACGTTGTCATCGCGATCGCGTACGCCTGACGGGTCGTCACGCGCGACAGGAACCAGCCGGTGATCGGGATGATCACCGCCATCGTCAGCATGAAGGCCGTCGACAGCCACTGCGCCGAGGACTCGTTGATCCTCAGATCGACCATCAGCCGCGGGATCGCGTTCATCATGATCGTCTCGTTGAGGATGACGACGAACGCGGCAGCGACGAGCCAACGCAGGATGGAGGAGTCGTGGCGGGACGTCATGGAGGCCACCCTTCAGAGGGACTGGCGATCATCGGGCAGTACTCGGGCAACCTACGCGAGCACTCCGACATTCCCGAGGACAGCAACAAAGGGCGGCCCCTTGCGGGGCCGCCCTTGCTGGAAGTCGAACCTACGTCGCGTCTGCCGTCGTGATGTTCACGACGCGACGGCCGCGCTTGGTGCCGAACTGCACCTGACCCTCGGCGAGCGCGAACAGCGTGTCGTCGCCACCGCGGCCGACGTTGTCGCCCGGGTGGAAGTGGGTGCCGTGCTGGCGGACGATGATCTCGCCGATGCCGACGGTCTGGCCGCCGAACCGCTTCACACCAAGCCGTTGGGCGTTGGAGTCACGGCCGTTCTTGGAGGACGATGCGCCCTTTTTGTGTGCCATGTGTCAACCCCTCACTTGATCCCGGTGACTTTGACCTGGGTGTACCGCTGACGGTGCCCCTGGCGCTTCTTGTAGCCGGTCTTGTTCTTGAACTTGATGATCTTGATCTTGGGTCCCTTGGTCTCACCGAGGACCTCAGCCGTCACGGCAACCTTGGTGAGCTTGTCCGCGCTCAACGTCACGTCATCGCCGTCGACGAGGAGCAGCGGGGTCAGATTGACCGTGTCACCCGCCTTGGCAACGATCTTGTCGATCTCGACGACGTCGCCCACAGCAACCTTGTGCTGGCGTCCGCCACTGCGCACGATCGCGTACACGCCTGACCTACTCTCTTCTTCGTCCATGGTGGAGCCTGCGCACTGCGCGGCCCCGAAGCTGCCCACGACCACGACATGTCGGGCAGGGCACCGAGGGGCAATCCTACGTGGCTGGGTTCTTTAGGGTCAAACCCAGCCATGAACCTGACTAGTGCCGACGCCTGCGGTCGCCGCCATCGGCGGGCGCCTGAGTGTCGACCGGCTCGTCGTGACGGTGGTAGCCACGGCCGTGGCAGGCCTCACAGGGCTCGGTGAAAGCCTCCGCCAGACCCGTACCGATCTTCTTCCGTGTCATCTGCACGAGACCGAGCGAGGTGACCTCCGCGACCTGGTGGCGCGTACGGTCACGGCCGAGGCACTCGACGAGACGACGCAGCAGCAGGTCCCGGTTGCTCGGCAGGACCATGTCGATGAAGTCGATGACGATGATGCCGCCGATGTCGCGGAGCCTGAGCTGCCGGACGATCTCCTCCGCGGCCTCGAGGTTGTTCGCCGTGACGGTCGCTTCGAGGTTGCCACCTGAACCGGTGAACTTGCCCGTGTTGACGTCGATGACGGTCATCGCCTCGGTGCGGTCGATGATGAGCGACCCGCCGGAGGGAAGGAAGACCTTCCGCTCGAGCGCCTTGGCGATCTGCTCGTCGATGCGGTGCTTGGTGAACAGGTCGCCGTCGCCCTCGTGGTTCCACTGCTGGACGCGGTCGGCCAGGTGGGGCGCGACGTGGTTCACGTACGCGGACACCGTGTCGAACGCGTCGTCGGCCTTGCCGTTGCTGTCGACGACCAGCTTGGTGAAGTCCTCGGTGAACAGGTCGCGCACGATCCGTACGGTCAGGTCGGGCTCGCCGTACAGCAGCTGCGGCGCGGAACCCTGCTTGACCTTCTTCTCGATGGCTTCCCACTGCGCCTTGAGGCGGGTGATGTCGCGCACGAGCTCTTCCTCGCTCACGCCCTCGGCAGCGGTGCGGATGATGACCGAGGCGTCGTCGGCGACGAGGTCGCCGAGGATGTCCTTGAGCCGGTTCCGCTCCTGCTCGGGCAGCTTGCGGGAGATGCCGGACAGGTGACCGCCCGGTGCGTACACGAGGTAGCGACCCGGCAGCGAGATGTGTGCCGTCAGACGGGCACCCTTCGCGCCGACGGGGTCCTTGGTGACCTGGACGAGGATGCTCTGCCCGGACGAGAAGACCTTCTCGACCTGCCGGCTCTGTCCCTCGTTGCCGAACGCGTCCCAGTCGACCTCGCCCGCGTACAGCACGGCGTTGCGGCCGCGACCGATGTCGACGAACGCCGCCTCCATGCTCGGAAGCACGTTCTGCACCTTGCCGACGTAGACGTTGCCGATCAACGACGCCGCCGACGCGCGGTCGACGTAGTGCTCGACGAGCACACCGTCCTCGAGGACCGCGATCTGGCTGAGGTCGTCGGACTGACGAACCAGCATGACGCGCTCGACCGACTCGCGACGTGCGAGGAACTCGGCCTCGGACAGGATCGGAGCACGACGACGTCCGGCCGCACGGCCTTCACGCCGACGCTGCCTCTTGGCCTCCATGCGCGTAGAGCCTTCGATGCCTGTGACCTCGTCGACAGGCGAACCCGGCCGGCGGCGACCGCGGGGTTCGCGGACGCGGACGACAACCTCTGTGGGGTCGTCCTCAGCGGCGGCGGTGTCCTCGCCGCGGCGACGACGACGGCGACGACGACGGCTGCTCGCTGTCGCCGGCTCCTCCCCCTCGACTGCCTCGGGCTCTTCGGTCTCGGCGTCGGCGTCCGTCTCGGACTCGGGCTCGCCGTCCGTCGTCTCCTCCGGGCCGCCGTCCACGTCGTCCGGGCCACGGCGACGGCGCCTGCCACCACGACGGCGACGACGACGACGCGGCGTGCCGTCGGCGTCTTCGGCGTTGTCGTCCTCAGCTGCGTCGTCCTCGGCTGCGTCTTCTTCGGTGAGGTCGGCCTCGTCGTCGGCCTCAGCCTCACCCAGGGCGAGGGCCTCGTCCTCGTCGACTTCTTCTTCTGCCGCGTCCTCGTCGACGACGACCTGGGGATGCGCCAGCGCGGCGGTGATCGCCGCAAGGTCGATCGGCGCCGGAGCCCCCGCGGGACGGCTCGCTGCGCGGCGGCGGCGAGGAGGCCGTGTGCCCTCCAGCGCCGCCAGGGCCTTCTCCACATCGTCGTGAGGGGCGCCGGCACGTACTGGCTCGGGAGCTACCTCGACGGGCTCGGGAGCCGCGGCGACGGGCTGCTCGGCGATCGGAGCGGCCGTGCGAGGGGCCGCCTTCGCACGGGAACGGCGAGGACGGGAAGTGGCCCCGCCGGCATCGAAGGTCGCCGCAGCAGCATCCGAGGTGGTCGTGCTGCCTGGTACGTCGCCCGTCTCTCGGGGCGCCGCGACGGCGACGACCTCAGCAGGAGCAGGGGTGTTGTCTGTGGGAGGCGTGACGCCTGCGGGCGGTCCGGCCGGCCGGGACACCGCTCGCCGTCGGCGAGGCGCCTTGGGGGCGTCCTTCGGTGAATCTGTCGGCGGTACGTCAACCGTGTCATCGAGCATGTCTGCTCCATTCACCGGCACCGGATCCCGGCGCCGGAATCGGCGGCGAGGCTGCGGGAGGGTGTCCGACTGCCACGCACGAAGTCTTCTGGCCCGACGAACGCCACCTCACGGCCGCCGCGGTCAGTCCCCCGGAGAACCAGGAGAACGTCGCGGTCACGCTAGAAGCGATGTTCATCATTGGTGGACGTCTGGATGATGTCCTGCCGATCGCCAGTATCGCACAGTCCCCCACATCGATCTGCCGGCTCGCCCGCGACCTCAGACCAAGGGGTCCGTGATCCGTCCGTCGACGAACGGCCCCTGCTCGATACGCGTGATGAGCGGCGGCTGGTCGGTGGCGAGCTCCGGCGCGACGAGCCGGAGACCCCTCACCACGTCGTCGGGGCGCACGAGCGGGGTTCCGTGAAGACTCAGCAGCTTCAGCCGTACGCCCTCGAGCGGAGCCATCTCGATGACGGCGGCCCGCGCGTCGAACGTACGCAGCCCTGACTTGGTCATCCGCGACACCTCGACGCTCTCGCGTGCCATGAAGGCGTCGACCGCCGCCGCCACGACGCTCGGCTCGCCCACGATGAGGTCTATCTCCCACAGGGACGCCTGCAGCAGGTCCGTGAGCGACTGCGACGTCGCCTCGACGACGGCGATGACGTCGAGACCGGGTGGCAGCGCCTCGTCGAGCGCCTCACGGACGGCCTGGGGGTCGCACACAGCCGCCAGAGCGATCTCGAGGTACTCGGCCTCGGTCGCGGCACCGGTCGACGACGCGTTCGCGTACGAGATCCGCAGGTGCGGGTTGAACCCGGACGAGTACGCCATCGGCACCTGAGCACGCACCAGCGCACGCTCGAACGCCCGGCTGAAGTCGCGGTGGGAGGTGAAACGCGCCCGGCCACGCTTCGCGTACCGCACCCGCAGGCGCTGTACGGGTGGTGGCTGCTGCTCGGGCGGCTGGTTCCTCGACACGCGCACACGATACCGATCGGGCCGGACGGGACACGTCGTTGTGCCCTGTCCGGCCCGTTCGGGTCTGGCGGTGCTACTTCATCGTGCCTTGCGACACGGACCCCTGAAGCTGTCGCTGGAAGATCACGTACACGACGAGCACCGGCGCCACGGTGGTGACGACCGCGGCGAACAACGACCCGAAGTTGACGTCGTAGCCGGCGGACGACGCGAACGCCGCCAGCCCTTGGCTCAGCACGTAGTTCTTCTGGTTCGTGTTCAGCGCGACCGGCAGCAGGAACTGGTTCCACAGGCCGAGGAAGTTCATGATCGCGACGGTCGCCAGGCCGGGCTTGGCCATCGGGAGCATGATCTGGAAGAACGTCCGCCACTCGTTGGCGCCGTCGATCGCCGCCGCCTCGCTGATCTCGTACGGCAGCTGCCGGAAGAACGCGTAGAGGAAGAACACCGTGAACGGCAGCGCGAACGCCACGTAGGTGATCGCTAGCCCGGGCAGCGTGTTGAGCAGCCCGAAGTTCTTGAGCACGAAGAACAGCGGCACGATCGCAAGGAAGATCGGGATCATCAGGCCGCCGAGCATCATGTAGTAGACGATGCGGTTACCCGGGAACTCGAAGCGGGCCAGGATGTACGCGCACATCGAGCCGAGAAGCATGACGAGGACGAGCGCCGAGCCGACGACGAAGATCGTGTTGAAGAAGAACGTTCCGATACCTGCGGTCGTCCAGGCATCGGTGTAGTTCCCGAACTGGATTTTCACGGGCAGGTTGAACGGAGACGCGAAGATCTCCGTCGTCGTCTTGAACGACGTCATCAACGTCCACAGCAGCGGCAGGATGACGACGATCGCCCAGATGGAGAGCACGACATGGCTGCCGACAGAAACCGCACGCTCGGCGCCAGTGATCTTGCGGACACGGACTGCGACCTGGGTGCTCATGCGAGGGTGATCCTGTCCCTGCCGCCGGTTCCCCGGTTCACGGTGAAGACGAGAGCTGCGAACAGCACCGTCATGAGGCCCATGATCACGCCCATGGCACAGGCGACGCCGAACTCACCCTTCTGGAAGGCCGTGGTCAACAGCTCCTGGCTCATCGTCAGGGTGGAGTTGTTGGGGCCGCCCTGAGGGTTCAACGCCTGTGCGTACACGAAGGCGTCGATCGCCATGATCCCGAGGTAGATGTACGCCGTCTGGACGTTCTCTCGGATGAGCGGGAGCGTGATGCTGAGGGCTGTACGGAGCCGGCCCGCGCCGTCGATCCGCGCGGCCTCGAAGATCTCCGCCGGAATCCCCTTGATGGCGGCGATGAACAGCACCATGTAGAAGCCGACGAAGCCCCAGACGATGACGAACATCATCGTCGGCATGGCGGTATGGATGTTGCCGAGCCAGGGGAACAGGTGGAAGCTGGAGAAGCCGAGGCCGGTGAGGATGCCGTTCACCAGTCCGCTGCTCGGGTCGAAGATCAGGTTCCACATGATGCCGATGGCGATCGCCGGAACCGCGTACGGGAAGAACGAGATGACCCGGTAGAAGCCTGCGCCTTTGATGCCGCGGATCTGGCCGGTGCCCGCGCCGCCGACCGTCACCATCGTCGCGAGGGCCAACGAGAGAACGATGATGATGAGTGGTACGACGACGGCCAGGAGCGCGTTGTTGTACATCGCCTTCTGGAAGGTGTCGTCACCGAGGATCTTGACGTAGTTCGCGAAGCCCACCGGCTTGAAGTCGGGGGTGAACCCGCTCCAGTCCGTGAAGGAGTAGCTCACTGCCTGGATCAGGGGCGACACGACGAACGTGATGTACAACGCAAGGGGCAGACCCAGGAAGACCACGAACAGCGAGATCTTGTCGAAGGTCAGGTTGCGCCGCCACCTCCCCGCGCGGTGTTTGGGCGCGCGGGGAAGCGAGGTCACAGGCCAGGGCGTGGGCCCCGAGGCACCGCCGAACGCAGCAGACATGTACAAACCTCCTGCGCCAACGAGGCGCCTTAAAAGGGTGGTTACGAGACCTGGAGCTTCTTCACACTGGAGTCGTTGGCCACCTTGTCGACGATCGCCTGAAGACCCTTACGGGCATCATCCGCCGACATCTGCCCTTCGAGGAAGGAGTTCATGACTACCAGGTTGGCCTTGTTGATGCCGTAGTAGTCGATGAACTGCCAGCTGAAGGTGTTGTTCCCCGCGGCTGCGAGGAGCTTGCTCTGCGAGACGAGCGCCGTCGACCCGAAGCCGTCCGCAGGGACGGTGTCCTTGACGACGGTGAGGGCGAGACGGGTCTTGGCGAAGTTGGTCGCTGCCGCGTTGCTGAGCATCGCGCGCAGGACTTCCTTGCCACCGGCCATGTTCGCGCCCTTGCTCGGCACGACGAAGGGCTCACCTGCGGTCGCGTGGAGCGACCCGGCGGGCATCTTCGGCGACGAGGTGACGGTGAACTCGTTGCAGCCGGTCAGCTGGAAGTCAGCCTTCGTCTGCGACTTCATCTCGTTCTCGATCCATCCACCGGACGGGTACAGAAGAGCGTCCTGCGTGTTGGACCACTGGGCCTGGGCAGCCGTGAACTGGGTGCCGGAGCCGCCGGGCTTCATGTAGCCGGCCTTGATGATCGCCTCGAGGCCCTTGAAGGAGTCGACGACAGCCTGCTGCGAGTAGCAGTCGGGCTTGAGGTTCTCCAGGCTGAGACGGACGTCGTTGCCGCCCTCCATGATCGCGGAGGCGATGAGCGTCGTGAGGTAGTAGGTCGCTGCCTCCTTGCCGAACAGCATGAGGTACTTGTTCTTCGCCTTGGCCTTCGCACCGAGGTCGAGAGCCTCGGCCCAGGTCTTCGGCGGGGTCCAGCCATTGGCCGAGAACAGCGAGGCCGAATACCAGTAGGCGTAGATCGTCATCGCGTAGTTCACGGCGGCGAGCTTGCCGTTGTACGTGCCGGCCGACTTGATGGCCGCCTCGTACACAGTGTCGGAGAGCTTCTTGCCCTCGTAGCTGTTCACGGCGAGTACGGAGGTGAGGTCCTCGAGCTGGTCGACGATCGTGGACATGCCGATCGCGCCCGCGCCGGAGTTGTCGACGATGTCGGGGGGGTTGCCACCGACGAAGCGCGGCTGCAGTTCCTGGGCGATCTGGGTGGACGGCGACACCTTGACCGTGACACCAGAGAACTTCTTGGTGAGCTGGGTCCCGGCGAAGTCGACATAGTCGGTCTTGTAGCCGCCGTTGAAGATGACCGCATCGACNNCTGGCACTAGACGTGCCTGTGCTACCACCAGTGGCGCAGGACGCCAACGGGACCAATGCTGCCGCGGCCAAGGAACCTGTGATCAGGGTCCGACGGCCGAACGACGTGTTCTCCATTGATTCTCCTCAGTTAGCTCCGGCTCCTGCCGAACAGCAGCGAGCCACCGGCCAAAAACTCGGGTGATGCCGTCCCCATACGACCGGTAGAGGTGATGCCTCATGCGCCGGAATCTATCCCTGTGGACGCGGCTGGCAAGGAGGCTGAGGCAGTCGTTACCGAAACGATGCAACTCTGAATCACTGCCGGATCACAGCTCACGCTAGGGACTTGGCGGCTCGGTCGGACAGCAACACCCCTAGCCGTCGACGCGGAGCCTGCCGGCGTACTTCGCCTTGAGGACGTTGTTGTGCTCGTCGCCGCCAGGCACGTTGGCGGAGATGTAGACGGGCGGCGTGATGCCGCGCGCGCTGAGGTTCTCCGCCACGCCGAGTGTCAGGAGCTGGGCGATGAACGCAGCGGTGATCGACGAGATGGCGCCCATGACCAGCCCTGACTCCAAGGTGAGCGTGGAGTCTCCGTACGGGGCGAGGTTGTCGATCGTGACGTCCGCGAAGTCCATGAGCCGCTTGCCCGACGGGTGCTTGGACGTGACCTTCATGGTGTGGTCGATGCTGGTCACGGCGATGAGCTTGTGACCGTGGGCCTTGACCTGCTCGGCGACGCCGACGATCGAGCCGTTGACGCCGGAGTTCGACGCGATGATGTAGATGTCCTCGGGGTGTCGGGTGTGCAGGTCGAACAGCTCACTCGCCAGCTGGGGGTCGCGCTCGAGTGTGGGGTCCGCGAGCTCGGAGACCGCGTGCGTCCCGTACAGGACGATGTCGCGCAGCGCGAGCCGTGAGGTGGGGATGAGCCCTCCGGCGCGTCCCGCGATCTCCATGGCGAACGCCTCGGAGTGGCCCGTACCGAAGGCGCGGATGATGCCGTCTGCTGCCACGGCGTCGGCCAGGAGCTCGATGGCCTTCGCGATGTCCCCGGTCTTGGCCGACTCGACCAGGATCGGCAGGCGCTTCGTGACTTCGTCGGAAAACGCCTCGTAGGTGTCGGCCATGGTGCCCTTTCGGAAGTGGTGTGCGGGTAATGTCCCCGTGGCAACTGGTCTACTACACGCAGACAAGGCGGGGGAACGGCGACATGCGGCACGTGATCGGCATCGACGCGGGTGGTACGGCGACCCGGGCGGTGCTGCTCGACGAGACGGGACGCTGCCTCGGCTACGGCAGGGCCGGCGCGGGAAACCCCACGTCAGCAGGTGAGCACCTTGCGATGTCCAACCAGCTGGCGGCCACCCTCGCGGCCATCGGAGACTCCGCCGTGGCTCCGGACGTCGTCATGCTCACGCTCGCGGGTGGTCTCGGCACGCAGATCGCCCCGATGGTGACCGAGGCCTTGGCCGGTGCAGGACTCACGGCAGAGGTGCACGTGGTCGGGGACGTCATGAGTGCGTACTTCTCGGCGACCGCCGAGCCCACCGGCTACCTCGTGCTGTCGGGCACCGGAGCGATCTCGGCACGCATCGTCGACGGTGTGTTGGACGGGCTCGCCGACGGCATCGGATGGCTGCTCGGCGACGAGGGATCAGGCTTCTGGATAGGGAACCGGGTCGTACGGGCCGTCGCCGCTGCCCTCGAGGGTCGCGGCCCGCAGACCGCTCTGACCGGTCTCGTGCTGGCCCAGGTCGACGACGAGACCCCACAGGAGGAGGAGCCTCGACGGCCGGAGGTCTGGAAGGTGATGAGCCGCGTGTACAGACGGCGGCCCGTCGAGTGCGCCGAGTTCGCACCGCTCGCGTTCGCCGCCGCGGCGACAGGTGACGCGGTCGCCACCAGCATCCTCGAAGGCGCCCTTGCCGGCCTGCTCACCTCCTGCGGGGCGCTGATCGCCGACGACGACCGCCCGATCGTGCTGGCGGGTGGGCTGCTGTACGACGGGAGCCCGCTCAGTGATGGTCTTCGCGCCCGCTATCCAGGGCGCTGCCTGAGAGCGAGCGAGGGTACGGCGGGAGCCGCCCTCCTCGCCCTGCGTGCCATCGACGCCCCCGCGGACGCCAGCACTCTCGCGCGCATCCACGAGACGCTGGCCCCGCTCATCGGCTGAAGGCCCCGTCGCCGATCCTCAGATGGCGTGCATCGCAGCCAGCGCTGCGCCGCGTGCCCCGGCCATGTCGAGGTCGGTGACCAGCGCGAACTGCGTCACGGCGGCCGACTCCGCCCTCAGCTGCGTGTGCGTACGGACGCGGTCGAGGAACCAGTCACGGAAGTGCGGCGCGGCCTCGATCACGCCGCCGCCGACGAAGTACGCGTGGGGGTCGGTGAAGTTCGAGGCGATCGTGAACATCTCCCCCAACGCGTGCGCCTGCTGGTCGAAGATCTTCAGCGCCATCTCGTCGCCGTCCACGCCGTAGCCACGAACCGCCTTGGCTGCCTGCTCGATGGGCATGTCGTTCAGCGGGTGGTCGGGGTACTGCGTGAGCCAGAACGGCAGCAGGTTCTTCCTGATGCCGGTCAGGGAGGCGATGCTCTCCACATCTCCGTACAGACCGCAGTTGCACTGGGGAACGGGCTGGCCCTCGACCAGCAGCCCGGGCATCGGGATCTGGATGTGGCCGAACTCGCCGGCCATGCCTGCCGAGCCCTTCACCACCTCGCCCTTCTCGATGACACCGCCGCCGAGACCCGTGCCGACGATGGCGGCGACGGACGACCGGTTGTACTGGTGCTCGCGGAACAGGTTCCGGTGCGCGTACAGGGCGGCCGCGTTGCCGTCGTTGTTGTAGATGACAGGAATGCCGACGTGCCGCTCGAGCCCGCTGCGGAAGTCGTAGCCCCACCACTCCTTGTCGGAGAAGTTCGTGGCGCCCAGCGAGGAGATCACGCCGGTGGCGTTCGCGGGACCCGGCGTGTCCAGGCCGATGGCCAGCACACGGTCTCGGCTGATCCCTGTGGTCGTCAGCACCAGCGCCATCACGTCGGCCACCGCCTGCAGCGCGGCGGCTGGGCCTTCCGTGACGCGACTAGGGACTTCGACCATCCCGTCGACGAGGAAATCTCCGTGCTCATCGAGGACAGTGGCGTTGGTGGCGGTTCCGCCGACGTCGATGCCGAGGACGACTTTGGCCTGGCTGTTGGATTGAGGGCTCACGGATCGTGGATACTACCGCAGCATCCTCGGGCGGGCCTGTGTGGTCGCCGAGTGCGATCTGAAACGAGACCCGATGACGCGGGGCTCCTCCTGACCACACGACATCCGCGCTGCCATCGACGAGCCCGAGACCTGGTGGCTGAGCACAGCTCGTAGCCTGCGCGCGCCCGGACACCGTCGACACAACCTGGGGAGTCCACTCGCACGTCTAGCGTGTGAACCCCCAGGAGGATTCGATGGACGCGGACGCCGAGTTCGAGCAGTACGTCGCCGACTCGTTCGCGCGCCTCTGCAGGACCGCCTTCCTCCTGTGCGGGGACTGGCAGCGGGCGGAGGACGCCGCCCAGGAGACGCTGCTCAAGATGCACCGGTCCTGGGGACGGATCGTCCGCCACGAGGGCCTCGACGCGTACGCACGCCAGACCCTCGTCCGCACCCTCATCGACGAGTGGCGCCGGCCCTGGCGCCGCCGCGAGCACGTAGCCGACGCGCTCCCCGAGGCGTCGCTCCACCCCGTGGATGCCACCACTCAGATCGATGACCGTGCCCAGCTCGTACGGGCCGTCGCGAGGCTCGCCCCGAGGCAGCGCGCCTGCGTCGTGCTCCGCTTCTACCTCGACACGTCCGTCGCCGACACCGCGGCCGCTCTCGGCTGCTCGGAGGGCAACGTCAAACGCCTCACATCCGACGGCCTCGCCGCGTTGCGGGTCGTCCTCGACACGACCGAAGGGAGCCTCACATGAGTGAGGTTGACGTCACCGACCTGGCCACCCGCCTCCACGGCGCTGTCGACGACCACCCCGTGGACGTGCCGAATCTGCTGGCACCTGCACGGTCGAGGCGTCGCCGCCGACGGGTGTTGGGCGGTACGGCGGCGGTCGCCGTCGTTGTCGCCGGGGCGCTCGTCGCCTCGCAGCTGCTCGGCACGGCCCCGCACACCGCACTCGTCGCCGCGACGCCTTCACCCACGCTCTCGGCCTCCACCGTCCCGTCCGCCGCGACCCTCTCGAACGAAGCGATCGCAGCCCGGTGCGCGCCGCAGATGGCCAAGTACAACGCGCTCCCCCAGCTCCCAGGGATCCCCCGGCAGCCGGGCAGGACGAACACCTGGCACGTCGCGCACCAGGCCCACCCGTACCGCGTCGGCGACATCGTCGCCATGGTTCCCGACTCCATGGACTACACCGCCTACTGCCGCATCCCCGCAGCCGGCCAGGAGTCGGTCAACGTCTCGTTCGCTGATCTCGAGGCGGCAAGCCTCACCACGGTGGATCGCGTTGCGATGTGCGGCGAAAGCATGTCCATCCTCGACCGGCCGACGCCAACCACGGCATCGGCTGACTTCCCCGGCCCAGACCTCCGGGATGCGACGATCGTCGCCGCGGCGTCCGCAGGGAACACGATGGCTCTGCTGCTCTCGCAGGGGGCGACGACCTACTCCTGCATCCTCTACCCGCAACCGTGGCTCGCCGGCGGGGTGGTCATGTACCCGATGGACGGAACTCGGGCGCTGCGGGTCGGCTTCTCCGGATTCGCTACCGACGCGGCCGAGAAGTCGGTCGTCCCGATGGGGACCTACTACTTCTCAGCGGGACGACTGCCCGCCGACGCACGCACGATCGAGATCACTATCAGCAAGAAGGTCGTGGCCACCGTGACGGCGAACGCGGACGGCTGGTGGGTCGCCGCCTTCATGGTCGCGGGGCGCAACGCGTTCGCGGAACCGAGCACTTACGCAGTCAAGGACGCTGCGGGGACCGTGCTCAAGACAGCCGACTTCGGCAGCTAGCCGGCTTCCACGCCCTGGAGGCTCTCGTCAGCCCCCGAGGCCTGGCTTCCGTACGACCGTGAGCGGGAGCAGCGTGCGCCCGGTCGGTCCGATCTCGATCGCGGTGTCCATCTGGGGGCAGACGCCGCAGTCGTAGCAGGGGGTCCAGCGGCAGTCCTCGACGGTGCTCTCGTCCAGGGCGTCCTGCCAGTCCTCCCACAGCCAGTCGCGGTCGAGGCCCGAGTCCAGGTGGTCCCAGGGGAGCACCTCGAGCTCCTCGCGCTCGCGGGTCGTGTACCAGTCGAGGTCCACCCCGTACGGCTCGAGCTGCTCGGCGGCGGCGCGGGCCCAACGGTCGTACGAGAAGTGCTCGCTCCAGCCGTCGAAGACCCCGCCGTCGGCGTACACAGCCTCGATGACCCTGCCGACCCTGCGGTC
>PMBM01000192.1 GCA_003153855.1 Propionibacteriaceae bacterium
CGCTCAAGACCGCGGCGAGCCTCGATGTTGAATTCAATGAGCTTTGCCATGTGTTCCGGGTTTCCTCCGGCTGTGTCGGGGTCTGTCCCCAATTGGACGTTGGTCGCGCCTGCCAGTGCCCGCGACGGACGGTCAAAGACCTCACCGACTGACGTAGCACTCTACGTGTGAGAGTGCTAACCCATGTTTAGCACTCGACCTAGGCGAGTGCAAACCCCTGGACCCCTTTCATGCGCCGGAATCGGAGCCCCAGCACCGGATCGAGCGTACGATCCCGGCATGAGCGACCCCCAGCTCCACGTCGACGTCGACGTCGACGCAGACCCGGTCGAGGCTGCTGTCGTCGCGGAGCCCGAGCATGACACGTGGTTGGTGAAGCCCAGCCAACCGCGGTGGCAGGTGTGGCGTGACCACAACCGGCGGCGCCCGCCGTCGCGCGCGGAGAAGCGAGGCCGAGTGGCTGCGGCCATTGCAGGAACGATCCTGGCGGTCCTCGGCTTCGCGGGGGTGGGCTCCTACGCCATCCAGTACCAGGGTCTCCACAGAGATGCGACGGACCAGGTGCAAGCGCCCGGAGGGGCGGAGGGCCTCGCATTCATGGTCGAGCACGAGCAGGACTCCTCTTCTGACATGCAGCAGGCCATCGACAACACTGAGGGCGCGGCCAGGGGCACCACGGGGCTGATCGGGGTCGTCAACGGTGAGGTGACCGGCGTATCGCCCACCGCCGCCCGGGCCGCAGCGGACAAGGGGTTCGTCTCCGATGCTGTGGGGAAGGCCAAGAACGCCGACAGCTGGGAAGCCCAAACGTACGTGTCGGGATCGTCCGTGTGCGTCTACACGGTCGGCACGATCGAGTGGCGCGGGGAGAGTGCCGTCGTGGTGAACGTCGCCGACCTCACTCCCGACCTGAACCGGATGAACGGCGCCTACCTGACGTACGGCCTGGTCTGTCTCGGGGTCGCCGGCGCTACGGGCGGAGCGGTCTGGTGGCGACTGGGCCGGCGGCTGAACAAGAAGGTCGAGCCTGACGAGGTCTGACTCGCCCGATGAGCCGAAGCAGAGGTCTGAGAGCGCTCCGTCAACGGCCCTTCAGGGCCCGCGGGCCCATCGCGTCAGCCCGTGGTCGCACAAAAATGGCACCTCACGTCAACCTCAGGTGAGACTCGCGCCATCGATGGGGCTCGCGGGCTGCGCGCGCCACTACCATCCGGGTCATGGACAAGCCCTTCATTGACTTCCCGGACGGTCCGCCGCCGGCGGACCTCGTCATCACCGATCTCGTCGAGGGCACCGGCCCGGTGGCGCAGGCCGGTCAGATCGTGTCCGTCCACTACGTCGGTGTGGCGCATTCCACCGGCGAGGAGTTCGACTCCAGCTACGACCGCGGCCAGCCGCTCGACTTCGGTCTGGGCCGCGGACAGGTCATCAGTGGCTGGGACACGGGGATCCAGGGGATGAAGGTCGGCGGGCGTCGCCAGCTCGTCATCCCGCCCCAGCTCGCGTACGGGTCGCGCGGCGCCGGCGGCGCGATCGGACCGAACGAGACCCTCATCTTCGTCTGCGACCTGGTAGCCGTGCGCTGACGTGGCCTCCACGCTGACCCGCCCTCGTACGTCTCGGCCTGTGGCCGAGGCGGGGCAGGCGTCGGCTGGTCCGAAGAAGCGGGCACCGGGGATCGCCAGCATCCGCGAACGCCTCGTCGTCACGATCCTCCTGCTGACGTTCTTCGGCATCGGCATGTCGGGGTCCGTGGCGTACGTGCTGCAGTGGGGCCGGATCCAGAGCCAGGCCTACTCGCAGCTGGGTCGCGACGCGTCCGACTTCAAGGAGCTCGCGAACGCGAACATCGACCCCGGTACCGGCAAGCCGTTCACCAGCGTCTCCGACCTGCTGCGCGGTGCGCTGCAGAGCAAGACGCTCTCCGAGTCCGGAGGCATCCTCGGCATCAGCAACGGCCAGGTGGTGTGGAAGGCGAACTCGTCGGTGACCGTACGACCCGAGGAGAACGGGGCGTTCGTCGCCCTCGCGCTCCAGAGGGCGAAGCTGGGGAACGTGACGACCGAGCGGTACACGTCGGGCTCGACCGACTACGCGTACCTCGTCGTCCCGGTCACCTGGAGCTTCACCGGTGAGACGGGCGCGCTCGTACGCGTCATCGACCTCAACATCGAGCGCAAGGCGCTGAACGACACGTTCATCACGTACTCCCTGGTCGGCGCGGGCGCGATCGCGATCACCGCGATGATCACCTGGCTGCTGATGGCCAGGCTGCTGCAGCCGATCAGCTGGTTGCAGCGCGCCGCGGAGGAGATCACGGAGCACGACCTCAAGCGCCGGATCCCCGTACGCGGCAACGACGACCTCGCCGCGCTGACGACGACCGTGAACGGCATGCTCGACCGGCTGGAGTCAACGGTCGAGGCGCAGAAGAGCCTGCTCGACGACGTCGGCCACGAACTCCGTACGCCCATGACGATCGTCCGCGGCCACCTCGAGCTCATGGACACGACCGACCCGAAGGACGCCGAGGTCGTCCGTGCCCTGGCGCTCGAGGAGCTCGCCCGCATGAGCAACCTCGTCAACGACCTCATCCTGCTCGCCCAGTCGGAGCGCTCCGACTTCGTCGTGCTGCAGGACGTCGACGCGGGACGCCTGACGGACGAGACGTTCGAGAAGGTACGGGTCCTGGGCGATCGCCACTGGATCATGGACTCCCTGGCCGACGTCAGCGTCATGATGGACCCGCAGCGCATCACGCAGGCCTGGCTCCAGATGGCCGCGAACGCCGTCAAGTACTCGCCCGACGGTACGGACATCGGCATCGGCAGCAAGCTCGAGGGCGACAACGTTCGGCTCTGGGTCCGTGACCACGGCATGGGCTTCACGGAGGACGAGAAAGAGCTCGTGCTCCAGCGTTTCGGGCGTTCGCGGCGCGCGGGTGCGAAGCGTACAGACAGCGCAGGCCTCGGACTCGCTATTGTGAACTCGATTGCACTGGCCCACGGTGGTCGCGTCGACATTGACTCGGTTCCCGATCTCGGGAGCACCGTGAGCCTCGTGATCCCACGCCAGCCTGCGACGGAGCCCCCCTCATGAACCAGATTTTGATCGTCGAGGACGAGGAACGCATCGCCGCGTTCCTTGCGAAAGGCCTGCGCGCCGCAGGTTTTCCGGCAGTCACCGAGGCCAGCGGTGTCGCTGGTGCTCACAAGGCGCTGTCCGGTGAGTTCGACCTCATGATCCTCGATGTCGGCCTGCCCGACGTCAACGGCTTCGAGGTGCTGCGGCGGGTCCGCGCCCAGGGCAGCCGCATCCCGGTCATCATGCTCACCGCGCGGTCGTCGGTCACCGACACCGTGAAGGGCCTCGAGTACGGCGCCGACGACTACATCGCCAAGCCGTTCCGGTTCGAGGAGCTCGTCGCGCGCGTACGCCGCAGGCTGCGTCGCGAGTCGCCGTCGGANNCTGTCCGGCCGCGAGGTCGACCTCACCGCCCGTGAGTTCACGCTCATCGAGACGTTCATGAAGCACCCGGGCGAGGTGCTGTCCCGCGAAGCGCTGCTGAGCGCGGTCTGGGGCTACGACTTCGACCCGACGTCGAACGTCGTGGACGTGTACGTGCGCTACCTGCGCAACAAGCTCGGCGCGGACGTCGTCGAGACCGTACGCGGCTCGGGCTACCGACTGACCTGAGCGGCG
This sequence comes from Propionibacteriaceae bacterium, assembly GCA_003153855.1. Lineage (GTDB taxonomy): Bacteria > Actinomycetota > Actinomycetes > Propionibacteriales > Propionibacteriaceae > Fen-668. Next base: position 3,703 of record PMBM01000192.1, read on the forward strand.
CTGCGTCGGTTGCGACCGCGCGCCTCCGGCCACTTCTGCGCCATGTCGGCACGATAGAGACATGGCGGGACTGCTCGAGGTCGTAGTGCTTCAGGCGGCTGACGCCGAGAACGCCACCGAGGGCGGCGCCGACCGCGTCGAGCTGGTCGGCACGATGAAAGAAGGCGGCCTGTCGCCGGAACCGGCGCTCGTCGAGACCGTACGTCGCGCCACCTCCGTACAGCTCCGCGTGATGCTGCGCCTGCGCGAGGGCTTCGGGACCGACGGCGGCGAGACGACGCGGCTCAAGGGACTGGCGTCGGCATACCTCGACGCCGGCGCGGACGGCATCGTCATGGGCTTCCTCAACGGACTCAGCCAGGTCGACCTCGAGGTCTGCACCGAGCTGGCCGGCGACGGCGGCTGGCCCTGGACGTTCCACCGAGCCATCGACTCCGCGCTCGACGTGGCCAAGGCGTGGCGGGACGTACGGACGTTGCCGGGGCTCGACCAGGTGCTCACGAGCGGGTCGGCGCGCGGGTTGCGGTACGGACTCGACGACCTCATCTCACGCGCACGCGCCGATCGCGAGGTCGGCCTGCTGATCATGGCGGGCGGCGGTCTGGCTCCCGAGCACGTGCCTTGGTTGGCCCAAGCCGGGATCCGGTCGTTCCACATCGGCTCGCCGGCGAGGCCGGGCCGCAGCTACAAGTCGCACGTCGACCCAGCACTCGTTCGCTCCTGGCGGCGGCTGATCGACGCCGAGGTGCGCCACCCTCCGGGCACCTGATGACAGACTGGGCTCCGTGAGCAACACCTTGTTCCAGCCTTCGAAGCTGGCCGCTGCCTCGTTCGGCCTCGGCATCGGGGGGTTCGTCGGCATCCTCGTCGCGCTGCTGACAGGATCGTTCCTCGGTGCAGCGGTGCAGTCGTCGTCGCTGGCGCCCGGCGCGGCCGCAGGCTTCTGGCTGGCAGCTGTGATGTCCCCGGCGGCAATCGTGACCGGGATCGTGGCCAAGATGCGGGCCACGCAGCCCGGCTGGTGGTCGACGCTGGCGATCCTCCTCGGGGCCCTGGTCCTCGTTGTCGTCGTCGTCACGTTCGTCTACATCCTCGCGCTCGCGAGCACGACGTCCTGAGGACTCGCCGCTCTCGTACAGTGACCCCCATGTCGCAGGAGCTTGCCGAAGAGGCCGTCCGGATCACGACCGAGCTCGTACGGATCGACTCGACCAACGTCGGTGACGGGTCGGGGCCCTGTGAGTACGAGGCGGCCCAGTACGTGCTGGGGCTTCTCCGTGAGGTCGGCCTCGAGCCTGAGTACGTGGAGCCGGCGCCGCGCCGGTCGAGCCTCGTCGTACGCGTCCCCGGCGCGGACCGCAGCCGTCCCGGGCTGATCCTGCACGGGCATCTCGACGTCGTGCCGGCCGACGCCGAGGCGTGGAGCCACGACCCCTTCGCGGGCGACGTCGTGGACGGCGTGCTGTACGGGCGGGGCGCGGTCGACATGAAGGACATGGTCGGCATGATGCTGGCCAACCTCCGCCACCTCATCACGAACGAGATCACCCCGCCGCGTGACCTCGTGTTCGCGTTCCTCGCCGACGAGGAGGCGGGCGGGGTCTGGGGAGCGGAGTGGATCGTACGGAACCGGCCCGAGCTGTTCGCGGACTGCTCCGAGGCGATCAGCGAGGTCGGCGGCTACTCGATCACCCTGCAACCGGCCGGCGGTGGCCCGGCCACGCGGTCGTACCTCCTCCAGACCGCGGAGAAGGGCTACGCGTGGATGCGCTTGCGCGCGACCGGTCGCGCCGGCCACGGGTCGGTGCCCAACGACGAGAACGCGATCGTGCGGCTGGCCGAGGCGGTCGTACGGATCTCTCGTCATGACTGGGGGATCGACCTGATCCCGCCGGTCATCACGCTGTTCGACCATGTCAGCGAGGTGACGGGGGTGTCGTGGAACCCCGACGACCCGGCCGCGTTCCTGCCGCAGCTGGGCGGTGCCAAGCAGTTCGTCGCCGGCACGCTGCAGAACACTGCGAACCTCACGACGCTGCTCGCGGGCAAGAAGAGCAACGTGATCCCGGGCGTCGCCGAGGCGTCCATCGACTGCCGCTTCCTGCCGGGCTCCGACGACAAGATCCTCTCGACGCTGCGCGAGCTGGCTGGCGACCACGTCGAGCTGATCATCGACCGCATGGTCCCGCCGCTCGACGTGCCGCAGACCGGCCCACTCATCGACGCGATCGCTGCGGCCATCGATGCCGAGGACCCGGGCGCCAGCGTCGTCCCGTACTGCCTGTCGGCCGGCACCGACAACAAGGCGCTCGGCGAGCTGGGCATCCACGGGTATGGGTTCGCGCCGCTACGGCTCCCCGCCGACCTCGACTTCGCGCCGCTGTTCCATGGCGTCGACGAGCGCGTACCGCTGGACGCCATCCGCTTCGGCGCCAGGGTCCTGCAGAGGATCATCGCGACCTGCTGAGGCACGTGGTTCCCGGGGTGTCGGTTTCTCAAGGGATGATGCGAAACCTGCACGTCCCACACCAGATCTGGTGTGGGAGGTGCAGGTTCTCCTACATCCCTTGAGAAACCGACACTGGGCTGCGGGCGCCTCGGCGGGCGCCCGCAGGGGGCGTCAGAGCAATGGCTCCGGGAGGTTGCCGTCGTGGAGCACCACGAGGCTCGTGACGGCTCGGGTGAGCGCCACGTACAGGCGGCGCCAGCCTGTGAGCTCGTCGGCCTCCGCGGCCACGATCGCCCCGGGGTCGACCAGCAGCACATGGTCGAACTCGAGGCCTTTGGCGAGCGAGCTGGGTACGAGGTCGAGGTGCGACTCGAACGCCTCGGTGGTGCTCGCCTGACCGAGCTCCGTGTACGGGATCGCGCCGAGCGCCCTCCGTACAGCCGTCAGCTGTGCGTCGGCGACGATCACGCCGACGGTGCCCTCGCGGGCGGCGGCCTCGGTCGCTGCGGCGGCCAGGGCTCTCAGGGGGTCGGGTACCAACCGCAGGTCGAGGTCGCCGCGGCTGTGACGTACGGATCTGGGTGCCGTGAGGCCCGGCGCGATCGCTGGGAGCAACCGCGCCGCGTACTCGATGACGGCGCCCGGCACGCGGAAGCCCTCGGTGAGCTCGGTGACCGCCGCGTCGGGCTTGCCGAGGTGACCGAGCGCCACGCCCCAGTCGCGGGCGCCCCACGGCGTCGTGGCCTGTGCGAGGTCGCCGAGGACGGTGATCGAGCCGGTGGTCGCGCGCCGGCCGACGGCCCGGAGCGCCATGGGGGANNAGCTCGTCGAGCAGGGGGAGGTCCGCAAGGGTCCACTTCGCCGAGCCGGCGGTACGGGACGGGCTGGGCCAGATCAGCGCTGCCTGCTCCTCGGCGTCGAGGATCCCGTCGGCGGCGGTCGCGAGCGCCTCCAGGTCCGACAGCAGCCGGTGTAGCACGCCGGCCGGTGTCAGCGCGGGCCAGACCAGTGCGACAAGGGCTTTCACCGGTCCGGAGCGTGCGACCGAGTTCTGCACGCGGTCGTCGGTCGTCTCGCCGGTCGCCTCGAGCCGCAGCAGCACCTCGTGCGCCAGGCGTTGCGGGAGGAGCTTGCGTCCCGCCTCGTACCGCACGCCTCGTTCGCGCAGCGACTCGACGGCAGCGGCGACGCGATGCGACGGAACGCGTACGACGCGTGACCCGTACGGGACGACGAGCGGTCCGGTCGTCTGGGTCAGCGATCTCCAGACGGCCCGGCGCAGCACCTCGGCGAGCCGGGCATCGCCCTTCAGCATGGCGACCGCAGCCGAGTCGACCGCTCGCACCTTCGCGCCGGTCGACTCGGTGAGCAGTCCCTCGGCGGTGGTCTGGCGCGCGTCGATCTCGCCGAGCGCGGGCAGCACGTCGCCGATGTAGCCGAGGAACGACTCGTTGGGCCCGACGACCAGCACGCCGGATCGGGAGAGCTGGTCACGGTGGGCGTACAGGAGGTATGCGGCGCGATGCAGCCCCACGGCCGTCTTGCCGGTCCCCGGCGCGCCCTGGATGCACAGCGAGGTCGCCAGGTCCGTACGCACGAGGACGTCCTGGTCCGGCTGGATCGTCGCGACGATGTCGCGCATCGGGCCTGTACGTGGCCGCTCGATCTCCTCGGCCAGCAGTCGGGAGCCGGCATCCGAGGCGGAGACGAGGTCCTCGTCCTCGTAGGCGGTGATCTCGCCGTGCCGGAACCCGAACCGCCGCCGCATCGCGACGCCCATCGGGTCGCCCGGCCGCGCGCGGTAGAACGGCAGCGACATCGGCGCGCGCCAGTCCATGACGAGCGGCTCGCCGCCGAGCTCGCCCGTGACGTGGCGGCGTCCGATGTACAGGCGTTCGTCGAGCTCCGCGCCCAGCGCCGCGGCGTAGTCGAGCCGTCCGAAGAACAGGGGGACCGTCGGGTCGTCCTCGAGGGAGCGCATCCGCCGGTACAGGGTCTGCTTGAGGTACTGCGTGGAGACCGCGTCGCCGCCGACGGCGTTCTCGACGCGTGTCGTGGCCTCGCGCATGCGTCTCAGCGCTGCGCGGGACTCGGTGAGGTGTCGGCGTTCGGAGGAGAGGACGGGATCGTGCGAGGACATGGACCGCTCCAGGTCAGGTGATGCGGGCGTTGCCGAGGGGCTCGCGAAGGCGAGTCATGGGAGCGAGACGATAGTCCGCCGTCCAGGCCGTGTCGAATCAACGGCCGCCCTGAGCGCGCACAACCGTTGTGGTGCGAGAACTTGGTCACAAGGGTTGTGCGGACGCCCGAAAGGTTGTGCGCGCGGGGAGCGCCGGCATCAGCGGCCGAGGCCCTCGACGACCTCGGCGCCGGGCAGGTGGGCGAGTACGGCTCCGGGGATGAGGAGCTTGGAACGGCGCAGGCCCGAACCGACGCAGACCACGGCCTCGGCCGTCAGGGCCGCGTCGACGAGCAGCCGCCACTGCTGCGGCAGCCCGACCGGCGTGATGCCCCCGTACTCCATGCCCGACTCCTCGACGGCGCGGTCCATGGGCAGGAACGAGGCTTTGCGGACGTCCAGCTCGCGACGTACGAGCGTGTTGACGTCGGCACGGGTGCTCGCCGGTACGACGCAGGCTGCGATGCGCTCGTCGCCGGCACGGGCTCCGGAGACGAGCACGCAGTTGCCGCTGGCGCCCAGCGGAAGATCGAACGCCTCCGTGAGGGCGGCGGTGTCGGCGAGACCGGGGTCGATCTCGCAGACCGCGACCTGTTCGGCGTACGGCCAGCTCCGCAACGCCTCCGCCGTCGGCGCGGCGACCAGGTCGAGATGCTCCAGCACGGGCAGCGAGATCAAGGCTCCGAGGACGGGAAGGGTCACCTCCTCACCGTACAAAACGATCCGGCACCTGGGCCACTCCACCGAGCGCCGTACGCTGGCCGACGTGACTGAGCCGTTCCGTACCCGAGGACGAGCCGTACCGCCCGAGCAGCGCTCGTTCCGGACGCGACGGGCAGTACGGGTGATGGTGCTGGCCGAGCAGGGAGAAAGCGGCGTCCGTGTCCTGATGTTCAACGACCGCGACCCCGGGATGCCTGGATCGAGCTGGTGGGTGCTGCCCGGCGGGGGGATCGACGGCGACGAGACACCGCGGGATGCGGCCCGCAGGGAACTCGCGGAGGAGTCGGGCCATGTCGTCGAGGACGATGACCTGTACGGACCGGTGGCCCGTCGCGTGGCGCTTCACGGCTACAGCGACCAGGTGACCGAGCAGTGGGAGGAGATCTTCGTCGTCTGGGCGGCGGAGACCTTCGAGGTCGACGTCTCCGGGCACACCGAGTTCGAGCGCGTGTCCGTACAGGGTCATGCGTGGCGGACCGTGGACGATGGCTCAGCCGCGGTGATCTGGCCCGCCGACCTGGCCCGACTGGTGGCGATCACGCAGGAGCCCGAGGCGTGGCCGATCGACCTCGGGACGGTGGAGGAGAGCGTTGTGCCGGTGGCTTGGGGCCACCGCGGGTCGGCTCAGCTGGACTGAGCGCTCGACGGCTGGGTCAGGACTCCCGAGCCGGGGTCTTGGACAGCAGCCGACTGTACGGTCGTGGCCGCGTCGGAGGAGGCAGGCGTCGATGCCGTGTCAGTGCTGGGGGGATCGGACGAAGGGGGAGGTGTCGTCGTGACGACTTCAACTGGGGTCGTGGGGGGCGCGGACGTCGGGGCCGAGGTCGTCGTGCCGACCGCGGCCGTCAGCGGGGGGGTCACCGTCAAACCGCGCCACTCACCCTGGTTGCCGGAGGTGTCAACCGCGGAGACCTGCACCAGGACGCTTCCGGTTCGGTGGGGCCACGAGACGGACGCCTTGGTCTCGGTCGTCTGGATCGTCGAGAACCCGTCGCCCTTCACGAGGTAGAGCTTCACCGCGACGTTGTCCGAACCGGTGTCCCAGCCGATCGAGATGGTCGCCTCGTTGTTGGACAGCAGGCGGAGGCCGGTGACCGCCGACGGTGGCTTGGTGTCCGGCGCCGACGAGCTGGCAGTGGGAGGCCCGGACCACACAGGCATCTTGGCTGTGGAGGGCTTGGTGGACGGGAGCACGGCGGCGGTGCGGGAGATCCCGGCCTCCGCTACCTGCGGCACGGCGACGATTCCGCTCAGAGCTCGGGGCACTGCAACAACGGTCGCGCCTATCCCGAGCGCGGCCATCACGAGCACCTGCCAGTGACGAGGCACGCGCACATGGTAACGGGATTGTGTTTCAGAGGCGATTCGCTAAGAGAATCCTTAATCTTTGAGTGCGCCTCAGGATTCGGGATGGTCTCCGCGACGGATTGCAAAGACCGAAATGCCGAGTCCGAATGCGATCAAAAGCCAGCAGCACCACACGGATGCGGTGTCCATCGACTCCCAGGCGAGAGTGGTGTCCGAGGTGCCCACCATGGCGCCCACGCCGGCGATCGCGACGACGGCCAGGGCGACGATGATGCCGATCCTTACGATCCCGCGCAGGTACCGCACCTGCCCGGCGAGGAAGAACGCGATGACCAGGAGAACGGGCGACAGGTAGGAGATGATGCCGCCGAGAAGCAGGGTGATGATGATCCCCCAGGACAGACCCTCCGCGACGGTGCCGAAAGTCAGCGGTACGTGCACCGTGGTCGCCTCGTAGGCCGTCGGGGGACCGAACCACCCGGGTGTGCCGGGTGCCGGGAAGCCTTGTACGGCCTCGGGCGGCGGGTAGTTGCTGGCGACCGCCTGGTCCGGCGTCCAGATCGGAGCGACCTCAGGCGCGGCGACCGCCTGCGTCGAGTGGGCGGACCCCCATGCCGAGCCGGCCGTCACGACGGCCGAAGCGACCTGGAACGGCTCGGCCGGGTCGCGGGTCGGCGCTGTCGTGGGTACGAGGGAGGCCAGGGGCGGTACGGGATCGTGCGGCTGGTCGAATCGCTCGGGAGGCTCGGCGGGCGCTCCGGCCGACGGATCGGCGACGGTCGCGGCGGTGCTCAGCGGGCTGGCCTGGGGTGCGACGAAACCAGTCGGCCATTCGACCGGCGCGTACTCCGGTCCGTCCTCCCATGTCGCCACGGCGCCATGCTACCCATCGGCTCGGCCGCGCGCCGTGGCGTGACGGCGACGCGCACTGCACGAGGCGCAAGGGATTCCCCTGCTGCCGAGTGGCTGGACGCGCTCGTGCACGCCCGGCTGACAACCCAATGTCAATCGGCTGTTGCGCGTCTGTACGCCTCGGTAGGCTGAGTGCGCAAGGATCGGTCGAACCACGCGGATGACTAGGAGGCGGCTGTGCCCGTCGGCAAGGTGCGTTTCTACGACGCCGAGAAGGGATTCGGCTTCCTCACCAAGGATGAGGGGGGCGATGTGTACGTGCGCGCCTCCGTTCTTCCCCCTGGCGTGACCTCGCTGAAGGCCGGCCAGAAGGTCGAGTTCGGTGTTGTCGAGGGTCGCAAGGGCGAGCAGGCTCTGTCGCTGCGCGTACTCGAGGCGCCGCCGTCCCTGTCGAAGGCCCAGCGCAAGTCGCCCGAGGCGATGGCCGTCATCTCCGAGGACCTCATCAAGATGCTCGACCACCTGGCGAACTCGTACCGCCGCGGCCACCACCCCGACAGCAAGGCCGCCCAGAAGGTGGCCCAGATGCTGCGCGCCGTGGCCGAGGAGCTCGAGCTCTAGCCCATAGGTGCTCCTCGGAGCGCTTCGCTGCACTCCAGAGCGTCGCCGTCGCCGGAGACGGTCTGTGGCGCCGCCTGGAACCCGTCACAGAACCGAGGACAGCTCAGCTCGCGGCAGGTTCGCCGCCCACGGGCGTGTGACACCCACGAGAACCATGCAGCCGCGGCACGCCTCCTGCTCGTGCGCGGGCGCTGACCTGAGGACACGACTCACGGCGCGGTGGCCGTGTGGGATGATTCACCAATGACTGTCAGCAAGCTCGATGCGGTGACCGCCGCGGCCGTCGACCTGGCGCGCGCAGCCGCCGCAGAGGCCGCAGAGGCCGCCGGCGACTTCGGTGTCGGCGACCACCTCGGCGTCGTGGCCGAGGGCGAGCGGGTCGTCACGCATGCCTTCGCGTGCCCCCATCCCGGATACGTCGGCTGGCACTGGGCGGTCACCCTCGTACGCGCCACACGTGCCAAGGCCCCCACCGTCAACGAGGTCGTGCTGCTCCCCAGCGATGCCGCACTCCTCGCACAGGACTGGGTCCCGTGGGCCGAGCGCATCGGTCCCGGCGACCTCGCGCCCGGCATGCTGCTCCCGCTCGGTGACAACGACCCCAGGGTCGTACCCGGCTACACCGGCGGTACGGAGAACGACGACGACTCCGTCGCGACCCGCACCGTGGTGCACGAGCTCGGTCTTGGACGCGAGCGACTGCTCAGCGATGTCGGTCGGACCCTCGCTGCCCAGCGTTGGTACGAGGGCGACTTCGGACCCGAGGCGCCCTCCTCGCGGCTCGCTCCCGCCCCCTGCGGCACCTGCGCGTTCTTCATCCGGCTCCGCGGGTCACTGGGCGTCGCGTTCGGCGCCTGCGCCAACGAGAAGTCACCGTCCGACGGACACGTCGTGAGCCTCGAGCACGGGTGCGGCGCTCACTCCGACGTCATCGCGGAGGCTGCGGCACCGTTGCCCGACGCGCTGTGGGACACGATCAGCGACGAGATGTCACTGTTCGACTGAGGCCTGCCGCGTCGTGGGCGAGAGCCGACGCTGCTTGCGGTACCGGGTGTACGCGCTGAACAGCACCCCCGAGACGGTGGCGCAGACCGCGACCCACAGCCACCAGGTCTGGTTCCGCGCGTCCAGCCAGGCGTACTGCCACCACAGCAGGAGCGTGGCGAGAGCCGAGACGACGGTCCCGACGTACGCGGCCGCGACGCCGTCCTCGTCCACCGGATCGACCGGCGCCTGAACCAGCGTGTGATGTTCAAGGTCTCCCACGTGTCCACTCTACGGACAACTGGACCCCGGGTCAGGGTTGGCTCCGGGCTTTCCCTAGGCTGCGCGCCATGGTGCAGAACTCCCCGAAGGCAGCGACCACTCCTGCCGCGCTCCCGCCACAGCGGAGCTCCCTTGACCGATACTTCGCTATTACCCGACGAGGGTCCACGATCGGCGCCGAGATCCGCGGTGGACTGGTCACCTTCGTCACGATGGCCTACATCATCGCCCTGAACCCGCTGATCATCGGCACCGTGCCGGACATCAACGGCAATCTCGTCTCCGGACTGCCGTTCAAGGTCGACGGCGTGGTGTCCGGCGCGAACATCGGCACGACGATCGTCATGGTCGCTGCGGCGACAGCCCTTGTCGGCGGCCTGATGACGATCCTCATGGGCGTGTACGCACGGTTCCCGATCGGTCTGGCGACCGGCCTGGGCATCAACGCGCTGCTGGCAGCCAGCCTCGTCCTCAAGATGACCTGGGCACAGGCCATGGGCCTGGTCGTCTGGGAAGGCATCCTCATCACGATCCTCGTGCTCACCGGGTTCCGGAAGGCCGTCTTCAAGGCCGTCCCGCACTCGCTGCGCATCGCGATCAGCGTCGGCATCGGCCTGTTCATCGCGCTCATCGGCCTCAAGGACTCCGGCTTCGTCCGCTCCGGCACCGGCACCCCGGTCACGCTGGGCATCAACGGCAACCTGTTCGGCTGGCCGACCCTCGTCTTCTGCATCGGGCTCCTGCTGCTGATCTTCCTGTTCGTGCGCAAGATCAAGGGCGCCATGCTCATCTCGGTCGTCGGCATGACGATCGTCTCGGTCATCCTCGAGGCGCTCGTCCACAACGGCCCGTACAACGACGGCGTGAACATCCACCCGACCGGCTGGCAGCTCAACGTGCCGGCGATCACCGGCAAGCTCTGGGACCTGCCGAACCTCCACCTGCTCTTCCGGGTCGACATGTTCGGCGCCTTCGCGGGCGGCCCGACCGTCGTGCTGAGCGTTCTGCTCACCATCTTCGCGCTGCTGCTCAGCGACTTCTTCGACACCATGGGCACGATCTTCGCGATCGGCAGCGAGGGTGGCCTGCTCGACAAGCACGGCAACCCGCCGTACATGCAGCAGATCCTGATCGTCGACTCGCTCGCCGCGGTCGCCGGTGGTCTGGGCTCCGTGTCGTCGAACACGTCCTACATCGAGTCGGCGTCGGGCGTCGGCGAGGGTGCCCGTACCGGTCTTGCCTCCGTGGTGACCGGCATCGGCTTCCTCCTGGCGCTGTTCCTCTCACCGCTGGTCAACCTCGTACCGTCCGAAGCCGCGGCCCCGGTGCTGGTGCTCGTGGGATTCCTCATGATGCAGCAGGTCTCCGAGCTCGACTGGCGTGACCTCGAGGAGGCCATCCCCGCCTACGCGACGATGGTGCTCATGCCGTTCACGTACTCGATCACCAACGGCATCGGTGCGGGCTTCGTGCTCTATGCGGGCATCAAGCTGGCCCGCGGCAAGGCCAAGCAGGTCCACCCGCTCATGTGGGTCATCGCGGCCCTGTTCCTCATCTACTTCGCGCAGGGGATCATCCTGCACTGGATGGGGCTCTCCTGACCTGACGTGCCTCAGGGCACCGTCACAGCGAAGACGTCAGGGGCCGGGCGACCGGCCCCTTCGGCGTCTCCGGCCCAGGTCGGCAGCTGACGCAGCCAGTCGCTGACGTGCTCGACCAGGTCGGCGGACCCCTCGAGCGAGGGCAGGCTCGCGCGCCAGGCCTCCCCCAGCTCGACGGCCACCGCGTACCGCTGGTAGCCGACGTCGCTGCCGGGGAGAGGACGGAGGGGGAGCGCCGCGTCGCGCGCCCACAACGTCCGCAGGCCGAAGTGCGAGGCGACGCCCGCACGGGCGAGGTCGAAGTCGAGCCTCTCGGCGGTGGCCTTGTCGATCTCGAGCCGGAGGTTCGCCGACGCGAGCCGGTCGAGCCAGTGGCCGACGATCTGCCAGCTCGGCACGAGACGGTCCGGCGGTACGAAGTGGCCGTGGAGCAGCTTGTCCACGTCGCTCGGGAGCGGGGAGTCGGCAGCGAGCAGGGGAGCGCCGGGGTCGCGCTTCAGCAGCGGCTTGAACCAGCTCTGCTTGGACGGTGTCAGGACCTGGAACGGGACGTCGCCGCGGAGCCTGTCCGCCAGGTCGCCGGTCGGGTGGAACAGCGATCGCACATCGGTGATGCTCACCGCCCAGAGCCGTACGCCGCTCGCGGTGCCGGGCGCTCCACGATCGATCTCGGCCACGGGCCTAACGTAACCCCGCCGAGCTCGATCGGCAGTCATTCGCGAATCGGGACTTCGTCGTGACCTCGTAGGGTTGAGACCGTGACTCCTCGGACCCGGCGCATCATCGTGACTTCGGTGCTTGCCGGGCTGATCGTGGTGGTCCTGGTGTCCGCGCTGCTCCACTGGCTGGCATAGGCTGCCCCTCGTGCCAGCCATACGTCGCGCCGCGAGCGTGGTGACCGTGCTCCTTCTGCTGTGGGTGCTGAGTGCCCCTGGGGCCTTCGCCGACACGGTGGCCTTCACATGGTCCGACAGCAGCATCACCGCCCCGGTGGGCCTCGCGACCGACCACGACCACTCGCTGTACTGGACGGCCAACTCGACCGCCGACAAGAAGACCTCGGTGTACGCCGTGGGCACAGAAGGCCGCGTTCGCGCCACGATGACCTACACCCAGTCCACGACCGGTGTGCTCGCCGTCGGCTACGACTCGCGCAACCTGTACGCGCTCGACAAGAGCCCGAAGGCGAACACGCTGCGGCTGTCGTACATGACGCTGACGAGCCTGGTCGTGAACGGCTCCCTCGCGTTCCACTTCTACGAGCTCGTGGTCCCGGAGTCGGGGCAGACGATCGTGGCGCTGATCGTCGCGCCGAACAGCCAGTACTACGTGGTCGCGCAGTCGGGCCACATCTACAAGGCGCCGGCGAAGCCTTCGGTCGCGGGGACCAACAAGCTCACGAAGGTGTCGGACGGCACGGCAGGCACGACCGGCGGCTTCTACGACGACAAGACCAAGTCGGTGGTGCTACGTACGGCGTCGAGCATCATCCTGGCCGACCCCACGAGCTTCGCGACGACCAGTACGATCCCGGCCCCCGCTCAGACCGGTGCCCGCGGGATCACGAGGGCCCTCGACGGTGAGTCGTTCCTGCTCGTCGGCCAGGGGAACGGCAACCCCGTCCTGTCGACCGGTGGGGCGTCGAGCTCGCCGTCCGCGACGCCGTCCGCCACGACCAGTCCCACCGACTCCGCGACACCGACAGCGACCGAGGCGGCGACGAGCCCTGCCGCCACCTCGTCCATCCACATGGACCAGCTCTTCGGCAAGGGAACCGCCTTGGCGCTCGGCGGGACCTTGGTGCTGGCGCTCCTCGCGGGTGTCGTGGCCTTCGTCCGTCGTTAATGTCGCGCGTCCGAAACCCTTGACCGTTACCGTGCCCTGGCCACGCACCTCGCAGCGTTGCCCTCGGTCACCNNCCTCAGTCCTGCCCGTCGATCGTGATGGCCACGGAGAGGACGCGTACGGCCAGGTCTGTCAGAGCATCGCGGGACGTGTCACGCAGCTCCAGGTGAGGCAACGGTAGGGCTGCCGCCAGCGCCGCCGTACGACGGCAGCGTGAGTCAGCGAGCACGGCCTTGATCGCGCCGGGGTTCCCCGCCGAGACGAGGGCATCGAGGGTTCCGGTGACGGGCTCGATGAGCGCGGCGACGTCCCCCGCCGCCTTCTCGTAGGCCGCCTTGGCCTGGTTCTCCCGGCGCCGTGCGAAGCGTTGCTGAGACCAGCCGCCGGCAGCGGTTCGAGACTGTACGTAGTGGCCCCGGCGCTTCGACTCCGTGACGGCCGTACCGTCCCACAGGCCGATGGCGTGGCCGTCCGCACGTACCGCCAGCAGGCCCAGCCGCCGGGGGGCGTGGGCAGCGGCCACCAGGTCCGCCAGCGGGTCGCTGCCGAGCTCCACACCGGGCCAGAGCAGCCGCATGCGCGCGCTGGCACCGTCGGTACCGCTGATGGTCACCGCGTCCCCTGAGGCCGTCACGGAGCCCTCGCCGTGCCGTACCCAGAAGTTGTCCACCCACTTCTCGATACGGCCGGACGGTACGGACACGGTGCGGCTCATGGGGATTACCCTGGCCCCACAGGGGGTTGAGGACAACTGGAGGGACGCGTCGGGTCGAGCACGGTCCACTACGCTTCCGTGAGGAGGTAACTGGATGAGTCAGCTGATCGACACGACCGAGATGTATCTCCGTACGATCTACGAGCTGCTCGAGGAGGGGATCACCCCCCGTCGAGCCCGGATCGTCGAGCGGCTGCACCAGACAGGCCCCACCGTCTCGCAGACCGTCGCGCGGATGGAGCGGGACGGACTCCTCACGATCGACGACGAGCGGCTCATCCAGCTCAGCCCCGAAGGACACGCGGCGGCCGTCGAGGTGATGCGCAAGCACCGTCTCGTGGAGCGGCTGCTCCTCGACATCATCGGCCTGGACATCGCGATGGTGCACGACGAGGCGTGCCGCTGGGAGCACGTCGTGTCGCCCGCGGTCGAGGCGCGGCTGGCCGTGCTCCTCGACGATCCGCAGACCTCCCCGTACGGGAACCCCATCCCGGAGATCGACGACGGGGGCGCCAAGGCCCTCCATGCTTTCCGCGACGGGAACCGGCCCCTCACCGAGATGGTCACCGACGAACGCGTCACCGTGACCGTACGTCGGATCGGTGAGCACCTGCAGCAGGAGCCGGAGCTCGCCGGGGTGCTCGGGCTCGGCGTGACGCCGGGCGCAGTGGTGACGGTGACAGCGACCCCTCGCGGCGTGGAGGTCTCCACGGCGAAGGGCCAGGCAGTGCTGCCCGACCACGTGGCCGAGCACCTCTTCGTCAGCGTCTGACGTGGACGCATCGCTCGCCTCACTTCTGCGCGGGCACTGGTACGACGCCGTGGTCGCAGTGCTGCACGACCAGGGCTCAGGCAACCCCCATCTCCAGCAGGCCGAACGGCTCGCCGTGGCGGCGAAGCGGATCCTCGACCTCGACGCCGAGGACTTCGGCCAGATCGGCTCAGCGTTCGACTCGGGCTGGGCCCGGTCCTTGGAGGAGGCGTCCTTCCCCCTCGAGCCGCGGGACCCCCAGCGCGGGGCGCTCGCGTCACTCGACGGGCTGTACGGGCTGATGCTCGAGGTCCTGGAGCTGCGCGCCTGGCGTCACGAGCCGCTGCAGGTCGTCGTGACCGCCCACCTCATCGGTGAGTACCTGCCGCAGCTAGCCTGGCAGACGCGGCTGGGGCACGGAGGCGACCCGTTGCGGATGCGGGAGTCCGTGGGGGAGCGCTGGGGGACGGCCAGCACCGAGTGCCCTCACCCGTCGACCGCCCGCGCCACCGCGAAGCGGTCGCTGAACGCGTGCGACGGGGACGTGGTCGGATACACCGCGTACCTGGACAAGTTCCACTCGCGCCTGGGCAACGCCCTGGCCGTGTGCGCGATGAACCACGAGACGGTCACCGCGGGCGAGAGGCCGGACGTCGGGACCACGTGTCCCACGCCGTGCGCATGGGCCGTACGAGGGGAGCTGCCGGAGCGCCGGGACCTGGACGCCCGCGTCCGGCTGGCGCTGACCTACCAGGACTCCGCCATCGTCGCGCTGCGCCACCACGCGCCGGTGGGCCACTTCTTCGGCGTACCGTCCAACTCGGAGATCGCCGACGCATGGCTCGCCACCTGGGAGCGCCTCAACGCACCGTGGCCGGATGGGTCGAACCCCCTGCATGCCCAGGCAACGCCTGACCGTAGCGAGCCGACGGAGGCGCTCCCCGGAATGAGCCGTCTGGTGTCCGCGGTGGCCGGTCGGCCAATCGGGCCGGGCCGCATCGTCCGTACGATCGGCGACCAGATCTCCGCCGAGATCGACGCGGGCCTCCTGCTAGGACGAGGATGATCACGTGGCACGGCGATTCGGGGTCGACTGGGACGCGTACCTGCACGGGTTCCACGCGGAGCGTCCAGGGGCCGCCGAGCAGGTGCTCAGCCGGGCGCTGAACGGGCACCACACGCCGTACCGCTGGCTCGCTCGCGCGGTGTCGGCCAGAGCCACGACCGTGCTCGACCTGGCGTGTGGGGCCGGCGCGATGACACGAGAGCTGGAACGTCCGGGGCGTCTCGTCGTCGGCGTTGACATCTCCGCGGCCGAGTTGGAGCTGGCACAACGACGTAACGGCGGCCCGTGGGTGCGAGGCGATGCCCTGCAGCTTCCGTTCGCCGACGAGAGCCTCGACGCCGTCGTCTCGAGCATGGGGATGGTGGTGATTCACCCGACATCCAAGCTGCTTGAAGAGGCGGCGCGGGTGCTGAAGCCGGGCGGGATGCTCGCGTTCATCGCGCCGACCGTACGGCCCGTGTCACCAGGGGATGTACGAGTGGGGGCGAACGTCGCCTCGCGTCTGCGCACGCTGCCCCGCTTCCCCGGCCCCCTCGAGTTCACCGACTTCGCGGCGACGCTGAGGAGCCACGGGATGCGGAAGTACGAGGACGGACGCGAGAGGTACAGGATCACGATCCACTCACGGGCGGACGCCGAGCTGATGCTCGATGCGCTGTACCTGCCGGCGACCAGTCAGGCACGCCTCGACGCGGCGATCTCGTACCTCGAGAACGAGGTGCGGAAGAACGGGCAGGTCGAGCTGGCGGTGCCGATGCGGCGGATCGTGGCGCTGAAATAGCGAGGCGACCGCCTGCTCAGCAGACGATCGCCTCGACGGTGTCAGTTGGTTTCGGCGCCTGCGGCGGCCTCTGCCTTGAGCTTCTCGATGTCGACCTTCTCGACCTCGGAGATGAGCCCGTCGAGCTGCGCGGCGTTGAGCGCGCCGGCCTCGCGGTAGAGGAGCATTCCGCCCTTGACGACCATGAGCGTCGGGATGCTGGTGATCTCGAGCGCCCCGGCGATGTCCTGGTTGTTCTCTGTGTCCAGCTTGGCGAACGTGAGATCCGGGTGCTTCTCGCTCGCGGCCTCGAAGATCGGGCCGAAGCGCTTGCANNACTCCGCCCAGAAGTCGATGAGGATGGCGTCGGACGTCTCGATGCTCTCCGAGAAGTTCGCGCTGGTGAGTTCGACAGTAGCCATATGTGTGCATTACCTCCGCAGAGCCCAACCACTCGGCAGGGACGTTCATTCCGGGCCCCGGGGCAGGAAGCGCCTCGAGCGCGGCCCTGGGAGGATTCGAACCTCCGACACAAGGTTTAGGAAACCTCTGCTCTATCCCCTGAGCTACAGGGCCTGACGGCTCCGCCATTCTGACAGGTC
>PMBM01000196.1 GCA_003153855.1 Propionibacteriaceae bacterium
TCGAACCCGGAGTTCTCGATGGCCCTCGCCTTCACGACGCGCAGGACCCCGTCGGCACCGATCCCCGAGCGGCGGTCGCAGAGGTACGCGACTGCGGCGGGTGTCAGGTCGAGGGCGCCGTCGAGGTCAGGGAGGATGACGAAGTCGTTGCGCGTGCCGTGCCCCTTGGCGAACGACCAGGTCTGTGTGCCCACCCGTACAGGGTAGAGGGCATCAACTCACGCTTGCGCGCCGCTTTCGGCGAGGAGCTCCGCCGGTGTCGGCAGCGCGAGGGCGTCGAACCAGTGGATGCGAGGGTCGCGGCGCCACCAGCCGAGCTGCCGGCGGGCGAAACGCCGGGTGCCGGCCGCCGTGTCCGTGATCGCCTGCTCCTCGGTACAGCGCCCGTCCAGGTACGCGAGGACCTGTCGGTAGCCGAGCGCCCTCGACGCGGTGACGCCCTCCCGCAGCCCCTGCTCGTCCAGAGCTGCCACCTCCGCGACCAGGCCCTTGGCCCACATGTCGTCGACCCGGGCCCCGATGCGTGCGTCCATCTCGGTCCGGTCGATGGACAGCCCGATCTGTACGACCCCGGGCAACGCGTAGTGGTGCTCCGGCAGGGTGGCCTTGTACGAGCCGGTGAGCGCGACCACCTCGAGCGCGCGTACGACCCGGCGGCCGTTCATCGGCTGCATCTCCACGGCCGCCTCGGGCGCCAGGCGCAACAGCCGCTCGTACATCGCCAGGGGCCCGAGCTGTTCGAGCTCGGTTTCGAGCCCGGCACGTACCGCCGGGTCGGTCCCGGGGAACGTGAACTCGTCGAGGATGGCGCGCAGGTAGAGCGCCGAGCCGCCCGCCAGGATCGGCACGACTCCACGGTCCTGACAGGAGGCGATGGCGTCGCGCGCGAGGCGCTGGAAGTCGGCGACCGTCGCCGTCTCACGGACGTCGAGGATGTCGACGAGGTGGTGCGGGACGCCCCGCCGCTCCTCGAGAGTCGGCTTGGCCGTGCCGATGTCCATGCCGCGGTAGACGAGCATCGAGTCGGCGTTGACGATCTCGGCGGGGGTGCCATCTTCGAACAGGTGCAGCGCCAGCCGTACCGCCAGCGTCGACTTGCCGCTGGCCGTGGGACCCAGGAGGGCGAGGATCGGCGCGGGCACCGGCCCAGTCTGTCATTCTCCGTTCACTGGACTCACAGCCACCACACATCGATAACCCCTTGGAATCCGAGCCCGAGCCGGTAAGAATGTCCGCGTTGACGTCTCACAGGCGTCCCGCATGGACCAGGGTGTTGGAAGCGCCCCCGTTGCGGAGGTTCGGCGAAAGGAGGTGTCTACAACATGGGCTTGATGGATAATCTCAGCGCCGCTGTTGGAGGGCACGAGGACCAGGTCAAGGACGGCATCGACAATCTGGGCGACCTGATCGACGACAAGACCGGCGGCCAGTACGCCGGACAGGTGGACCAGGCTCAGGACTTCCTGAAGACCCAGGTCGGCAGCTCCAACGCCACTTCCGAGGCCTAGACAGCGGCGACAAGCCCGAAGCCGGGCCCGCACATCCGTCACAGGATGTACGGGCCCGGTGGGTTGTTCAGGGTGTATCTCGGTGGCTCAGGCCCGCAGTGCAGGCATCCCGAGCGCGATCCCGCGAGGTCCGCTCTGCTGCCGGGCTTCCCAGGCATCGCCGCCCCGGGTGCGCTCCATGCCATAGACGCCGGCATCCGCCACGAGGTGGTGAGGAGCGGCGTACGTGATGGTGGCGCGAGCGATGTCGCCGGGCCTCGGCAGGTCGTCCTCGTCGACCGCGACGTGGACGAGCCGGTTGTCACGGGCGCGTCCGGACATGCGGCGCGTGGCCGTGTCCTTGCGCCCCTCGCCGTCGGCGAACATCACCTCGACCTCGCGGCCCACGAGCGTGCGGTTCTCCTCGAGCGCGATCTCCCCGACGACCTCGACCAAGCGGTCGTACCGCTCCGTGACGACCTGCTGCGGTACCTGGTCGGGCATCGTCGCGGCCGGCGTGCCGGGACGGATCGAGTACTGGAACGTGAAGGCCGCCGCGTAGCGCGCCTGGCGGACCACGTCGAGGGTGTCCTCGAAGTCCTTGTCCGTCTCCCCGGGGAAGCCGACGATGATGTCCGTCGTGATGGCCGCCTGCGGCAGCCACTGGCGGACGCGGTCGATGATGCCGAGGTAGCGCTCCGACCGGTACGAGCGGCGCATCCGGCGAAGCACGTCGTCAGACCCGGACTGGAGCGGCATGTGCAGGCTCGGCATGACGTTGGGCGTGGCGGCCATCGCCTCGATCACCGAGTCCGTGAAGTCCTTGGGGTGCGGGCTGGTGAAACGGACCCGTCGCAGGCCGTCGACGTCGCCACAGGCTCGGAGCAGCTTCGCGAACGCGTCGCGATCGCCGATGTCGAGCCCGTACGCGTTGACGTTCTGCCCGAGCAGCGTGACCTCCTGGACGCCGTCCGCGACGAGCTGGTGCACCTCGGCGAGGATGTCGCCCGAGCGGCGGTCGGCCTGCTTGCCGCGAAGGCTGGGGACGATGCAGAACGTGCAGGTGTTGCTGCAGCCGACGCTGATCGCGACCCAGCCCGCGTACGCGCTCTCGCGCCGCGAGGGCAGGGTGGACGGGAAGCGCTCGAGCGTCTCGAGGATCTCGACCTGTGCCGCCTGCTCGATGCGGGCGCGCTCCAGGAGCACGGGAAGCGCACCGACGTTGTGGGTCCCGAAGACGACGTCGACCCATGGCGCCCTTTCGACGATGACGTCGCGGTCCTTCTGAGCCATGCATCCGCCGACGGCGATCTGCATGCCGGGACGCGCGGTCTTCGCGGGCGCGAGATGGCCCAGGTTCCCGTACAGGCGGTTGTCGGCGTTCTCCCTGACCGCGCAGGTGTTGAACACGACGACGTCCGCCTCGTCGCCGGGCGCGGGCACGTACCCCGCGTCGTCGAGCAGGCCCGAGATGCGCTCGGAGTCGTGCACGTTCATCTGGCAGCCGTACGTGATGACGCGGTACGTGCGGGGTGTGAGGGACTCGATCATGGCCCGCCTACTGTACGCGACACACGGAACACCCTCAGGAGGCGATCTCCGTCGCTCGGCTCTCGCGGACGACAGTTACCCGGATCTGACCGGGGAAGGTCAGCTCCTCCGAGATCTCCTTGGCGATCTCGCGCGCCAGAGCGGCCGCCTGGGCATCGTCGAGGACCGTCGGCGAGACCATGACGCGTACGTCGCGGCCCGCCTGTACAGCGAAGGCGCGTTCGACGCCTTCGTGGGCCGTGGCGATCTTCTCGAGCCGCTCCAGCCGATGCACGTACGCCTCCAGGCTCTCTCGGCGTGCGCCCGGTCGCGACCCACTGATCGAGTCGACGACCTGGACGAGGACNNGCTTCGACGGTGCGAGGCTCGACCTCGTTGTGGTGGGCCTCGATGGCGTGCACGATGTCCGGGTGCTCCCCGTTCCGGCGCGCGAGGTCGGCGCCTACGAGCGCATGCGACCCCTCGTGCTCATGGGTCACGGCCTTTCCCAGATCGTGGAGGAAGGCCGCGCGCTTGCAGAACGCGACGTCGAGACCGAGCTCAGCGGCGATGAGTCCCGCGAGGTGGCCGCACTCGACGAGGTGCGCGAGCACGTTCTGACCGTTCGACGTGCGGTAGTGCAGCGCACCGATTATCGGTACGAGCTCGGGGTGGAGGTCGCTGATGCCGACGCTGTCCAGGGCTTCACGGGCGGCGGCTTCGATGCGCTCGTCGACGGCGACCCGGCTGCGCTCGAACGCCTCTTCGATCCGCTGGGGGTGGATGCGCCCGTCGGCGACCAGCTCCTCCAGCGCGATCCGGGCAGTCTCACGTCGCACGGGGTCGAACGAGGAGAGCAGGACGCTTCCTGGGGTGTCGTCGATCAGCACGTTGACGCCCGTCACCTGCTCGAACGCGCGGATGTTGCGGCCCTCTCGGCCGATGATGCGGCCCTTCATGTCCTCCGTCGGGAGGTCGACCGCGGTCACCACGGATGCGGCGGTCTGGTCCGTCGCGAGCCTCTGCATCGCCGTGACGACGATCTCGGACGCCTGACGCTCCGCGGTGGCTCGGGCCTCCTGCTCGATGTCGCGGGCGATGGCTGAGGCACGCAGCCGCGCGTCGTGCTCGGCGATCTCCATGACCTCGGCGAGGGCCCTCTCGCGGGTCAGGCCGCCGATGCGCTCCAGCTCCCGGGTCGCCTGGGCATGTGCGTGCTCCAGCTCGGCCGCACGTGCCCGGACATCCGCCTCGAGCGCGTCGACACGCGCCGCGCGGTCGTCGACGGCACCCTGGGACTCGGCGACGCGAGCCTCTCGTTCGGCGACGAGGCTCTCGCGCCGGATCACGGCTTCCCTCTCCGCCCGGATGTCGTCTCGCTCGTCGCTGTTGCGGCGGTCAAGCTCCGTCATCCGCTTCTCTGCGGCGGCCGCGAGCTCCTGCGACGCGTTCGTACGGTCGTCCTGGGCCAGCTGGTAGGCCCGTGACCTCTGAGCCAGCCTGTCCCAGCGCACGGCGAAGACGACGGCAACCACGATGGATGCGAGGACCAGACAAATGCCGAGGAGATCCATCCCCCTCAGACCGTGAAGGTCGGGCATGCATCACTCCTCAGGCGGTCATCGCGTGTCGATGGGTGAGAACAACTTACGCCACAGCCCTAGTGTCGAGCCGCCACCGCGTGCTGGCGCGCGTCAGTCGTCGATCCCCGCGGAGTGTGCCCCGAGGACTTCGCCTACGACGCGCCTGATCACCGCGTTGGAGAAGCCACGGCGTCCCAGGTAGGCCGTCAATCGACGCTGTCTCACGATCGTGTCCAAGCCCTTCATCGACGCCGCCTTGCGGGTCGCGAGGTCACGGGCGTTCGTCAGGTCTTCGTCCTCGCGGCCGCCGATAGCGTCGGCGATGTGCTCGTCGGCGACGCCTTTCAGCCGCAGCTCCTGACGAAGCCGAGCGGCCCCGGAACGGTGGCCTCTGCTCTCGACCCACTCTTCCGCGAACGCGGCGTCGTCGATGAGGCCGACCTCCGCGAAACGGTTGAGCAGCTCGTCGGCCACCTCGGGCGACACGTCGCGGCTCTTGAGATCCTGCGCGAGCTCCTTGCGCGACCTCGCCCTCACCGACAGGCGTCGCAGCGCGATCTCGCGCGCCGCGGCCCTCGGAGCATTCGCCGAGTGGTCGGAGCCTGTGGCGCCCGTCGCGTCGGAGTCCACAGCGCCAGAAGCCTCGGCCCCCTTGGCAACCTTCCGAGGGTCCGCCGACTTACGAACAGGCTCGTCAGGCATGGACGCCACTTTGCTCCATGCCTCACGAAGCACGGCCAGTGCCTCCGGGTCGGGCGCCAGCGGCCCCGACGGCTGCTCGAACTCGGTCAGAAGTCCACCTCGCCCGTGACGGGATCGATGCGCTCCTCCGGCTCCTTCTTCACCGCGTCAGGGCCGATGCCCACCTTCGCGAGGATCAGGTGCTCGATCTTGTTGGCCATCTCCTTGTTCTGCTTGAGGAACGTGCGGGCGTTCTCCTTGCCCTGGCCGAGCTGGTCGGCCTCGAAGGTGAACCAGGCGCCGGCCTTGCGGATGATGCCGTGCTCGACCCCGAGGTCGATCAGGCTGCCCTCACGGGAGATGCCCTCGCCGTACAGGATGTCGAACTCGGCCTGCTTGAACGGCGGGGCGACCTTGTTCTTCGCCACCTTGACGCGGGTGCGGTTGCCGACCATGTCGGTGCCGTCCTTGAGCGTCTCGATGCGGCGCACGTCGAGCCGGATCGACGAGTAGAACTTCAGGGCGCGGCCACCGGTCGTCGTCTCGGGCGAGCCGAACATGACACCGATCTTCTCGCGCAGCTGGTTGATGAAGATCGCGGTCGTGTTCGCGTTGCTGAGAGCACCGGTCATCTTGCGGAGCGCCTGGCTCATGAGCCGTGCCTGGAGGCCGACGTGGCTGTCGCCNNCGGGCTGGCTCACCAGGAGCGCGTCGGTGTCGACGCCGAGAGCCTTCGCGTAGTCGGGGTCGAGCGCGTGCTCGGCGTCGATGAAGGCGCAGATGCCGCCGAGTGCCTGAGCGTTGGCCACCGCGTGCAGCGCGACCGTCGTCTTGCCGCTCGACTCCGGACCGTAGATCTCGACGACCCTGCCGCGCGGCAACCCGCCGATGCCCAGCGCGATGTCCAGCGCGATGGATCCCGTGGGGATGATGTCCATCGGTATTCCGACACGATCGCCGAGCCGCATCACGGAACCCTTGCCGTGCTGCTTCTCGATCTGAGCAAGTGCTGCTTCAAGCGCCTTAGCGCGGTCCGCCACCGCCATCGGGGTGTCCTTCCATCGTCTTTGTCGGCCCTCGTCGAGCCCTCACCTGGACAGTAGGCAGGCCCACTGACATTTCGTCAGCCCCTCCGACATCTGTGGAGAACTTCGATGCTCGGGAGCCGTTGGTGGACAACTTACCGAACATGTGTTCGAACAGAAGGCACTGTGTCGGCGTGTCGCGGCGACTCAGCGATCGCGGACGGGGAGCTCCAGCTTGGCCCACGCGGCCCGCCAGATCTGCTTGCGATCGACCCCTGCGGACAGCGCCTCGATGACGGTTCTGCCCCCGATGTCGGACAGGACGACCTGACCGGCCCACGCCTGTGCGTAGGCCTTTCCCAGGACCGATTCCAGGCGTCGCCAGAGCTCGGCTTCGCGCACGTCAGGCTGCAGCGACCGGTACGACCCGCAGCAAGGCCACCGTCTCGTACGAAGCGAGCCGTTGGGACACGTCGTCGAGCACGATCGAGAGCGGTACGTCCAGCGCACCGCAGATGGCGGCCAAGAGCTCCGACGAGGCCTCTTTCTGGCCCCGCTCGATCTCCGAGAGGTAGCCGAGGCTGACGCGGGCGTCCTGCGACACCTCGCGCAGGGTTCGTCCCTGCGCGGTGCGCTGCTCACGCAGCGACTCCCCCAGCACCTCACGCATCAGAGGTGCGGCGTCACGGACATTGCGCATGGGAAGACTCTACCTGTCACCTGCAACCTGCTGGTGGATGTTCAGCCGACAGCGATCAGCGCGTCCACTCCTGCCGGAGAAGGTCGAACGCCCGGTCCACGGTCCTGCGTCGCACGGCGCCGCGGTCGCCGTCGAACAGCTCCTGCACACTCACCGTGCCGTGGGGACCCGCGACCGCGATGCACACTGTTCCCGGCGCCAGGCCGTCCACAGGATCGGGACCGGCAACGCCCGTGAGCCCGATCCCCCACGTCGCGTCGCACGCCCTCCGGGCCCCGGCGGCCATGGCTTCGGCGACCGGACGCGACACGACGCCGTGCTCGGCGATGAGGTCCGCGGGGACGCCAGCCAGCGAGGTCTTGAGGTCGGTCGCGTACGTGACGAGCCCGCCCCGTACGACCAACGACGAACCCGGCACCGTGGTGAGCTCGGCGAGGACGAGGCCACCGGTCAACGACTCGCACGTGGCCACGGTCTCGTGGCGCAGCGCCAGGCCCGCGATCACGTCCGCCGCGGTCACCCGGCCAGCGCCTTCTTCCGGAGCTGGTACGCCTCCCGGCAGTAGTCGAGGCCTGTCAGCACGGTCAGGATGAGGGCGACCCACATCACGACGACGCCGACGACGTGCAGCCACGAGGGCAGCGGCAGCAGGTACATGACGATGGCTATCGACTGCATGACGGTCTTGAGCTTCCCGCCACGGTTGGCGGCCATGACGCCGTACTTGAGGATGAGGAAGCGCAGCAGCGTGATCCCCCACTCACGCACGAGGATCACGATCGTCATCCACCAGGGGAGCAGCCCGATGATGCTGAGCCCGATGAGCGCCATGCCGGTCAGTGCCTTGTCGGCGATGGGGTCCCAGAGCTTGCCGAAGCTCGTGACGAGGTTGTACTTGCGGGCGACCTTGCCGTCGACGATGTCGGTGATGCTGGCGAAGACGAAGATCACCGCGGCGCCCCAGCGCCAGGAGTCGTCGAACGGGTGCGACAGCAGCACCCAGGCGAAGACCGGTACGAGGACCATGCGGAGGGCCGTGAGGCCGTTCGGCACGTTCAGCCAGTGCGCCTCCACGGGTATGGGGGCGTGGACGGTGCCGTGGTCGGTCACGATGCTCCTGCTGCGATGAGGTCGATTCCCTCGCAGTCTCCCACTGTCGCGACCACGATGTCACCGACACGGTGATCGCCGGTCACGGACGTGGTCCCGTCGACGTCCGGACCCTGGTGCCTCGCTCGGCCGCGGGCCACGCCGTCGTCGATCTCCTCGACGAGCACCTCGACCCGCTCACCGACCCTCCGGGCGGCCCGGTCCTCCATGAGGACGAGCGCGAGGTCGGTCAGATCGGAGCGACGTTCCTCGATGAGCTCGTCGGGTACGTG
>PMBM01000229.1 GCA_003153855.1 Propionibacteriaceae bacterium
TTGGACACCGCCCAGAGAGGTTGCCCCGCGGCGCTGTAGATGACGATGTTCCCGTCGTCCTGCAAGGCAAGCCAGGCACCCCTTCCTGCGGTTCCGCTGTTCCATCGCGCCTTGCCTCCGACATACTCGACGAAGTTCCCGTCGTACTGGAACACCAACGTGCCGTAGTCGTTGGACCAGCACAGGTGGCCGGCCGCCAAGGTGCGAGGCACGACGGCCTGCGAGATCGGCGTGGGCTCCACCGTGCAGCCATTCTGGTCGCCGAGGTCCTGCCACCGAATGCCGCTCAAGGTCGAGTAACCGCTGGCGCTGCCGTCCGCGCTCTCCCAGTAGTTCAGTATCTGATGGGTGTGGGCCGCGTAGTAGACGCTGAGGTACTTGTGCGCATCTGGGGTGGTGTACGCGGCGCTCTGGTAGTACCAGTTGCTCGCATAGAGGGCCTTGTTGTTCGCCGAGTAGATGACGACGTTGCCGTCACCCTGCAGGGCAAGCGTCGCACCCGCGCCCCAGGTTCCGGTGTTCCAGGCAGGGACCCCATTGACGTAGTAGACGAGGTTTCCGTCGGTCTGGTAGATGAGCAGATCTGTGCCAAGAGAGAGGCAGAACGTCCCGTTGACGTAACGAAGTCCAGTCGTCCAGCTCACCGAATCAGGGCAGCTCGCCGGCGCCACGGCTCGTCCGGCCGGCGCGAAGAGGCTGGAGCTCCACAGCGCAGTCACGACGGTCAGAAGCAGGGCCAGACGGGCGAATCCTCTAGGGATGGACGTCCCGTTCTTCCACACGGAACGACCGATCCGGCTGTTCGTCGTCATCTCTCGACCCCTTTGTCTCAACGCGCGAACGGTACCAAAAAGACAGTCCACACAAAGGAAGACCTGGCAACCCGCTCTCGCACGTCGAACACCACGGAGGACGACCGTCGAGGTCACCAGCACCACGCACGTGATCGCGTGCGACCAGGCCGTACGGGCGAGACGAGGACCATCCTTGGCCCCGACGTCAGCGAGGCATCGCAGGCCCGCGACACAGTCCCGGCGCTGCGCAACCGCCGCGATCGAGACAGTCCGGCTCACCCCTCGTGGCTAGTACACCCACCCCATCCAGACATCGCTGCCCGGGTTCGAGAACAGGCCGTAGGAGATCCTGTGGTCGGAAGTGACCTGGAGGCTGAACGTGCCGTTGTAGTGAGCGAGATCTTGCGGCTTCCACGGGCCTATGCGCGAGCTGATGGCAAGGGTGGAGACAGCCCACAGGGGTCGGCCCGACGCGTTGTAGATGACGATGTTCCCGTCGCCCTGGAACGCGAGCCAAGCACCCTTGCCGCCGGTCCCGCTGTTCCATCGCGCCTTGCCGTCGACGTACTCGACGAAGTTCCCGTCGTACTGGAAGACGAGCGTGCCGTAGGTGTTGGCCCAGCACAGGCGACCAGGCGCCAGGTTCCGGACCAGTGT
This sequence comes from Propionibacteriaceae bacterium, assembly GCA_003153855.1. Lineage (GTDB taxonomy): Bacteria > Actinomycetota > Actinomycetes > Propionibacteriales > Propionibacteriaceae > Fen-668. Next base: position 1,452 of record PMBM01000229.1, read on the forward strand.
GTCCTGCTCGATCGCTCCGGACTCCACAGTGCATCCATACTGATCACCGAGGTCCTGCCACCGAACACCGTTCAGGGCTGAGTTGCCGCCGGTGGTGCCGTCCGCGCCCTCCCAGTTGTTCGCAATCTGGTGGGTGTGCGCGTTGTAGTTGAGGCTCAGAAAGTTGGTCGAGCCTGGCGTCGCGTAGGACGCAGCCTTGTAGTACCAGGTGCTCGCGTACAACGCCTTGTTGCTCGCCGAGTAGATGACGACGTTGCCGTCGCCCTGCAGGGCGAGTCTGGCACCCACACCCCAGGTTCCGGTGTTCCAGACGGGGACCCCGTTGATGTAGTACACGAGGTTTCCGTCGGTCTGGTACGTGAGCAGATCGCCGTTGAGAGACAGGCAGAAGTCGCCGTTCGCGTAGATGGTGTCTGCCTTCCAGCTCACCGAATCCGGGCAGCTCGCCGGCGCCGCGGCTCGTCCCGTCGGCGCGAAGAGGCTGGAGCTCCACAGCGCAGTCACGACGGTCAGAAGCAGGGCCAGACGGGCGAATCCCCTAGGGATCGACGTCCCGTTCGTCCACACGCGGATCCGGCTGTTTGTCGTCATCTCTCGACCCCTTTGTCTCGACGCGCGAACGGTACCAAAAAGACAGTCCACACAAAGGAAGACCGGAACAAACCCGCTCTCGCACGTCGCACACCAGGGAGGACGACCGTCGAGCGGTCGCCAGCACCACGCACGTGATCGCGTACGACCAGGCCGTACAGCCGGGCGCCCCGCCGGCACCGCCCCCACAGACGTAGCGACGTTCCCACCCCCATCACGCGCGGAACGACTAGAGTCCGCATCAGGCGGTGGGGCTCGCCTTCGTCACAACCGTCGCCCTAGGCGACCAACAGTCCCTACCTCGTGCGCACGTTCGCTGTGGCTCGGAGGTGGGGCCTCCCCCAGCTCCTTCTCGCCAGGCCTCGCGCGCATCTCCCGAGGTCCAGAGCGGACCCGGTGACGCGAAAGGGACCATGATGACCTTCGAGATCCAGAGTGTTCAGGCGATCGAGATACTGGACTCGCGTGGCCGTCCCACGCTCATGGTGACGACGACGCTGGCCGATGGAACCACTGCTGAGGCGGGCGTCCCCTCGGGAGCATCCACTGGCACTCGTGAGGCCGTGGAGCTCCGGGACGGCGATCCCACGCGCTTTGGCGGTGCCGGAGTCCTGCAGGCCGTGGGACACGTCAACGACGACATCAACGCAGGCCTCGCGGGCAGGACCTGGACGGACCTCGCCGAGGTCGACCAGGCGATGCGCGACCTGGACGGCACGCCCACCAAGGCCCGGCTGGGCGCCAACGCGATCATCGGTACGTCGATGGCTCTCGCCCGCGCGCTGGCTCTTTCGGCGAGCACACCTCTGTACGAGTGGCTTCCCGGGATCGGCCAGCCCCGGCGACTGCCCGTCCCGTGCTTCAACGTTCTCAACGGCGGCGCCCACGCACCGAACCCGCTCGACTTCCAGGAGTTCATGGTCTGCCCGATCGGGGCATCGTCGATGAAGGAGGCTGTAAGGGCTGGAGCCGAGGTCTACCAGGCCCTTCGGAAGCGCCTCGTTGCCGGCGGCCACGCCACCGGACTGGGCGACGAGGGTGGCTTCGCTCCGAACCTCGCCGAGCCCGAGGAGGTCCTCGCCCTGATCGTCTCGGCGATCGAGGACGCCGGCTACCCCACCGGCCGCTCAGGCGTTGCGATCGCGCTGGACCCGGCCGCGTCGGAGTTCCACAAGAACGGCGTGTACGTGGTCAACGGCGCAAACCTGTCGAGCGCCGACATGATCGCTCGCTACTCGGAAATGGTCGACCGGTTCCCCATCTGGAGCATCGAGGACGGCCTCGGCGAGTCGGACAGCGCGGGCTGGAAGCAGCTCACGGCGACCCTCGGAGGTCAGATCCAGCTGGTCGGCGACGACAACTTCTGCACGAACCCGGCGATCATCACCGCGGCCATCGCGGACGGCATCGCGAACGCAGCCCTGATCAAGGTCAACCAGATCGGTACCGTGAGCGAGACCCTCGAAGCGATGCGGATCTGCCACGACGCCGGGTACGGCCAGATGGTCTCCCACCGCTCCGGCGAGACACCCGACACCTTCATCGCCGACCTCGCGGTCGCCACGGGATGCGGTCAGATCAAGACCGGTGCCCCCGCGCGCGGCGAGCGCGTGGCCAAGTACAACCGGCTGATCCAGATCGAGGCGCAGCGCCCGGACCTCGCGTACGGTCTCGGAGGCTAGGACAGCGCAGACCTCCATCACGTCGCCGCGACCACGTCCCGGCAGGTCGCGAGACGCAGATCCGAGCACCCCTAGGCTTTGGCTGCACTCGCGAAGGAGATCCATGAGCCACGAGCAGACACTGGCACGCATCGGCGTACGACTCGCTGACATCCTGCTTCCGCGCGTGGACGTCGACCTGTCCCGCTGGGCCGTGGTGGCGTGCGACCAGTACACGGCGCAGCCCGACTACTGGGCAGCGGTCGAGGAGCTCGTGGGCGGGTCGCCCTCCACGCTGCGGCTCATCTACCCCGAGGTCTACCTCGGCGAAGCTCACTCCCATGTGCGCATCCACGCGATCAATGCCGCCATGGACGATTACCTCGAGCGCGGTCTTTTTGACACGTACGAGTCCACGTTGCTCCTCGTCCGTCGCCAGACGGCCACTGGCGTCGTCCGGTGGGGCGTCATAGTGGCGCTCGACCTCGAGCGGTACAGCTGGAACGCGGACGACCGCACCCCCATCCGCGCCACCGAGGGCACGATCCTCGACCGGATCCCGCCCCGAAAGAGGATCCGCGAGAACGCGCCCCTCGAGCTGCCGCACATCATGGTGCTCATCTCCGATGCCGCGCGGTCGGTCATCGAGCCGCTCGCGGCGATCAGCGGAGGGCTGCAACCGGTCTACGACGTCGAGCTCATGCAGCACGGCGGCCACGTCACCGGCTGGACTGTACCGGGCGACGCGATCCCCGCCTTCGCCGATGCGCTCGCCGCGCTGTACGACGCGCTCGACCCCGCCGACCCGCTCCTGTTCGCGATGGGCGACGGGAACCACAGCTTCGCCACCGCCAAGAGCTGCTGGGAGGACCTCCGACCGACACTCAGCGACGCCGAGCGCGAGGAGCACCCGGCCCGCTGGGCCCTCGTCGAGATCGAGAACATCTTCGACCCAGGCCTCGAGTTCGAGCCGATCCACCGCGTCCTCTTCGACACCCCCCGCGAGGTCTTCGAGGCCGAGCTCGCGCGCCACTGCGCCTCGTACAGGGTCTCCCCCGCCGACACCGCGGCCGAGCTCATGGACAGGGTCGTCAGCGCCACGGACCAGACGTTCGGCTACTGCGACCAGCACGGGTACGCCACGTACGCCCTCACCGATCCCGAGGCCAGCATCCCCGCGGGAACGCTCCAGACCGTGATCGACGTGCTCGTCGACGCGGGCCGCGAGGTCGACTACATCCACGGCGCGGAAGCGACGAGTGCGATCGGGCGGCGTGACTCCAACCTCGGACTTTTCCTTCCGGCCGTTCCCAAGGACTCCTTCTTCGCGTCGATCGTGGCCGACGGAGCGCTCCCACGGAAGACGTTTTCCCTCGGAGAGGCCGATGACAAGCGCTACTACCTGGAGGCGCGCCGCATCCAGGCGGGCTAAGGTGGCCGGATCATGGACCCCCGCCTGATTACCTACCCCCTGTTCGAGAAACGCCTGGACAACGGTCTTCGCGTCGTCGTCAACCCTGACCACAACGTCCCCGTGGTCGCGGTGAACCTCTGGTACGACGTGGGCTCTGCCGACGAGGCGCCCGACAAGACGGGCCTCGCGCACCTGTTCGAACACCTCATGTTCCAGGGCTCTGCTCATGTGAAGTCCGGCGACCACATCGGCCTCGCCCAAGCCGCAGGCGGCTCGGTGAACGGCACGACGTCGTACGACCGGACGAACTACTTCGAAGCCGTGCCGACCTCCGCCCTGCGCATGATGCTGTGGATGGAGGCCGACCGTCTCGCCACGCTGCTCGAGGCCGTCGACCAGGCGAGCCTCGACAACCAGCGCGAAGTGGTCAAGGAGGAGAAGCGGCAGCGGTACGACAACGTCCCGTACGGCGACGCATGGCACCGCATCCTCTCCCTGTCCTTCCCTGAGGGGCATCCGTACGCCCACCCGACGATCGGCTCCATGGAGCATCTCGACGCGGCCACGTTGGCCGACATGCAGGCCTTCTTCCGCGCCAACTATCGTGCGAGCCGCCTCGTCCTGACGATGTCCGGCGACGTGAGCCCCGACCAGGGCTTCCGCTTGGCCGAGCAGTACTTCGGGGGCCTCCCAGAGCTTCCCGGACGGCGCCGGCCCCACATCNNGTGTACGTCGCGTGGCGCCTCCCCAAGGCCGGTGACCCCGAGCTGGAGGCCCTCGGTCTGGCCACCTCGGTGCTGGGTGACGGGATCACGTCGCGGCTGCATCAGGCGCTCGTCCGTACAGAGCTCGCCGAGGGCGCGGGAGCGTTCACGATGTCGCTCGCTCGGGGCAACTCCGTCGGCGTCGCGTCCGGGCGATGCTGGGACGGTGTCGAACCCGAGGCACTGGAGACCGCGATGATCGACGCGTGGCAGACGTTCGTCGACGACGGCCCGACGGTCGAGGAGCACGAACGGGCCCAGTCCCAGTTCGCCCGGGAGTGGCTCACCGAGCTCTCCGCGCTCGACCAGCGGGCTGACCGGTTCGGCCAGGCCGCCACCCTGCACGGGTCGCCGGGATGGGTGAACCAGAGGCTGCGTACTGTCCTCTCCGTGACCGTCGACGATGTCGTACGGGCAACGCGGCGATGGCTCGACCCGGTCAACCGAGCTGTTCTCGTCTACCGCAGGAAGGAGGCGTGATGAGCTCCCCCCACCGCCCACGGCTCGGCCGGCAGCCCGCCTGGTCCTTTCCCGTCGCCACCGAGCACACGATGGACAACGGCCTGAGGGTCTGGGTGTTCGACCTGCCCGGCCAGTACGTGATCAGCGCCACGATGGCGCTCGACCTGCCCCTCACTGCCGAACCCACCGACCACGAAGGCATCGCGAACATCGCGGCGCACACCCTCGATGAGGGCACGCGGTCACTTCCCGGCGCGTCTTACACCGAGACGCTCGAGAACACGGGCGCGGTCATCGGCGCCGGTGTCACGCAGCTGGCGACGCATGTCAGCATCGATGTCCCCGTCACTGGTCTGTCGGATGCGTTCCCGTTGTTCGCCGATGCGGTCCGCACCCCGGCCCTGGCCGACGACGACGTCCTCCGCCACATCGGGCTACGTCGGGCAGAGATCCAGCAGGTGATGGCCAACTCGGCACAGCTTGCGGCCGCCCTCGTGCCGGGGGCGGTGTTCGACGACAGGTTCCGCGTGAGCCGGGCGACGGGCGGCACCACCGCTACCCTCGGGGCGTTCGGGGCGGACGACGTCCGGGCGTTCCAGTCCGCGCACTACAGCCCGGCCGGGTCGACGTTGGTCGTCGCAGGTGACTTCGCCGGGCTCGACTCCATCGCGCTCGCGGAGAGCGCGTTCGGCGACTGGGCTGAGGCCGACAACACGCGCTTCCACGAGGAGCCGGCCGGAGCGGCACCGCGTCGTCGCCTGATCAGCCGACCTGGTGCCGTACAGGCCGACATCCGGATCGCCGCTCCCGCCGTCGACCGGGCAGATCCTCGCTGGCCCGCGTTCCAGGTCGCCTGCTCGGTGCTCGGCGGTACGTTCCAGAGCCGCCTCAACACCGAGCTGCGTGAGCGGCGCGGGTTCACCTACGGCGTGTACATGTCGACAACGCAGCTGCGTCGCGGCGGGTACGCCGTCGTCGGCGGCTCGTTCCGTACCGACGTGGTCGCCGAGTCCGTCGCCGAGGCGCTGCGGCTGCTCGACGTCGCCTCCAAGCCGTTCACGACCGCCGAGGTCCGAAGGGCCGTGAACTTCCTGACACGTACGGCACCACTGCGGTACGCGACCGCCAGCGGTGTGTCGCAGCAGGCCGTGATCCTCGCCTCGATGGGCCTCGACTGGCGCCACGTCGACGAGTCGACGGCGCTGCTCGCAGCCGTGACCGCCGACGACGCGACCGCCGTCTTCACGGAGATCTGGCCCAGCGACCCCGCCGTACTCGTCGTCGGCGACCCGGCGCTGGCCGACGGGCTCGGCGTTGAGGCCGAGCCCATGCCCGACCTCTAGGCCTTCGTCCCTCTGACGCTCAGCCGCCCATCGCCTTGATGGCCCTGGCCACTGCGGCCTCGGCGGTCTGGTTCGCCTTCTGGTACCCGGCGAGGTCGCCGGCCGCCAACGCCTTGTCAGCGTCGGTGAACGCCTGCTGGGCCTCGGTCAACGCGGCCGTGACCTCAGTCTGGTTCGGCGTCGTCGTCGTGGTGCTCGGCGTCGTCGTGGCAGGTGTGGTGGTCGTGGTCGGTGGCGCGTTCTCGTTGGTCGTCGCGCCGGCGTCGCCGGAGAACACCTGGTCCAGGGCCCCCTGCAACGTGTCGGAGATGCCGACGTGGTCCCCGAATCGCACCACCACGAACGTCAGCACCGGGAAGGCGCCGCTCTGTGCCTCGTTGCGCTGGGTGTAGATGGGTTCCACGTAGAGGATTCCGCCACCGACGGGCACCGTGAGCAGGTTCCCGTACATCGCTTTCGCGCTTCCCTGGTTCAGGTACGGCCGCAGGGCGGACGCCACCTTCTCGTCGCGAAGGATGTTGTTGTGGGCCTGACCTGCGCCCTCCACCTGTTGAGTGTCCGACATTCGCAGCACTCTGATCTTGCCGTAGTCCTTGCTCGACGCGTCGGCGACCACCGTCATGTACGCGGCGAGGTTCTGCCTGTTGTTCGGGCTGTACACGGTCGTCTGGCTGAACTGCGGCGACGTCTCGCCCTGGATCGTCTTCCCGTTCTGCGTGGCCGTCGGCCAGCGCACCGACATGTAGTACGTCGGCTCGCGAAGGTTGGCCGACTGGTCGACCGTCGGGTCGCTCGGGATGGCCCACATGTCGGAGGTGGAGTACCACTGGTCCGGGTTCGTCATGTGGTAGCGGGCCAGCACCTCGCGCTGCGCGCGGTACAGGTCCGTCGGGTAGCGCAAGTGAGCCAGCAGCTCGGCGGAGATCGCCGACTTCGGCTGTACGGTGCCCGGGTAGACCTTCATCCAGGTCTGGAGCAGCGGGTCCGTCTCGTCCCACGCGTACAGGGACACGGTTCCGTCGTACGCGTCGACNNGTCGCCTTCACCGAGTTGCGGACGTAGTTGACCTCGTCGCTCGCCTGCAGCGATGAGGTCTGCACGTTCTGGTTGGACGCGGCATTGCTCAGCGACATCTTGTGGCTGTTCGGGTAGTTGTCGGTCGTCGTGTAGGCGTCGACGATCCAGACGATGCGGCCGTTGACGATGGCCGGGTAGGTGTCCGAGTCGGTCGTGAGCCACGGAGCGACGTCCTGCACCCGCTGGGTCGGGGTGCGGTCGTACAGGATCTTCGAGTTGGTGTTCACGCGGTCGGACAGGAGCAGGTTGACGTCGGCGAACCGCGTCGCGTACAGGGCCTTGGTGAAGAGGTTCCCGATGCCGACGCCGCCCGAACCGTCGTACGTCTTGAACTGCTCGCCCGTCGCGTCGCCGCCGCCTGGCGTGTCGAACTCGATGGCCGACTGGCCCGCCTGGCGGCCCACGACGACGTAGTCCTTGGTCAGCTCGCCGTAGTAGATCCGCGGCTGGTCTGCCTTCAGTACGCCGACCGTCGGAATGTCCGCTGCCAGCCATTGCGGCTCGCCACCGGTCTGGCGGCGGTTGCCGTACGCGGCGACGAGCCCGTACCCGTGCGTGTACACGGTGTGGAGGTTGTTCCACTGCTTGTTCTGCAGACCCGACTGGTCCATCTCGCGCGCCGCGATGACCACGTCGGTCATGGTGCCGTTGATCTTGTAGCGGTCGACGTCGAGCACCGGCTCGAACGAGTAGTAGCCACGCACCTGCTGGAGCTGTTCGTATGTGTCTCGCACCATCGACGGGTCGATCAGACGGATGCCCGGCAGGGTGGCGGCGTCGGCGGAGAGCTGGCCCGCGTCGGCGCTGGTCGTGGCGGAGTAGTCGTAGATCTGGGTGTCCGCGACGCCGTAGGCGTTCCGCGTCGCCGTGATGTGGCTCTGGATGTACGGGCGTTCCTTGTCCGGCTCGTCCGGCTTCACGGAGAAGGACTGGACCACGGACGGGTAGGCGACACCGACGATGAGCGACGAGACGATCATCAGGATCGACGCGGTGATGGGAACCCGCCACCCAGGTCGCCTGGCGTAGACGAAGAACATGACCGCCGTCAGCATGGCGATGACCGCCACGACCGTGTGAGCGGTGATCTGGGCATGGTCGCCTGTGTACGTGAGGCCGTCGAGCAGCGTGGACGACTGGAGCTCCTCGCCGAAGCGGTCGAGGTAGGCGCTGACCCCGAACGAGAGAAGCGTGAGACCCGCGAGCACCGAGATCTGCGAATGTGCCCTGCGAGTGCCCAGCGCCGGGCGGCTCTGGGCGTTGAGCACGCCCATCGCGAAGTTCACGACGAGCGCGATCCCGAGGCAGAGAAGCAGGACTCCGAGGGCGAACGAGTTGAGGTAGCGGTACCAGGGGTACTCGAACACGAAGAACGAGATGTCCAGGCCGAACCGGGGATCGTTGGTGCCGAACGAGGTGCGGTTGACGTACGCGAGGAAGACCGACTTCGCCGACGTGCCCGTGATGCCGGCCATGAGCCCGAAGAAGGCGGCGGGGATGGCCACGGCCAGCCCGAGGCGGCGGCCGAGCAGGTCCCGGTAGCGGTTGAGCAGCGCACTGCTCGTACGGGCCGAGCCGCGGATCTCCCGGGTCGACGCCACCATCGTTGCGGCCACGGCGGCGGCCATCACGAGGCCGAAGGCGAAGAACAGACCCACCGAGGTCCACAGCTGCGTCGAGAAGACGACTCCGTACCCCAGCTGACCGAACCACAGCTTGTCGGTCCAGATCTGAGCGAACGTGGCGAACAGCCACCCGAGGACGATCACGATCACGATCGTCGGGATGAGTGCGCCGCGCCGTTTACGACCGAGCGTAGGGCTGGACACAGCGGGGCTCCTTGCGGTGAGGTTCAGTCGTCCAGGGTAGCGAGAAGTGCTGTGGACAGCCCGGGGGCGAGGTTCTCGCCGCCGAGAAGCTGGGTCGGGTCGCTCCGGACCCGTGCAACAGCGTGACGTTCGCCCGTACGGAGGACGCCGGTCACCAGCCTGAGCTCTTGCCGTTGCGGGTGGTTGGACACGGCGTCGCCGGCCAGCGAGGGATCGTCGGGCAGCTCGGACTCGTACTGCGCGGGCAGGAAAGCCCTCTCGACGCTCAGCACGCAGCCGGTAACCGATGCTGGCCACGCGAGGTGGGCAAGTGCCTCGAAGAGCGCGAGCCCGTTGTGGAAGTCGTCCTGCTCGATGCTCGAGAAGTGGCCTTCCGGATGCTCGGCGCCGAGCTGGCCGGCGAGCTCCGGGGCCGCCTCGAGGAGCTCAGCCGTCGGCACGAGGGCGAAGAGACGTGACGGCTGGTCCCAGCCTGATCGTCCGACGTGGCGCTCCACGTCGAGGACTGCCGCGGCCAAGGCGTCGTTCAACATGCCGGCGGCTTCTGAGTGGATGTGTGATCGAGAGCCAGAGGAAGGGCTGCGATCGCTTCCTTGAGCGTGCTCACCTTGACCAACGTCATCGACGACGTGACGCCGACGGTGTCCTGGCAGTTGTCGGCCGGGACGAAGAAGACCTTTGCGCCCGCCGACTCGGCGCCGGAGATCTTCTCCTGGATGCCGCCGATGGCGCCGACTGTCCCCGTGGCGCTGATCGTCCCCGTACCGGCGATGACCTGACCGCCCAGCATGTCGCCGGGCGTGACCTTGTCGTAGATCGCGAGCGCCATCATGAGTCCGCCCGAGCCGCCCCCGACGTTCGGGTCGATGTTCAGCTTGATGCTGGGTTCGTACGAGTAGCCGGTACCGACGCTGACGCCGATTGTCGCGACCCGCCCGTCGCTGCTCGACCCGACGGTGTCGATCGTGAAAGAGAGGCGGGCGTTCTGGCGCTGGACCTCGATGACGACCTTCTGGCCGACGCCCTTGTCCTTGATGCGCGCCACCACGTCGTCNNGAGGTGACCATCGGCAGCTCCTGTACGGGCTGGTTCGCCGCACGCAGCGCCGCCACGATCGCGTCGAACTGCGCGGTCGACATCAGGGTGTGCTCCTCGTCGGCCACCTGGCTCGCCGACTTTCCGGGGGCGTAGATGAGCTCGCGCGGGAGGACGTCGCGGTTCGACATCACGTAGTCGAACAGGGCCTCGGGCAGGCTCAGCGCCGCGTCGGCCCGCGTCTGGCTCACCGTGGTCATACGGATCTCGCCCGTGGTCTTGTACGTGGTGATGCCGTCGATCTGGATGACCGGGGTGCCGTCGGTGGCTCCGAGCACGTCGTACGTGGCACCAGGGGTCCAGGCGACGAACGGGATGGGGGCGAACGCGATGACAGCTGCCAGTGCGATGAAGATGACGGAGGACACGACTGCGGTCCAGGTCTGACGGGTCACCGGCACACCTCGCCACGAGCGCACAGGCTGCGCCCGCGATCGACGATCCGGTGACAGCGTGACATGCGATGCAATGTACCCGAGTAGACCCTCGACCGGAGTGCGGCGCCGCGTCGAGGGGCCCACGACTGGCTCGCACGGGTACGCTTCTAGATGCGTGAGATGAAGGAGTCGCCCATGGTCAACAGTCCCGACGACGACGAGGGCGACGAGGTGCCCGAGGGCCCGTTCGGCTCAGAGAACCTGCCGTTCGAGGAGATCTTCGCCTCGCTCGGAATCCCCCTGCCTCGCGAGGGCGAGCCGATCGACGTACAGGCTCTGCTCGCCTCGCTTCAGAACGTCATGGCACGGTCGGGACAGGCGATGACCACCGACGGCGGCGGCGTGAACTGGGTGTTCGCCAAGGACATGGCGCGCAAGGTCGTCGCGTCGCTGGGCCCGGACCCGACGCCGTCGAGCCGGCAGCGCCACGACATCGCCGACTCCGTCCACCTCGCAGAGCTGTGGCTCAACGACGCCACGATCTTCCCCGCCGTCGCCGCGCCGCCCGCTGCCTGGAGCCGCGCTGAGTGGGTGGAGAACACCATGACGACCTGGCAGACGATGGTGGAGCCCATCGTCTCGACGATCGCAACCTCATTGGGTGAGGTCATGACGAAACGCATCAGCGACGAGCCGGAGCTCGCCGGGATGCAGCAGATGTTCCAGCCGATGCTGCAGCAGTCCGCGTCGAGCATGTTCGGCGTCCAGTTCGGACAAGCGCTCGGCAAGCTCGCAACCGAAGTGGTCTCGGCGACGGAAGTCTCGATGCCCCTGCTCACGAGGCCTCAGGTCGCGCTTCTTCCGACCAACCTCGCCGCGTTCGGCGACGGTCTGGATCTGGCCGAGCGGGACATCATGCTCTACCTCAGCCTCCGTGAGGCGGCCAGGCAGCGCCTGTTCGCCGACGTCGGTTGGCTGGGTCCGCAGCTGGTCGCCTTCGTCCAGCACTACGCCCGCGAGATCACCGTCGACCTGAGTGCCCTCGAAGAGTCTTTCGACGGCATGGGCGGCGACCCGATGTCGATGAACGACCTGGCGGAGCTGGGCACCGAGATGAGCAAGAGCCTCTTCTCGCCGCAGCGCACGCCAGAGCAGGCCGAGGTCCTCGGACGCCTGGAGACGTTGCTGGCGCTGGTGGAGGGCTGGGTGGACGACGTCGTCGCGCAGGCCACGATCCGCTTCATGCCGTCCGCTGGGCCGTTGGCCGAGACCATCCGTCGCCGGCGCGCCAGCGGTGGCCCGGCCGAGCAGGTGTTCTCGTCACTCGTCGGGCTCGAGCTGCGCCCGCGCCGTACGAGGGATGCCGCCAACCTCTGGGCAGCGCTGCGAGCAGCGCGCGGCGTGGAAGGCCGAGACGCCGTCTGGCACCACCCCGACACCATGCCGTCGGCCCACGACCTCGACGACCCTCTGGGCTTCGTCAGCGGCGACACCAACCACAGCAACGACGATCTCGACGCCGAACTGGCGAAGCTGCTGGACGAGGAGCGCGGAGAGTAGCGGTCCACTAGTCGCCGACGCCTCCTGACAGCTCGTCGGCCTCATCGACGTCCGCGGGCCACCTCTCGTCAGGGTTGGCGAGAGCGTGCGCGACGCCGTGAAGGAACCCGACCGCTCGGTCGTGGGCGGGATAGCGACGTACGAGGTCGTGGAACCGCGGCGAGTGGTTCGCCTCCTCGAGGTGGACCAGCTCGTGGAACAGCACGTAGTCGATCACCCACGACGGCATGGACTGGAGCCGACTGCTCAGACGGATCTCGCCGGTCGTCGTGGTGCACGACCCCCATCGCCGGTTCTGTCGCGTCGACCACGTGACGCTGGTCAGCCTGGGCAGCAGGTTCAGATCGCCCGCCAGCTGCTTGGCGAGGCGGACCGCGGCCAGTTCGAGGGCCGCGTCGCTCCGCCGCCTGCCGCCGGCCTCACGAGCCCGTACACGCTCGATGAGCTTCGGGACGAGCCGCTCGTACTCACGCACCGGAAGCGTCGCCGGCACGAGCACGACGATCTTGTCGCCGTCCCTGCGCGCCTGAAGGGTGCGCCGCCGCTTCGCGCTGCGGCGGATCACCACGTCCTCGGGCAGATCCATCTCCGGAGTCCCTTTCGTCACCACCAGCATGGCAGCACGACGGACAGTCGATCTTGACCGAGACTCCGCGCCATCGATACTGTTCTGTCCCGACAGGGTTCTCAGGTCGTCCGTTCGCAGGGGAAGGCAAACGGTTCGATCGGGAACCCTGTTTCACGTCCCAGATGCGTCCACGAAGGCAGCCGCAGCGCGAAAGTTGGCGCGTCCGCGTGCACTGAGGGCCAACCCCCCGTAGAGTACGCAGCCAGGAAACACGACGCCGGTCACCCCTGATCGACGTCGCGGACAAGGAGGAATTGTGGCCGACACGACCTACACGGGTGAGTTCTACTGCGTGAAGTGCAAGGCAAAGCGCGAGGCGACCGGAAACATCGTGGTCAGCGAGAACGGCACCCGCATGGCCAAGGGCAAGTGCCCCGTCTGTGGCACCAACCTCAACCGGATCCTCGGCAAGGCCTGATCCGGCTCTAGAGCGTCAGGGGGCGAGACCTACGGTCTCGTCCCCTTCGCCGTTTCTCGGTGTTGTCCGTGATGGCTCGGATGTTGGCGCCCCTGTGACACGCCTTCCATCTCTTCGTGGGCCGCGACAACATGGGGCATGACCCTCCCCCACCGCCCATCTCCACCCCGCAGGACTCGCGGAGACATGGTCCTCGTCTGGCGCGACCACACCACGCTGCAGGTCGGCATCGACGACGACGTCCTGGTGCTCGAGCCCGTGCCGCGGACGGCTGACACTCTCCTCCGCTCCCTCATGCAGCCTGACGGGTCCACCGAGCACGAGCCTGGCGACATCCTCTGGCGGGACTGGCTCCTGGCGAGGCTCGACGAGCACGGTCGTCTCGCGGAACGGTCTGCCGCGGTACCGATACGCGTCCTCGGCAGCGGGCGGGTCGCGGGGCGGATCGCCTCGGCCCTGCTCGACCTCGGCCACACGATCCACGTGAGAGACCCGTCCCAGGCGTCGGACCGGCGGAGTGGCGCTGAGCGCCTGGTGGGTCATCTGCGCCGTTCCCCGGGCCGCCAGGGTCAACGCGCGACGGTCGATGCCGGCGACGACGTGGCGCTCACCGTCGTGTGCACCGGTACGTGCGAACCGGACCGCAGCCTCACCGACGCGCTCACCCGGGACCGTGACCCGTACATCGTGCTGCGCACGCGTCCTGGCACGGCCGTCGCCGGGCCACTCGTCGTACCGCCGGACACGTCCTGCCTGCGCTGTGCCGACCTGTGGCGGGCGGAGGCGGACCCCGTCTGGCCGCGTCTGGCCGCTCAGCTCGCCCATCGGCAGGCTCCCGACGACCCCGTGCTGGACGCGTGGGTCACGGCCCTGGGCCTCGCTCAGATCGTCGCGTTCCTGTTCGGAGAGGCCGGCGAGCTGCGCTCCCGAACTCTCACGCTGGCCAGCGACACGGGCCGTACGACGCTGCGGGTGTGGCCCCCGCACCCACGGTGTTCGTGCCACGTTGTGGGGCGCGAGTCCCCTTTGTTGTCGGTGGCGGACAGAATGGGGGCATGACCGGCGACGAAGCAGACAGCGAGGCTGTGGAGCACGACCGCGTCCCGACCTCGAGCTTCGCACGGGGAGCGAGGATGCTCGGCCTGCCCCTCGGCTACGCCGGACGCGCCACGGTCGGCTTCGGGCGCCGGCTCATCGGTCACAACGCCGAGACCGTACAGAACGACATGCGCCAGCAGGCGGCATCACAGGTGTTCCGCGTGCTCGGCGAGCTCAAGGGCGGGGCCATGAAGTTCGGGCAGGCGCTGAGCATGTTCGAGGCCGCCCTTCCCGACGACATTGCGGGTCCGTACCGGGAGCAGCTCCGACGTCTGCAGGACTCCGCACCGCCGATGCCGATGTCGCGCCTCGAGGCCGTGCTCCAGCGGGAGCTGGGCGACAACTGGCACTCGCTCTTCAGCGACTTCGGACGCCGCCCCACGGCGTCGGCCTCGATCGGGCAGGTGCATCGCGCGACGTGGGCTGCCACCGGCCAACAGGTCGCGGTGAAGATCCAGTACCCGGGCGCCGACGCGGCCCTCGAGAGCGACCTCGCCCAGATCGGTCGGCTCGCGTCCGTGATGGCTCCTCTCACGGGCAGCATGGACATGAAGGCGCTGACCGCCGAGATCGCGGAGCGGATCCGCGAGGAGGTGGACTACCTCAAGGAGGCCGAGCACCAGTCGCTCGCCGCGGCGGCGTTCGCCGGGGACCACGAGTTCGTCGTGCCCGAGGTGCTCGCGGCCACCCCGCGCGTCCTCGTCAGTGCGTGGCTGGATGGCGCGAAGCTCAACGCCGTCGGCGAATGGGACGAGGAACGCCGGAACGCCGTCGGCCTCTCGTACGTACGGTTCCTCTTCTCAGGACCGCACCGAGCCGGCGTCCTGCACGCGGACCCGCACCCCGGCAACTTCCTGGTCCTCGACGACGGGCGCCTCGGGATCGTCGACTGGGGGCTCGTGGCAAGCCTGCCCGACGGGCTGCCGGAGCCGATGGGCCGCCTGATCCGGACCGCGCTGCACGGCAACGCCGAGGACGTGGCGGACGGGCTGCGGTCGGAGGGCCTGCTGGTCGGTGACGTGAACGCGGACGATCTGCTGGCCTACCTCGCGCCCTTCGTGGAACCCGCCCGCGGTGACGACTTCCACTTCACGCGCGACTGGATGCGAGGTCAGTACGAGCGGCTCATGTCGGAGGGTCACTCAGGCGACAACGTGATGATGAAGCTCAACGTGCCGCCGGTGTATGCGCTGATCCACCGTGTCTGGATGGGCGGCATCGCCGTCTTATCGCAGCTCGACGTCCGGGCCCGGTTCGCCGACGTGCTCACCGAGTACCTGCCAGGTTTCGCCGCGCCCTGACCTCCGGACAGAGCAAGACCCGGACCAGTTACCGGTCCGGGTCGTGCGTTGTGCGGGCTCACGCGGCGGCGACTTCGCGCCTCGGCAGCTCGATCGCCGGTTCGGGCTCGACGACCTTGCGGGGACGCCCCCGCGGCCTCTTGCGGGCTACGACCTCGCCGGCGATGAAGAGCTGACCGCCCCACACGCCGTGAGGTTCGCGCCTCTCCAAGGCACCGGCCAGGCACTCCTGCCTCAGGGGGCAAGGACCGCACACCAGCTTGGCGAGCTCGATGTCGGACGGGGACTCGGCGAAGAACAGCTCCGGGTTCTCATCGGTGCACGGCATGGCGACCTGGGCTTCGAAGGGAGCCATCAGTTCGAGAAGAAGAGTCATGGTGGGTGCTTCCTGGGTGGCGGTTGGTGGGTGGTTCTGGTCCCGGGAAGCACGAAGGCCGTGAATCCCGGTGATCTGGGTTTCACGGCCTGGTTTCGCCTGATGGTCATGCCATCAATGGGCGCCCCCAGGGGCCAGATCTGTACCGGTGCCGTAGTCGGCGTGACGCTTGGAGCCAGGCGTGGCGCTGACGCGCGACGTGGCCGGATTCGCATCGATCGCGGAGAGCACGAAGAACGGGAGCGACTGCGTCATCGCCAGCGTGGACATCGAGGTCAGCATCGCGTTCTCCTTCCGCACAGATCGTGGGCCGCCACCCTTTGGCGACCTCCAGGAAGCCTAGAGACGACTTCCGCAGAATTGCAACTGAATTACTCGACCAATCCTGAAGACGCCTCCCGCTGGTTCGGATATGTCGTCATCTCGATGTCGAGGGGTCGCCTGTCGCACCGCATAGCGCCTTGCTCCAGCGTGTCGTGGCTCCTCGACTGCTGGGACACGGGCCGCCTCGAGGGGGTCACCAACCGCCAGCAAGCGCGCGAGTTGCCGGCGTGTCGTGGCTTCTCGACCGAGCCCAGCCGGCTCATGCCGTCGCAGGGGCATGCGAGGTTCGCTCGTTCAGCTCGAACTACCTGGCTCCGGGGTGGCTGCCCTCACCAAGGCGAGGACGTCGGGGCCGTACTTGCGGATCTTCGCCGGACCGACTCCGGAGACCTGTGCGAGCTGGTCGGCGTCGCCGGGGCAGGCCTCGGCGATCGCGACGAGAGCGGAGTCGGTGAAGATGACGAACTCAAGCAGGCCCGCGGTCTCGGCNNGGGCAGTCCTCGTGACGGCCGAGAACCCGGTCGGCCGGCGTCGACAGGCCATGCCCACAGACGCGGCAGGTCATCGGGACGACCTCCTGGGCGGCCTTCCGGCGCCTCTGGCGCACCGGGGTGGACGAGCTCGGCAGGATCGCCGTCAGGAAGCGTGACGGCCGTCGGTCACGCCCGCGTCCGCCGGACCAGGAGACATGCAGATGCTCACGAGCTCGCGTGATCCCCACGTACAGCAACCGCCGCTCCTCCGCGATCTCCGCGTCGGTGTCGGCCAGCACGAACGGCACGCCACCCTCGTGCACGCCGACGAGCGCCACAGCATCCCACTCCAGCCCCTTGGCGCCATGGAACGTGGTCAGGGTGACGCCGGGTCCCGACGGCGCNNAGCGCGTTCTGCGACTCCCAGCGCTCGCGCACCTGGCCACCGGTCGCGGGGGCCTTCTCCTTCCAGCCGAGCGCACCGAGCACGACCAGCACGTGCTCGAATCCGGGCTCAGCACCCTTCGTACGCGCCGTGGCCGCCAGTGCGCCCAGTGCCTGCTTGACCTCCGGCCGGTCGTAGAAGCGCTCCGCGTTGCGCACCTGGTACGGGATCCCTGCGTCGGCGAACGCCGCCTCGTACGCGGGCGAGTGAGCATTGATCCGGTACAGCACCGCCATCTCTCGCCAGTCGACCCCGTCCGCGCGCAGGCCCTTGAGCCAGCGTGCGACGGCGCTCGCCTCGGCCGCTTCGTCGGGCGCAGACTCGAAGACCGGCGACGGTCCCGCCGGGCGTTGGGCGCGCAGGGTCACGTGCCGTTGGCCGGACCCCTCCAGCACCCGGTTCGCGACGTCGACGACCTGCGGCGTCGAGCGGTAGTCGCGGACCAGCTCGATGCGCCGCGCCCCCGGGTGGTGCTCGCCGAAGCCCAGCAGGTACTGCGCCCGCGCACCGGCGAACGTGTGGATCGTCTGCGCGGGGTCGCCCACCACGCAGACGTCGTGACTCGGCCCGAGCCACAGGTCGACGAGGCGTTGCTGGATGGGGCTGACGTCCTGGTACTCGTCGACGACGAGGTGACGGTACTGACGGCGAACCTGCGCGGCGACGTCCTCGTGGTCGGTCAGCAGCGCGACCGCGCAGAGCAGGATGTCGTCGAAGTCGATACGGCCGCGGTCCCGGTTGAGGTTGTCGTACGTGACCAGCAGACGGCCCACCGCCTCCGGCTCCACCCCCGCCACGGCACGCCCGGACGACCTCGCGAGCGACGCGTACGTCTCGGGCTCGACGTTGCTCACCTTGGCCCAGGACACCTCCCCCGACAGGTCGCGGATCACCGACGTGTCCGTCGGGAGCCCCAGCCGTCGCGCCGCGTCCGCGACCACCGAGAAGCGGCCCTCGGAGACCTGGGGCAACGCGCTCCCGTACGCCTTCGGCCAGAAGAACTGGGCCTGCCGCAGTGCGGCGGAGTGGAACGTACGAGCCCGGACGCCGGTCACGCCGAGCGTCGCGAGCCGCCCGCGCAGCTCGCCTGCCGCGCGCGTCGTGAACGTCACCGCGAGCGTCGACCGGGCATCGAGCGCACCCGTCAGGGCGCCGTAGGCGATGCGGTGCGTGATCGCACGCGTCTTGCCCGTACCGGCACCCGCGATCACGACGACGGCCTCCCCCAGGCTGGTCGCCACCTCTCGCTGCTCGGGGTCGAGACCGCGAAGGATCTCGTCGGGGTGTGGAGCGGCCATGGCGGACACTGTGCCACGCGTCGGTGACACCCGAGAACGCCGGTCAGGTCCCGCGCGGCGGAATAGCGACAGCGACGCCGCGGTTCCGTCCACATGGCGCTGATGATGTTCACCACGACCTGGTGCGGGTACTGCCGCAGGCTCAAGTCCCAGCTCGACCGCACCGGCATCGAGTACACCGAGGTGGACATCGAGACCAACCCCGAGGGTGCCGAGCTGGTGGAGCACGCCAACTCAGGCAACCAGACAGTTCCGACCCTGCTGTTCGACGACGGGTCCACGCTGACCAACCCGAGTGTGCGCGACGTGGAGCGACACCTCGCCGGCCTGGCAAGCTGACGCTGGCGGGCCCGCGCCCGTTTCTGTCCGAGGCCCCCTCTAGGGTGAGCCCGTGAGCGGGTTGAGGGTACGTGTGGGCGATCGCCCGGAAGCCCTCGTTGCCGTCCTCGCGGCCGAGCTTGACCGTGCGCGCGTCGACCCGTTCGAGGCCGACGTCGTGGCCGTCTCTGCACCGGGACAGGGCCGCTGGCTCCTGCAGCGCCTCGGACGGGTGCTCGGCGCCAGCAAGGATCAGACGGACGGGGTGAGCGCGCGCATCGAGCTGCCCACACCGAGGAACCTGTTCGCGGAGCTCGAGCGCGACGTCCTGGGCATCACGCCTGGCGACGACCCGTGGGCGACCGACAGGCTCGCGTGGACGATGCTGCGTGCCTTCGAGATCGCCGCGGACGAGCCCTGGTTCCGCGACGTCGCCGTCCACATCTCCGGCACGGACCGCCCTGGGAGACGGTACGGAGCCGCACGGCGCTTCTGCGAGATGTTCGGCCGCTACGCGCGGTGGCGGCCCGAGCTGCTCACCAGTCCCGGACACGGCGGCGACGCCTGGCAGCACCACCTCTGGAACCTCCTGGGCGACCTGGTCGACGGCCCGACCCCGTGGGAACGCACCGCCGAGGCCGCCGCGCGGTTGCGGGACGACCCGACCCTCAGCGGGCTCCCGGGTCACGTCTCCTTGTGGGCACCGCAACGCATCGCACCGTCCGAACGCACGCTCCTCGCCGCTCTCGGTGCCTGCCGCGACGTCACCGTGTGGTGGCCCGCAGCGTCCGTCTCCGGCGAACACCTCCTCACCCGTCGGCTCGGCGTCGCCGGCGCGGCTGCGCTCCGGGCGGTGACGGAGAACGTCCCTGCCGAGCCGGTCGTGGGTCCGCCGAGGGCAACCGAGACGCTCCTGGCGCACCTGCAGGACCAGGTGCGGACGGGCGGTGCCGGGCACACGCCGGCTCGCGGCGACCGCTCGGTCCAGGTCCACCTCAGCCACGGTCTTGATCGGCAGATCGAGGTGCTGCGCGACGTGCTGTGCGACCTCTTCGAGACCACTCCCGACCTGGAGCCACGCGACGTGCTCGTCTGCACGCCACAGCTGCCGGATGTGGCGCCCCTCGTACGTGCGCTGTGCATGCTCGACGCGGAGACCCTCGGCATGCACGCCCACCCCGTCAGCACGCTGCGGGTACGCGTCGCCGACCCGTCCCCGGCCAGCTCGAACCCTGTCCTCGATGTGCTCTGGCGCCTCCTCGACCTCCCGACGTCGAGGGCCGAGCTCGGCGACCTGCTCGCCCTGTGCAGCACGCCACCCGTCGCGCGGAAGTTCCGGTTCGACGATGAGCGCCTCGAGACGCTCGGGGAGCTGCTGGAGCGGGCAGGCGTCCGCTGGGGCATCGACCCCGAGTCGCGCGAGGCGTTCGGGCTGCGGGGCATCAACCAGAACACCTGGGTCGCGGGGCTCAACCGACTGGTGCTGGGCGTGGCCGTCTCGGAACGCGACCTCGCGTACGTGTCGTCCGTGCTCCCGCTCGACATGGTCGACTCCGGCGACCTCGACCTCGTCGGAGCCATCGCGGAGATCTACTCGATCGTCAAGCAGGCCGTCACCGCGTTCGGTGAGCCGGCCACTCCCGTCGAGTGGGTAGCGAGGTTCCGCGACCTGCTGACCCGGCTCGTCGACGTGTCCTCCGACGACGCCTGGCAGCTGGGCCACGCCCAGGTGCTCCTCAGCGAGCTGGCCGCTGCTTCCGGTCCCGACGCGCCCATGATCGGCCTCGGCGACATGCGCCACCTCGTCGCGGACTGGCTCGGGTCCCATCCCCCGCGCTCGACGCTGCTGACAGGCAACCTGACTGTGACAACGCTCGAGGCGCTGCGCCACGTGCCTCACCGTGTCGTGTGCCTGGTCGGCATCGACGAGGCGTCGTTCCCGCGCGCCTCTCGCCGCTCCGGCGACGACCTGCTCGAGCTGGCCACCAACCCCGAGGATCCCCACTCGTCCCTGGACGACAGACAGCTCTTTCTCGACGCACTGATGGCGGCGCAGGATGCGTTCGTCATCATCGGGGGCGGGCGCGACCAGCGCACGAACGAACGGCTGCCGCTCGCCGCTCCGATCATCGACCTTCTGGATGCCGTACGGGACCTCGGCGTGGCTCGCGACGCGGTGGTCGTCGAGCACGCCCTGCAGCCGTACGAGGTCGGGGCCGAGCCGACGTACGACGCGTGCGCGGTGGAAGCCCGCCGGGCGTTGCTGACGGTCCCACGGCCCGTGGCTCACGATCGGTTCGAGACGGCGGGAGTCGAGCGGACGGAACGGCCCTCCGTGGTGACGCTCGCGGAGCTGACCGCGTTCTTCCGGCACCCCGCGCGGGAGTTCCTCAAGCGCCGGGTGGGGTCCTGGTGGGGCATCTCGCGCAGCGAGATCGACACCGATGCCGACGAGGGGCGCAGAGCCGCGCCGACCGAGATCCCCGTACAGCTCGACAGCCTCGACTCATGGGAGCTGGAGAACCGTCTCCTCCAGCTCGCCGTGGCCGGACGGCCGCGCGAGACGATCGTGCAGGCGGAGCTGCGCCGCGGCCAGCTGCCCCCGAACGCTCGTGGCGCGGAGGTCCTGGCGCGAGCCACGTCGCGGGTCGGCGAGGTGCTCGACAACCTCGGTCCATACCTGTCCAACCCTCTCGAGCACGTCGACCTCACCGTGGACCTGCCCAGCGGGGTGCGAGTCACGGGCCGCGTCCCCGTACGTGGCGACACGGTGGTCGAGGCGACCACGTCCAAACCCGCCGACAAGCGGCTGGTCGAACCGTGGCTTCGGCTGCTGATGCTCACTGCGTCGACGGCGGGCGACTGGCGCTCTGTCGTGTGCTCAACACGGCGTGTCGCCACTCTGTCCCCGACATCTCGGGAGAAGTCCGTCAGCCAGCTGGACCACCTGGTCACGTTGATGTTCGACGGCTGGGACCAGCCGCTCCCCCTGCCGCCACGGGTCGGGTTCGAGCTCGCCGACCCGCACGGGGTCGTCGACGACGAACGGCTTCGGAAGATCTGGGGCTACGACGTCGACGCCACGTGGCTGCTGTTCTTCGACGATCTCGCCGCGGTCGAAGACGCAGCCGCGCCACACGGTGGGCTGCGCCGGCTCGCACAGGACACGTACGGGCCGTTGCTGGAGGCGCTGCGATGACCGCCTTCGACCTCGGCGGGACCCTCCCGCTCGGCAGGACGGTCGTGCTGCAGGCGAGCGCCGGAACGGGTAAGACCCACGCCGTCGCGACCCTCGCCGCACGGGCGATCGCCGAGGGCGTCGTGAGCCTCGACCAGCTCATGGTCATCACGTTCTCGAGCGCATCCACGCGAGAGCTGCGCTCGCGGGTGCGGCTGCGCCTTGCTCAGCTTGCGGAGGCGCTCGACAGCGACGTGACGCCCGACGACCCCGCGTGGCTGGCCGTCACCCGGCACACCGAGGTGCCGGACGCGAGGAGGAGGATCGCGGACGCGCTGGTCGGCTTCGACGCGGCGATGATCTGCACGACGCACCAGTTCTGCGACCGCATGCTGGCGGAGCTCGGCATCCTGGCCGACCACGATCCAGAGGCTGTCGCGGTCGAGAACGTGGACGACCTCGTCGAGCAGTCCGTCAACGACGAGTACCTCGCACGCTACGCGCGCACCGACGGCGTCCCGTTCGACTACCCCACGGCCGTCCGGATCGGCAGGTCGGCGGTCGACAATCCCTACCTCCCGCTGGTCCCTGCCGCCGGTACCACCGGGCGGGGCGAGGAACGGAGATCGTTCGCAGACGCGGTGAGGACGAGGGTCGAGCTCCGGAAGCGGAAGGTGGGCCTGTACACGTTCGACGACATGCAGACCCGTCTCCTCGAGGCACTGCGGCATCCTGTCGTCGGAGCAGCTGCGCGGGAACGGGTTCGCGACCGGTTCCCGCTGGTCCTGGTCGACGAGTTCCAGGACACCGACCCGGTCCAGTGGGAGATCCTGCGTGCGGCCTTCGTGAGCGACGAGCCGTCCCGCGCCACCACCGTCGTGCTCATCGGCGACCCGAAGCAGTCGATCTACGGGTTCCGCGGTGCGGGCGTCCACGCCTACCTGGACGCCGTCAGGGACCACGTCACGCAGGACCTCGGCGTGAACCGCCGCACCACGCCGGAGCTCGTCACGGCCGTACAGACCGTGTTCGACGGTGCGCAGCTCGGGGCACCCGAGATCACCGTCGGCCCCGTGGAGAGCCTGATCGATGCGCAACGCCTGGACGTGGACGGGCCCTGGCGGCACGCGATGCGGCTGAGGGTCCAGCCGGGCACGAGCATCCGGTCCTCGAACCATGCCCGCGCCGTCGACGCCGACCTCACCGACGACATCGCGCGCCTTCTCGCCTCGGGTGCGCGCATCGTCGGGCGGGGAGAGGACCGCGCGTTGCGCGCCGACGACATCGCGGTCATCGTGACCAGCAACCGCCGCGGGCGCAGCATCCATGCGCAGCTCGCGAAAGTGGAGATCCCGGCGGTCTTCACGGGCGTGCTCAGCGTGCTGACCTCCCCGGCGGCGGAGGACTGGCGCAAGCTGCTGCTCGCCATCGACCGCCCAAGACAGGCTGCCGTACGTGTCGCTGCGCTCACCGACCTCGTCGGCTGGACGCTCGACGACCTCATCGCCGCGGACGAGGATGCGCTGGCGGAGCTCACCGGCGAGATCCGTCGCTGGGGCCGGCTGCTGCGCAGCGACGGCGTCGCCGGGCTGATGCAACTGCTGCTCGCGGAGGGCCTCGCTGCCCGGGTGGTGCAGCTCCCCGACGGTGACCGGCGACTCACCGACCTTCGTCACGTGGCTGAGCTCCTCCAGTCGGAGCAGCTCCGCTCCGGGCTCATGCCCGCCGGACTTGCCGTCTGGCTCGAGCTCGAGTCCCGCGGGACGGCGAGCCGGAGCGACGACAGGTCGCGGCGGTTGGAGACCGACGACGCAGCCGTACGGATCCTCACCGTCCATCAGGCCAAGGGCCTCGAGTTCGCGGTGGTCTATCTGCCGGAGCTGGCCACACGGTACGTGCCGAGCATCGGCGACAAGCCGATCCAGCTGCACGAGCAGCGCGAGGGCCGGTCCGTACGCGTCCTGGACATCGGCGGCACTGCCGAGCCGGGGCGCACCGAGCGGGAGCAGGCCTACCGCGCGGAGGAGGACGGCGAGGGGCTCAGGGCGCTGTACGTGGCGCTCACCCGCGCCAAGTGCCACGTCACCGCGTGGTGGGGCCGCACGGATCGTACGGCCGAGGCCGCGCTCCACCGCGTCCTGTTCCGCAAGCCGGGGCCCATCGTGCCTTCTCGGGTCGAGGTGCGCGGCGACCTCGATCCTGCCNNCGCTCCGGCACGTACGCCCCGCACGGTCGGGTCCGTCGAGCCCCTGCGGCTCACGCGCGTCGTGGACGCCGCTTGGCGCCGCACGTCCTACTCGGCCATCACTGCCTCGGCGCACGGCATCTTCTCCACCGAGAGCCCGCTTCTGGTCGACGAGCCACCGACGCCCGCCGACCTCGCTCCCGAGGATGCGGATGGCGACGCGGCGATGCCGCTCCTGACCGACGCGGCCGACGACCCCGCTCTCGACGCACTGTCTCCGATGGCCGAGCTGCCCGGTGGGGTCGCGTTCGGCAGCCTGGTCCACGTCGTCTTCGAGACGTTCGACCCGCACTCCCCCACACCGGCCGACGACCTGGCGAGGATCGTCGCCATCCAGGCGGCCCGCCTGCCCGTCGCGGGCGTCTCGGAGAACGAGCTCGTCGCCGGCTTGCTGCCCGTGCTGGCCACGCCCCTGGGTCCACTGGCCGACGGGCTCACGCTCACCGACATCCCGGCTCGCGACCGGCTCGCCGAGCTCGACTTCGAGCTGCCGCTGGGCAACGAGCGCGGAGGCGGAGACGTGCAGGCCATCGCGGACATCCTCGACGCGTGGCTGCCCGACAACGATCTGTTGCGCGACTACGGCGAACGCCTGAGGCGGGCGCCGGTCGACCAGGCGACTCTGCGCGGCTACCTCACGGGCAGCATCGACGTCGCGCTCCGCGTGGGCGGCCGCTTCCTCGTCATCGACTACAAGACGAACCGGCTCGGTCCTCCCGGCGCCCCGATCGTGCTGCGCAGCTACACGCCCGCCGCGATGGCCGAGGCGATGATGGAGGCGCACTACCCCCTGCAGGCGATGCTCTATGCGGTCGCGCTGCACCGCTTCCTGCGCTGGCGGCAGCCTTCCTACGACCCGGACGTGCACCTGGGCGGGATGCTCTACCTGTTCGTGCGAGGAATGGCGGGGCAGGACACACCCGTCGTCGACGGCATGCCGTGCGGAGTCTTCTCGTGGCGGCCGCCGACGGGTCTCGTCCTCGCCCTCTCCGACGTGCTGGCAGGTGTGCGATGACCGCCGGCCCGTACGTGTCGATCACCGCCACCGGCCTGCTGGTGCCTTTCGCGGAGGCGGGGGTGCTCGACGTCGCCGATGTGCAGGTCTCCAGGAGACTGGCGTTCCTCTACGGCGAGGTGTCTCAGGTGGCCACGCTCGGCCTGGCTCTCGCGGTCCGGGCGTTGAGGCTCGGTGCGGTCTGCGTCGTCGTCGAGTCGGTCGCCGAGGACGTGCTGGCGACCCTCGAGGAACCACCGACGGAACCTCTCCCCTGGCCGAGTGCGAGCGAGTGGACGGCAGTCCTCGCCACCAGCGCGCTCGTCACCGTCGGCGCCGAGGAGACCGGCACCCGTCCCCTGCGGTGGGTCGGAGGCAGGCTGTACCTCGAGCGCTACTGGGCCGATCAGGAGCTGGTCCGTACGGAGCTGCTCCGCCGTGGCACCCTGCCGCCGCCGGTCGTCGACGAGGCTCGGGTGGAGCGGCTCGCCGACGAGCTGTCGGCGGGCGACGCGTTGCCGCCGGGTGAGCCGAACCTGCAGCGGCTCGCGGCCGTCACCGTGGCGAAGTCGTGGCTCACGGTGCTGGCGGGCGGCCCCGGCACCGGCAAGACGACGACGGTGGCGCGGGCGTTGGCCCTTGTCACGGCCGAGCTGGGCAGGCCTCCGGTTGTCGCGCTGGCAGCTCCGTCGGGACGTGCCGCCGCGCGACTGCAGGAGTCTGTACGACAGGTGGTGGCGCAGCTTCCGGTGAGCGACGCCGACCGCGCGGCGATCATGAGCGCGAAGGCGTCCACGCTGCACCGGCTCCTCGGCTGGCAGCCCGGGCGTCGCTACCTCCACACGGCCGAGAACCCGCTGCCGGCCGACGTCGTCGTCGTCGACGAGCTGTCCATGGTGCCGCTCTCGATGATGGCGCGGCTCCTGCCGGCCGTACGCAGCGACGCCCGGCTCGTGCTCGTCGGAGACCCCGAGCAGCTCGCCCCGGTCGAGGCCGGCGCCGTCCTGGCGGACATCGCGGCTGCCGTCGAGGAGCCGCCGTTCGAGGCTGCTCCCCCACCGCTGCCGCTGGTACGGCTGCGACACACCTGGCGTTACCAGGGCGCCATCGAGCAGCTCGCGCAGGCGATCCGCGACGGGGATGCCAATGCTGCGATGGCTGTCCTCCAGGGATCCGACCCGGCTGTACGGATGGTGGTCCTGGACGACGCCGGCCATGTCGCCTCCCCTCAGCTCGCGCGTACGAGAGGCGCCGCGGTCGATGCCGGCACGAGGGCGGTCGCCGCCGCGCGAGACGGTGACATCGATGCGGCGCTGGCGGCGCTGACCTGCCACCGGTTGCTCTGCGCACACCGCACCGGTCCGTACGGTGCCGCTGCCTGGGGGCGCCAGGTCGGTCTGTGGCTGAGCCAGGCGATCCCCGGCTATGGAGCGGGGGGCGAGTGGTACGTCGGGCGACCGCTGCTCGTCACGCGCAACGACCCCGACATCGGCGTCTCCAACGGCGACGCCGGCATCATCGTGAACACGCCGCAGGGTCCCCGCGCCGCGTTCGGCACGATCCCGCCGCTCCTGCTCGCCCCGGCGCAGCTGGAGGACGTCTCGACACTGCACGCGATGACGGTCCACAAGGCTCAGGGCAGCCAGTTCGAGGCCGTAACCATCGTGCTTCCCATGCTTCCCTCGCCGCTGCTGACGCGGGAGCTGCTCTACACCGCCGTGACGAGGGCGAGCGAGCAGGTCACGCTCATCGCCCACCCCGATGCCGTGCGCCAGGCGATCAGCGCCCGCGCACTGCGCGCCTCGGGGCTCCGTTCGCGCCTGTACGAGGCCTGACCGAGGTCAGGCTGGGGAGCGCTCCAGCCAGTTCCGGATGAGGCGGAACGCGATGGAGGCCTCGCCGGGGAGGATGACCGTGCCGGCCGTCACCGCGGCGATGAGCTCGTCCCGGGAGTACCAGCCACCCGACACGATCTCCTCGCCGTCCACGGTGATCTCGGTCGTCACGGCTCGGGCGCGGAAGCCCAGCATGATCGACCGCGGGAACGGCCACGGCTGACTGCCGAAGTACGTCACGTCGTCCACCCGGAGCCCTGACTCCTCGAACACCTCGCGATGTACGGCCTGCTCGAGCGACTCGCCCGCCTCGACGAAGCCGGCGAGGACTGAATGACGTCCCGTCGCCCAGACCGCTTGTCGGGCCAGCAGGATCCGGTCGTTCGGGTCGATGATCGCGACGATGATCGCGGGGTCGGTCCGGGGGAAGCGGTCCTTCTCGCAGGACGGGCACCACCGTGCCGTACCGGCGGAAGCCACCGTGGTCGCGGTGCCGCAGGTCGGGCAGAACGACTCCGCGCGGTGCCATGCGGCCAGCGCGCCAGCCATCGCGACCAGCTCTGCCTCGGCGACCGGCAGCAGCGGCCCGGCCTCGCGCAGCGTGTAGCCCGTAGCCACGTCGGAGGTAGGCGTCGCGAAGACCACGCGGTCGCCGTCACGTCCGAGCAGCCAGTGCCGCTCCGGGTCGTAGTCGCCCTCGGCCACGGTCGGAAGGAGCCGCGCCGTCGGCTCCGACTCCGCGGAGCTCGGCCGCCTCCCCAGCACGACGTCGGTGGACAGACCCCACGGATCCGGGACGTCCACACCGCTCATGGCCATGCGGCCCTTGTCGTCGATGCCCAGCACCGCGGCGCCGGGCCACAGCCTGGCCACCGCCGCTGCATCGCGCCGGATCAGATCGAGCCGGTCGATCACGCTCTCGTCACTCCAGTTGGCCACACTGTGTGCCTACAGGACGCGGGAGGACTTCGGCAACCGAAGGTCAGCGGCCGAGACCGGTGACGAGTGCCTCGATACCTGTGCGGTCAGGCAGATCCTCGACGAGATCGAGGCGGTCGTCCCGCACGTGGTAGAAACCCGCGGCGACCCGCGACGGGTCGAGGTCGTGCAGCTCCGCCCAGGCCAGCCTGTACAGCGCGAGCTGCAACGGATCGGGAGGTGACGAGCCGGTCTTCCAGTCCACGACCAGGGCGTCGTAGCCGTCGGGCGTCACGGGGCTCGGCCCGTACGCAGCGTCTATCCGGCCGCGAACCACCTCCGTGCCCACGACGAGCGAGAACGGGAACTCGCACACAGCCGGCAGCACCTCGCCGAAGCGACCCTCGGCGAAGGCTCGGCACATCTCGCGCAGCTCCGCGTCGGGAGTGTCGTCCTCGACATCGCGCAGCTCGTCGGGGTCGATGAGCGTCGCAGAGGCGAAGTGGCGCAGCACCCACTCGTGGAACCGCGTGCCGAACCTCCCGGAGCGCGACGGTGGCATCGGCATCGGCCGGGCCAGCCGTGCGGCCAGGTCGTTGGGATCCGAGACGCCCAGCATGACCTGGGACGCCGTCAACGACTCCGGAAGCTGGACGTCCACCACCCGGATGCGCGCCCGCCGTGACTCCTCGAGCAACGCCGTGACGTCGGTCTCCCAGTCGGCCAGCCGGGCCGCCACCTCGTCGGGGGCCGCGGCGACAAGGGCCGACACCTCGCGGCGCGCCGCCTCAGCATCGTCGGATCCTTGACGCAGCCGGTCGACGATGGCGGCTGCCGCACGCCGCCGCCTCGCATGATCCGGGTCCACCGGCGCCGGCCACGGCACGGCCTGCGTGGCGACGCTCAGCGGGTTCGTGTCGTGCTCGAACGCCGGGGTTCCGTCGCCCCCGAGAGTGAGGAAGTACGGGCTCGGCGNNGCCACGTACGCGAGCCGGTCCTCCGACCGCCGGTTCTCCGCACGCAGCGCCTCGTCGTACGCCTTGAACCCCGCGTCGCTCGCGTCACCCAGTTGCGCGATGGACGCCGCATCACCGCGCAGCTCCGCGGGAAGCGCATGCGCGGCCCGCACCCAGTTGTCGGTGACACGGTCGGACGGGAACGTCTTGTCGCACAGCGCCGGCAGCACGACCATGTCCCACTCGAGCCCCTTCGCCCGGTGGATGGTGAGCAGCTTCACCGAGTCGGCTCGGCTCGGGAGCGCCTGGTCGAGCCCTGTCCCGTGCTCGAGCTCGGCGTCGAGGTAGGCGAGCAGACCGCGGACGGTGGCGTCGGAGTCGACCGTCGTGAAGTCGGCGACCGCGTCGAGGAAGGCGTCCAGCTGGGCGGTCGCGGCCGGCCCACGCGCAGCGACGAGCTCGACCTCGACGCCCAGCGTCGCGACGACCCGCCGCACGAGGTCGCCCACGGGTTCGGTCGCGTGCCGGCGCAGGACGGCCAGCTCGGCTCCGAGCGCGGCGAAGCGCTCGCGCGCCTCCGGCGACACCGGCGTCTCTCCGAGATCCGTCAGGGCCTCCGCGAGCGACACCGACTCGCTGGGGTCGGTGTCGGCGAGCGCTGCGGTCAGGTCGGCCTCGAGGCTCCCATCGCCCACGGCCCACGGTGACTGGGCGCGGGCGAGCTCCTTGGCCCGCCGACCGAGCAGCTCGAGGTCACCGACCCCGATGGCCCAGCGAGGGCCCGTCGCCAGGCGGACGAGATCGGGGTTCGCCGCCACGTCGTCGACGAGCCTCAGGGTGCTGACCACGTCGGCGACCTCGGGCAGGGTGAGAAGGCCTCCGAGCCCTACGATCTCCGCCGGCACGTCCCGGTCGAGCAGGGCCGAGTAGATCGCGCCGATGTCCGCGTTGCGGCGGGCCAGGACGGCCATCTGGTTCCAGTCCTGCACCTCCGACTCGTGCGCGGCGACGATCCGGTCGACGACCCAGGCGACCTCCTCGGGCCAGGTCGAGAACGCGAGGGTCTCCACCTGGCCGGGAGGCGTCCCCTCCGGGGCACGGAGCAGGCGCTGGCCGAGGTCGTACGCGATCGTCTCGTCGGCCCGCAGCGGGGCCGCCAGCTCGTTCGCGACGTCGAGGATGCGGGGGCCGCTGCGGCGGTTGATCGTCAGCGGCAGCACCGTGGCGGATCGACCGTCGGACAGCGGGAAGTCGGTCGGGAACGCGAGGATGTTGCTGGCGGCCGCCCCGCGCCAGCCGTAGATCGCCTGGAAGGGGTCGCCGACGGCGGTGACCGGATGGCCCTGGCCCAGCTCGGGCACCGGACCGGAGAACAGCCCCTTGAGCAGCAGTGCCTGGGCGGCGGACGTGTCCTGGTACTCNNTCGAGCAGCACCACCTGGTACTGGTCGCGGAGCTGGTCCGCCACCTGCGGCACCCGGGTTGCGATCCGCGCCGCGGCCGCCATCTGGTCCGAGAACTCGACGTAGCCGAGACGGCGCTTCAGGTCGGAGTACGACCGTACGAGGGACGCCAGCTCGAGGCGCTCGCGCGCGGCCGCCTCGGCACGCTTCACCGACTGGTACACGTTGCCGCGCCACGTGGGCGCCCCCGCGAGCTCGAGCACGAACGCCCGTGCCTGCTCGTCGAGCGCGGCATCGTCGACGAGGTGCGACTGCAGCTGGGAGTCGAGCGCCAGGACACGTTCCGTCACAGACTCCGGGCGCAGCCGCGACAGCTCCTCGAACGGGCCGGCGGCCGCTGCCACGACCCGTGACGCGAGCCTGTACCGGGCCGCTCCCGTGATCATCGTCGGGTCGGTCTCGTATCCGAGCCACAGACCGTGCTCCGACACGAGCCTCGAGGCGAACGAGTCGTACGTGAGGATGACCTGCTCGCCCTCGTCGTCGACGCCGTCGGGGCTGAGCACCCCTGACGACACGAGCGCGGCA
Source organism: Propionibacteriaceae bacterium (assembly GCA_003153855.1). GTDB lineage: Bacteria > Actinomycetota > Actinomycetes > Propionibacteriales > Propionibacteriaceae > Fen-668. The sequence continues at coordinate 32,420 of PMBM01000229.1, forward strand.
CGGATCCTCTGCGCGAGCTCGCCCGCGGCCTTGCGGGTGAACGTGAGCCCGAGGACCTGCCCGGGACGTACCTGGCCGGTGCCGACGAGCCACACGACCCGAGCGGCCATGACCGTGGTCTTGCCGGACCCGGCGCCGGCGATCACGACCGTCGGCTCGAGGGGTGCGGTGATCGCGGCCAGCTGCTCGTCGCTGAACGGGACGCCGATCGCTTCGACCAGGTCGCCGGGCGTGCTGATGGGCGCGTCGTGGCGGGAGGTACGCCACGCGGCCAGGGAGGTGACGGTGCCGTTCACTCGACCACCTGCCGTCCCTCGCCGCGTCCTGGACAGCTCGACTGGAACGGGCAGTAGCGGCACGACTGGCCGACGGTCGCCACGTACCGGTCCGACGCCAGCACGCGCGCCGCGGTCTCGAGCCGGTGGTGCACCCAGGTCGGATGGTCGGCCTGGTGGCCGACCGATCGGCGCCCCTCCTCGTCGAGCACCGCGACGGATGGCTCCTCCGCGAGGTACGGCTTGTCGACGATCGAGGCCTGCTGAAGGACCTTCGGATAGGGCTGCTGGCCGTCCTGCTTGCGCAGGTAGACGAGCTCGGCAGCGCCGACCTCAGCGTCGCCGGCCAGCTCGGAGAAGGCGCCGAGCTGCGCGGCCAGCTGGTACGCGCCCAGCTGCTCCAGCGAGTCAGCCTCGCCCTGCGTCGGCACGTGGCGGCCGGTCTTGAAGTCGACGATCACGAGCCGCCCGTCACGGGTGAGGTCGAGCCGGTCGACCACGCCGGTCAGGGTCAGGGGCTGCGCAGCGGTGGGCACCTGGACCGAGAACGGCACCTCGACGCCGAGCACCTTCCGGCCCTGCCGCGCCTCGATCCAGCCTGCGAGACGCTCCAGCGACTCGTCCGCCTCGGCCCGCTCCGACGCCGACAGCCAGACGGCGTCGAACGGGATCTGGTCCCAGATCCGTTCGAGGTGCGCACCGAGCTCGGTAGGGCTGATGCCTTCGGCGACGGCGTGCTCGGCGAGGACGTGTACGACGGAACCGAACCCCGCCGCCGACGTCCGCTGCCTGTCGGCTCCTGCGCGGCGCTGGAGGAACCACTGCCGAGGACAGCCGAGGAGCGTGCCGAGCTGGCTGCCCGACAGGGTCACCGGATCGCCCTCTCGGCGCACCGGCCGTCCGCTGGAGCGTTCCGGCAGACCCCACCAGCGCGCGGGGTCGGCGGAAGGTACGACCTGTCGCCCGGCGGGGTCGACCTCGTCCGCGAGCGTCGCGAGGTGTTTCGCCGCCGCGGCTCTGATCGCCGGATGCTCGCCCGGGTCGGCGACGGCCCGACGCAGCTCGCCGACCAGACCCACGAGCGTCAGCGGGCGGCGGGGCCGGCCCGCCACTGCCTGGACGGGCACGCCGAGCTCGTCGAGGAAGCGGGACGGCTGGTCGCCCTCACCGTCGGTGCCTGCGACAGCCGTCACCACGAGCCGGCGCGTGGCGCGCGTGCACGCCACGTAGAACAGGCGGCGTTCGCCCGCCAGCCGCACGCTCGGTGGCGGCGCCTCCACGAGACCGTCGTCACCAAGCAGGTCCGTCTCGAGCATGCTGTCGCGGCGCCGCGGGTCCGGCCAGATCCCCTCCTGCACACCGGCGACGACGACGAGCGGCCACTCGAGGCCCTTCGCGCGGTGCGCGGTGAGGACACGTACGCCGCGTCGACGCGCGGTCGCCTCGCGCGCCGTGTCGGCCGGGATCTCCTGCGACGCGACCTCGGCGAGGAACCCCGCCACGCCGCGTCCGCCGGTCAGCTCGTCGGAGCGCTCGGCGAGGTCGAACAGAGCGCACACGGCGTCGAGGTCCCGGTGAGCGCGGGCCGCGGGATCTCCGCCCACAGCGAGCTGAGCCTGCAGCCGTGCCGGCCAGTCCGTGCCGGACCAGAGGCACCACAAGGCCTGATGAGCGGTGGCTCCCCCGGCGACGAGCTCCCGGCACTCGCCGAGGAGTCTGGCGAGGCGAACAACGGCCTCGGTCGCCTCCGTGGGCGGTACGGACGCGAGGATCTCAGGATCGACGAGCACCTGCCGTACGAGCTCGCTCGACGACGCCGGTGTCGTCGACGCGCCGAACTCCGCACGGTCCAGCTCCCGCAGGGACCGTCCCAAGCGCCGCAGGTCGATCGAGTCGAGGCCTGCGAAGGGGCTCTGCAGCAGCCGCGCCGCCGAGTCCCCGTCGAGCAGGCGGGGGTCGGCGACGACCGACAGCGCGAGCAGCAGGGGCGAGACCGCCTCGGCCGAGGCCAGGGCGATCTCGTCGCCGGCGACCGCGACGGGCACGCCGGCGCCGACGAGTGCACGCGTGAGGCGTGGGATGTCGCGACGCCCGGATCGTACGAGCACCGCCATCGAGTCCCAGTCGACCCCGTCGCGCAGGTGGGCGTGACGCAGCAGGTCCGCGATGGAGGAGGCTTCCGCGCCGGCATCGTCGAACGTCAGCACGTCGATCTCGCCCGGCGGCGTGCCCGGATGGATCTCAGGCTCGCGGAACGCCTCTCGCATCGAGTCGGGCATCGGGCGCGGGAGGGGCAACCGCGCTGAGACCCGCCGCGTCGCGTCGGCGAGCACCTCCCCGAATCTGTGCGTACGGGAGAGGGCGACGACCGGCGCCGGCACACCGGCGGAGTCGGGGAACAGGTCGGGGAAGTCGAGGATGCCCCTCGGCCGGGCGCCGCGGAACTCGTAGATGGACTGGTCCGGGTCTCCGACCACGACGATGTCGCCGCCGAGCGGTACGAGCTGGCGCAGCAGACCGACCTGCGAGGGATCGGTGTCCTGGTACTCGTCGACGAAGACGACCTCCGCCGACTTCCGCACCTGCGCCAGGACCTCCGGGTCGGTCAGCAGGACCCGCGTGCGATGGACGAGCTCGGCATAGTCCAGGACCTGCTCGTGCTCGAGGACGTCGAGGTACTCGTCGAAGAAGTCGCCCAGCGCAGACCATTGAGGTCTGCCGGCGACCTGTCCGTACATGCGGAGCACCTCCCCGTCCAGGCCCAGCTGGCGGGAGGCCGCGAGCGCACCGCGCACCTCTCCCGCGAAACCCCTCGTGCCGTACGCCGGGGCGTACTCCGGCGGCCAGTCGCTCGCCGACCGGCCCGCCAGCACCTCCCGTACACGGAACTCCTGCTCCGGGGCCGTCAGCAGACGCGGCGCCGCTCCGTACAGCTCGGGGTCGGACCAGCGCCTCACGACCGAGTAGCAGAACGCGTGGAAGGTCATCGCGCGTGGCGTCACGACGGACCGTCCGAGCCGCTCGGCGATCCGCCGCCTCAGGTCGACGGCCGCGCGCCGCGAGAACGTGAGCACGAGCACGCCATCGGCCGGCACCCCGTCGTCGATGTGTCCAGCGACGGCCTCGACGATCGTCGTCGTCTTCCCGGTGCCCGGCCCGGCGAGCACGAGCAGGGGCCCGCCACGGTGGTTGACGACCGCTTCCTGCTCGGGTGTGAGCACCGGGCGCTCGAGCACCTGACGCGCCGACGGCCGCAGTCTGTAGCTGGGTCGGCTCGTGGAGGTCACGAGACCATGCAAACAGATGCCACTGACGTACGCGACCCGCAGCCGATTGTGATACCCCCCCGTCGGCCCTCCAGGGGTGTCTGGACGCAGGTCCCCAGCCCTGTACATGCCTGGCATCAGTGCCCCGCCACGCAATTTCGTCCGCGTACTGTCCGGAGGGCCTGAAATATGCCAAGGTGTAACCGCTGCTCCAGCCCGGGCTGTGCTTGGGAGGGTGCGGACCGTGTCCAGCAGCCTGAGATCTCAAGGTGCGATCTCAGCGAGCAAGTCGGGAGAAGTTGTATGGCTCAGGGAACCGTTAAGTGGTTCAACGCCGAGAAGGGCTACGGCTTTATTGCTGTAGAAGGTGGCGATCAGGACGTGTTCGTCCACTACACCGCGATCGACACCACCGGCTTCCGTACCCTCGAAGAGGGTCAGAAGGTCGAGTTCGAGATCACGCAGGGTCCCAAGGGTCCGCAGGCTGATCGAGTCCACGCTCTGTAACCAAACCTCACAAAGGACCCCCGCGGCAGCGGGGGTCCTTTGACGTTCTGGGACGGGTCCAGGTCGAGGAGTCATGATCCGCGGACTCGATTCGCGATGTGCGAGCAAGCAGTGCGTCGAGGCGGGGGCTGACAACCGGGTTGAGGGTCAGGATCTGCATGACCACCGGCCACGTACGAGCGCGTCGCGACCCCTCGACTGGGATTGCCCGCAGCACACGAAGCAGGCTGCAGGAAGCAAGTCGACGAGCCACCATCTGTCAGCCGGCCCGCGACGTACCGGCATGTCGCGACCCCTCGATCTTGGAGGCGGCGGCAAACAAGCCCTCGTCCGGACAAGCCAGCCAGGGCAAGCGACCAGGACCCGCCTCTGGACGTACGACCTAGAGTGACGGCATGCCTCCAGAGAGCATCGTCACGACCGTGGGCGAGCGGACGCTCACGCTGACGAACCTGGACAAGGTGCTCTACCCGGCCGCCCACTTCACCAAGGCCGAGATCATCTCGTACTACCTGGGGATCGCCGAGACGATGCTCCCCCACCTCGCCGGGCGGTGCCTCACGAGGGTGCGGTTCCCGAACAACGTCGAGGCGCAGCCGTTCTTCGAGAAGAACATGCCGGCCGGCGCCCCGGACTGGCTCTCCGTACAGCCCGTTCTGGGTACGGAGGGCCGCATCGACTACCTCGTCGCCACGGAACCCGCGACGCTGGTCTACCTCGCCAACCTCGCGGCCCTCGAGCTCCACGCGCCCCAGTGGACGGTCGAGCACACGACGATGGAGGACGGGGCCGTGCTGCTGGCGGCCGAGCACGAACCGCGCGCCACGACGTGCGTCATCGACCTCGATCCGGGCCCTGGCATGACGATCGTCGACGTCGCCAAAGGGGCGTTGATCATCGCGCACCGCCTCGCGTCCGACGGCATCCTCGCGTCGGTGAAGACGTCCGGCTCCAAGGGGCTCCAGCTGTCCGCGCCGATCGCGCCGACGCCGTCGGAGGATGTCGTACGGTACGTGGCGCGTCTCGCCGCCGAGCTGAGCCGGGCGCACCCCGATCTCTTCGTCGCGACGATGGCGAAATCCGCGCGTTCCGAGCGCATCTACATCGACTACCTCCAGAACAAGGCGGCGAGGAACACGATCTGCGCCTACTCGCTGCGCGGCAAGGAGAAGCCATGGGTCGCGACCCCCGTCACGTGGGACGAGGTGGGCGCGGCGGACTCCCCCGACGCGCTGCGGTTCCTCCCCGAGGACGTGCTGGCGCGGGTCGCGGAGTCGGGCGATCTCTTCGCAGATGTCCTCGCGGACGACGGGCCTCCGGTTCCCCGGGTGGAATCGGGGGTTGATGCGTGATGGTCCCTGCTCTGCGCTCCGCATGACCGGTACATTGGTCCGGAACCTGTCGCACGCAGCGTGCCCCCGTTTGAAAGGTGTCTCATGTCCGAGTCCGGCCAGGCCGCTTACGCCCCGCTGACGCCGCCGACGGCGACGGCGACGCTGACGCTCGAGGCCCCTCCCGCAGTCGCCGCTGTCCCCACGACCCAGGCGCCCAAGATGGCGCCCCAGGTCGACGCCGCCCAGGTGCCGGTGCTCGACCAGAAGGTCGACTCGTTCATGCAGGCGATCACCAAGGCACAGACCGGCTCGCCGGACTTCGCGGCCCAGGCCGATGCCGTACGGTCCATGGGCGACGCCGACATCCGCAAGGCCGCCGAGACGTCGAACCGCCTGCTCAACACGCCGGTGAGGGCCCTCAAGGAGGGCAACCTCACGCAGGGCTCCAAGGTCGGCCAGACACTCGTCGACCTGCGTCGTACGGTCGAGGATCTCGACCCTGGCAAGGACAGCGCCGGCAAGAAGTTCCTCGGCATCTTCCCGTTCGGCAAGAAGATGGAGGACTACTTCCGCAAGTACCAGAGCTCGCAGCAGCACCTCAACGCGATCCTCCACGCGCTCCGCTCCGGACAGGACGAGCTGACCCGCGACAACGTGGCGCTCAACATGGAGAAGCAGAACCTCTGGCAGACGATGGGGCGCCTCAACCAGTACGTGTACATCGCCGAGCAGCTCGACACGAAGCTCACGGCCAACATCGCCGAGATCGAGATGTCCGACCCCGACCGCGCCAAGCAGCTCAACCAGGACGTCCTGTTCTACGTACGGCAGAAGCACCAGGACCTGCTGACCCAGCTGGCCGTGTCGATCCAGAGCTACCTGGCGATCGACATCATCATCAAGAACAACATCGAGCTCATCAAGGGCGTCGACCGTGCCGCGACGACCACAGTGTCGGCGCTCCGTACGGCGGTCATCGTCGCCCAGGCGCTGGGGAACCAGCAGCTCGTGCTCGACCAGATCACAGCGCTCAACACGACGACGTCGAACATGATCCAGAAGAC
>PMBM01000177.1:0-1536 GCA_003153855.1 Propionibacteriaceae bacterium
CCGAGGCCCTTCTTCAGCATCCAGTAGGCCTCGCAGATGAGCTGCATGTCGCCGTACTCGTTGCCGTTGTGGACCATCTTCACGAAGTGGCCGGCGCCGTCCGTACCGATGTACGTGCAGCACGGTTCGTCGTTGTTGGGCCCGACCTTCGCCGAGATGTCCTCGAGCATCTTGCCCACGTACTCGTAGGAGTGTGCGGACCCTCCCGGCATGATCGACGGTCCCTCGAGGGCGCCGGTCTCGCCGCCGGAGATGCCGCAGCCGACGAAGTGGAGGTCCTTGGAGCGCAGCGCGGCCTCGCGGCGTCGCGTGTCCTGGAAGAACGAGTTGCCGCCGTCGATGACGATGTCACCGGACTCGAGGAGCGGTACGAGGGTGTTGATGGTCGCGTCGGTCGCGTCGCCCGCCTTCACCATGAGGATGATGCGGCGTGGCTTCTCGAGGCTCGCGACGAAGTCCTCGAGCTTCTCCGACCCGATGAACCCTTCTTGCGGGAAGTTCTTGAGCACCTCGGCCGTCTTCGCGTACGTGCGGTTGAAGATCGCCGTCCTGTAGCCGTGGTGGGCGAAGTTGCGCGCCAGGTTGGACCCCATGACGGCCATGCCGATGACGCCGATCTGGGCGTTCGCGGTCGTATCGCTCATTGCACTCCTCGGTGCTTGCAGGTTGTCGAATGATCCCACGGTGACCTTTGCCCCCTACGAAACGTGGGCAGGTCAGGTACGGATCTCGACCACAGTCTCTCGTGTCCGTCCAACGAGCACACGGGTGTTGCGGCCAGTTTCCGCCGTGCCAGGTCCTCTCGGGTGTCGGTTTCCCAAGGGCTGTAGGCAAGTTGTCACTTCCCACGGCGAATCTGGTGTGGGAGGTGACGAAACGCCTACATCCCTTGGTAAACCGGCAATCCCACCACCGCCTGTTGCCGAGAGTTGCCGTGTCGTAGACTCCCAGAGTGGCCGCCGACGACACGAACGACCCGGGGAGACCCGCGACGATCTACGAGGTGGCCGAAGCGGCCGGGGTGAGCCCGTCGACCGTGTCGAGGACGTTCTCCCGACCAGGTCGCGTCTCCGTACGGACTGCTGACCACGTACGTGAGGTGGCCACTCAGCTCGGCTACCGCGTCGACGGTGTCTTCCGGCCCACGTCACCGCAGAACAACAAGCTCATCGCTCTGGCGACGGCAGACGTCACGAACCCGTTCTACTTCGGCATCCTGCGTGGCGCCGAGTGGGCCGCGGCGCGTGCAGGCTACACGCTGCTGCTCATCGACGCCCAGGAGTCAGAGACCATCGAGCGGCAGAACCTCTCCCGGGTGCTGCCGCTGGTGTCGGGGATGGTGATCGCCTCCACCCGTACGTCCGACACCGTCCTGCGCAGCGTGTCCAAGAGCACGCCGGTCGTGGTGCTCAACCGCCAGGTCGGCGGGCTGGCGTGCGTGATCCCGGACTCGCCGCGCGGTATGCGGCGCGCCGTGGAGCACCTGGCGACGCTGGGTCACCGCCACATCTACTACCTGCCCGGCCCGGAGGCGTC
>PMBM01000177.1:1545-23171 GCA_003153855.1 Propionibacteriaceae bacterium
CTCAAGGCGCGCGGCGTACGGGTCCCGCACGACATCAGCGTCGTCGGCTTCGACAACACGTTCGCATCCGACCTTGTCACCCCTCGGTTGACCACGGTCGCGGCGCCGCTGACCACGATCGGCGAGACCGCGATCCGTCAGGTGCTGGCGATGATCGGCGGCGCCAGGCCGCGCGGTGACGCGCCCACTCTCGTGCCGGTCCGCCTCATCGTCCGCGAGTCCACGGGCGCCCCGCGGGCCTGACGTACGCGTCAGCGCAGTCTGTACAGGACCTCGCCGGCGTTCTCGACGACCATGATCTCGGGGTCGGCCTTCCAAGCGTCGATGTCGATGCTCGCGGGGTCGAGGTAGCCGAGGTTGACCGACTCGCAGACCTCGCGAGGAATGCCCGTCGCCAACGTGACCGTGATGCGGTTCGTCTCGATGCCGGTCGCCGGGTCGTACGTCCCAGCGCCCCTCACGTGGGTCGAGTGGGCGAGCACGCCCTTCGGCACGTTCTGGAACCGGTCCCACTGCTTCGTGAAGTAGTCGATGCAGTGGTAGCCGATGTCCAGGATCTCGTGGTGGGTCTCGGAGAGCTCGACGACGTGCGGGGCGTAGATGACGACCTCGCCCCCGTCGGCCATGGCCGGCTGCGCCTTGTAGCACCCCTTCGCCGCGGTCCAGATGTCGTCGTACCGGGTCGGCATCATCGCGAGGAACTTCGTGTACGGGGTGTCGGTGTAGAGGATGTGGCTCTCCGCGGCGATCTCGGAGGTGGCGGCCCAGGCGTCCTCGGACGTGCCGAACGCAGCGGCCTCCAACAGGCCGGTGCCGGACTCGACCACGAGGCACAACGCCAGGCGCTCGGTGGGGATCAGCTCGGCACCGGCGTTGATGATCGCGCGTACCGGCGTGATCCCGGTGACGCCGATCATCTTCTCGACCCCGATGAGCGCGCCGACCCAGTGGGACAGGTCGATGATGTCGTGGGTCGCGCAGCCGGGGATGTAGTACTTGTTGCCGCCCGAGATCCCGACCACCTCGTGCGGGAACACGGGTCCGATGACGATCGCGAAGTCGCTCTCGACGACCCGGCGGTTGATGTCGACGTCGACCGCTTCGCNNCCGGGATAGAGGGCGTCGAGCCCTCCCGGCTCCGCGCCGAACATGCGCTCGATCTCGTGGGGTTCCATGTACGAGTGGGTGCCGAGCGCGATGACGGCCGTCAGCTTCGAGACCCGGCCAATGAGCGCTTTGTGGACGATCCCCATGACCAGCGGCAGCGGCATGCTGCGGGTGCCGTCGGGGACGACCAGCACGACGTCCTTGCCGTCCAGCGGCAGCGGCGCGAGGTTGCGCCGTACGAACTCGGCGAGCTCGGCGTCGGTGAGGTGCTGATGTGCTCCGCCGATGACCTCGAGCGGAATGGGTGTCGTCACGCGTCCTCCTGTGTCGCTCCCGACCGTACAACGGGCAATCTTCTGCAAGGTTGCTGCCGCCGAGTGTTGCCACGGGAGTATGGGAGACATGCCCGCGCTGACGCTGCACCCTGACCGACTCTTCCCCGCCGAGACGACAACCCGCGACGTCGCGCGCCGCCTGTACGAGACCGTCAAGGATCTGCCGATCATCTCCCCCCACGGTCACGTACCGCCGCAGTGGATCGCCGAGAACACGCCCTGGACCGATCCCACCAGCCTGCTCCTCAGCCCCGACCACTACATCAACCGCCTCCTCCACGCCCATGGCGTCCAGCTGTCGACGATGGGCGTCCCGCCGGGCAAGGTCAGTTTGAGCGATGCCGAGGCCCGCGAGGCCTGGCGTACGTTCTGCAGCCACTGGTACGTCTTCCGCGGCACGCCGGTCCGGTACTGGATGGAGTCCGAGCTCGTCGAGATCTTCGGCGTGGACGTACGCCCGTCGGCCGAGACCGCCGACGCCATCTACGACCAGATCGCCGCGACCCTGGCGCAGCCCGACTTCCGGCCGCGGCAGCTGATGGACCGCTTCGACATCACGTTCATGGCCACGACCGACGACCCGTGCGACGACCTGCACTTCCACCAGCAGCTCTCCGCCGACCCCACGTTCACGCGCCGCATCGCGCCGACGTTCCGGCCAGACCGCTACCTCGAGCCGGCCCGCGACGGCTGGACGACGCTCGTCGACAACCTCGCGTCCGCGTCGGGGATCAACACGGAGACGTACGACGGCTGGATCAAGGCGATGGAGAACCGCCGCGCCTACTTCAAGGCCAACGGCGCCGTCTCCAGCGACCACGCCCACGTCGACCTCGACACGACGCCGCTGCCGGCCAACGAGGCCAGCCGCGTGTACCGGAAGGCGCGCGCCGGGCAGATCACCGGCGCCGAGGGCGACGCCCTCCGCCGCACGATGCTGTTCGAGATGGCCCGCATGGCATCCGAGGACGGGCTCGTCATGACGCTCCACCCCGCGGCGTACCGCAACCATCACACGGAGACGTTTGAGACGTACGGACCGGACGTCGGCGCCGACATCCCGATGACCGTCGAGGCGACCCGTTCGTTGCGGCCCATGCTCGACGCGTTCGGCACGAACCCCACGTTCCGCCTCGTCGTGTTCACGATGGACGAGACCATCTTCGGCCGCGAGCTCGGCCCGCTGGCGGGGTTCTACCCGTCGCTGTACGTGGGCGTGCCGTGGTGGTTCATCGACGCACCGGACGCCATCAAGCGGTTCCGCAAGGCCGTCACGGAGCCGGCCGGGTTCACCAAGACGTCCGGCTTCATCGACGACACGCGCGCGTTCCTGTCGATCCCGGCCCGCCACGACATGTCGCGTCGCATCGACAGCGTCCACCTGGCCGAGCTCGTCGTCGAGCACCGGCTGCACCAGGACGAGGCACTGGAGATCATCCACGACCTGGTCGCCGTACAGCCGAAGCAGGTGTTCCGTCTTGCCTGAGCAGATGCTGTCCCGCGGGGCGTACGGCAAGCCCGTCGCCCCCATCCGTACCGTCCACCTCGGTCTCGGCAACTTCTTCCGTGCACACAGCGCCGCCTACACCGAGCACTGCTCGTCCGACTGGGGGATCGCAGCGTTCGCCGGCCGGTCCGACACCCACGTCGCCGAGCTCGCGGCGCAGGACTGCCTGTACACGCTGGTGGTCCAGGGCAAGGACGTCCAGACCGAGGTGATCTCGTCGCTGTCGGCCGTCCACACGGGCCACGACCTGGCCGCCTGGCGCGGCTACTTCGCGTCGCCGGACGTCACGGTCGTGACGCTGACGATCACCGAGGCGGGCTACGTACGGGACTCGTCCGGCGGGCTGGACGTCACGAACGAGGCCGTCGCCGCCGACATCGAGGCGTTGAAGGCGTCACCGCTCGGTGGCACTGTCACGACGGCCCCCGGCAAGCTCGTCGCCGGCCTCCTGGCCCGTCGCGAGGCCGGCGCCGGGCCCATCACGATCGTGCCGTGCGACAACCTCGTNNAGTCCGTCGGCGTCGTCACGACGATGGTCGACCGGATCACGCCTCGTCCTACCGAGGAGGATATCGCCACGGTGGCGGAGCTCACCGGTGTCTGCGATCGCGCTCCCGTCGTCACCGAGCCGTTCACGGAGTGGGTCATCGAGGGCGAGTTCGTCGCCGCGCGGCCGGCCTGGGAAGAGAGCGGCGCGACCTTCGTCGACGACATCGTCCCGTTCGAGCTCCGCAAGCTGTGGCTGCTCAACGGCTCGCACTCGCTGATGGCGTACGCCGGCCCGATCATGGGACGCGAGACCGTGTACGAGGGGATCACCGACCCCGTCCTTCGTGGCTGGGTCGACGAGTGGTGGGACGCCGCCGTCCAGCACCTGCCGCTGCCCGCCGACCAGATCGCCGCCTACCGGGCGGCGCTCGTGGAGCGCTTCGAGAACCCGTCCATCAAGCACCTGCTCAGCCAGATCGCCGCCGACGGGTCCCAGAAGATCCCGATCCGGTTCGTACCGACGCTGAAGGCCGAGCTCGACGAGGGGATCGTCAACCCCGGTGCGACAAGGCCCATAGCCGCCTGGATCCTGCACCTGCGCGGGTACGGACCCGTACCGGTCAACGACTTCCGGGCCGACGAGGTCACAGCGCTCGTGGTCGACGACGAGGCCGAGACGGTCACGAACGTCCTGACGTGGTTGGGCGTCGAGAACGACGAGGTTGCCGCCACGGTGCTCCGCCAGATGCACGAGATCCTCGAAGCCTGAGCCACCTCAAAGACCAGCCCCGCAAGGGCTCCACGAGCGCGGCAGCGACACCAGCCAGCGAACCGCCCCTCGCGAAGCCGGGGCGGCCATGCGTACTTATGAGCAGCTGGGCCAGCGAGGTCCGACCTGAGAAATGGCGGAAGGTGCCGTCTCGATCGACGGGTGTGGACACGACAGTTCGAGGGTCGGACCAGAAGTCTCCTCATTCCACGTGGATCGATACGCGCAGCACCACGTACCGACCCGGGCGGGCCTACTCCGACCCCGCCCCAGCCGACTCCGGCCCACCCCGGCCGGAATACTCCCCAACAAGCTCTGGTTGCCCGAGAAAAGATCCACCGACGAAGGAGATCACCTATGGCAACCACCAGCACCGCCCGTACGCACTGGCAGGGTTCGCTCACGGAGGGGTCCGGGACGACCGAGCTCACCACCTCAGGGGCAGCGACCTTCGACGTCACCTGGAAGGCTCGCGCTGAGGCAGGTTCCGGAACCACCAACCCCGAGGAGCTCCTGGGTGCCGCGCTCGCGACGTGCTACTCGATGGCGCTGTCGAACGCACTGACGAGCGCCGGCAACCCGCCGACCAGCCTCGACACGACCGTCGGCGTGACGTTCAAGCCCGGTACGGGCATCACGGGCGCCACTATCACTGTGGTCGGATCCGTACCCGGCATCACCGCCGAGACGTTCAAGGAGCTCGCGGAGAAGACGAAGACGGACTGTCCTGTCTCGCAGGCCCTCTCCGGCATCGAGAAGACGCTCGAGGTCAGCTTCACCAGCTGACCCCGTAGCCCCCTCGAGCATGTCGGTTTCCCAAGGGGCGTGACCAAACCTGCACGTACCACACCAGATTTGGCGTGGTAGGTGCAGGTTTGGCATCAGCCCTTGGGAAACCGGCACCCGTCCGGGGTGCTGGTTGTGGATCCTCCCCGCGAGCGGATACGTCCTCTCGCGACGCGATAGGTTCTCTGCAGCCACCACTGGAGGACTGATGACCGACGCTGCTCTCCCTACGTTCGGACCTGGGCGACACCTGCTCTCGGTGAGTCAGCTCGATCGCGAAGCGCTCGACAAGCTGTTCACCCTCGCGGAGTTCGTGACACCGATCGCGGAGCGGAAGAGCGTATGTACGGTCCTGGACGGCGCGGTGCTCTGCAGCCTCTTCTTCGAGCCCAGCACCCGTACACGCCTGAGCTTCGAGTCGGCCTTCTTGCGCCTCGGCGGCGAGGTCACGACGACCACCGGGTTCACGTTCTCGTCGATGGCCAAGGGAGAGTCGATCGCTGACACCTCGCGGGTCGTCTCCGGCTACTCGGACGTCCTCGTCGTCCGTCACCCCGACGAAGGGTCGGTGGCGGAGTTCGCGGCAGCCTCCCTCGTACCGGTCCTCAACGCCGGTGACGGCGCCGGGGAGCACCCGTCGCAAGCCCTTCTGGACATCTACACGATGCGCGAGGAGCTCGGCGTGCGTGGCGTCGAGATCGACGGCTGCACCATGGCCATCGTCGGAGACCTCCGCTTCGGCCGTACAGTCCACTCGCTCATGAAGTTGCTCGGCATCTTCGAGGGCGTCACGTTCCGGCTGTTCTCACCGCCGAGCCTCGAGCTCCCGGACGCGATCGCCGCGTTCGTACGGGACCGCGGCCACACCGTCGTCCACTGCAGCTCCGTCGTCGAGGCCGTCTCGGGCGCGGACCTGGTCTACGCCACCCGCGTCCAGCGCGAGCGGATGACCGAGGAGCTCCCTCCGTCGTTGCGCGGCAGCCTGCTCGACCGATCGATGCTCGAAGAGGCCGGTGCGACGGACATCGTCGTCATGCACCCGTTGCCTCGCGACTCGCGCAGCGACTCCTACGACCTCTCCCCGACGGTGGACGACCTGCCGGGCCTCGCGATCTTCCACCAGACCGACAACGGGATCCCTGTCCGGATGGCGTTGTTCCTCACGGCACTCGGGGTGTCGGCCGAGGCCGTACAGATGACGCTGCGGCAGCGCCCCTGGGACGCGCGTCTGCGCTGGGACCTGTGACGAGGGTCAATACGTCGCACCCTCGGCTAGCATGCTCCGCATGACCTTGCCTCTGCTGATCCCCTTGGAGTGGCCGATCCAGCACCCCTCGGCGATCGTCTACCTGATCCTGCTCGTGCTCGGGCCGCTCGCGATCGGCGGGATCATCACGGTCATCGGCCTTGCGCCGACCTGGCGTCGCAGCCTCGACAGGAACCAGCCCTCCGCCGAGGTCGTCCGCAGCGACTCTTGACACCCGGTCGGGCATGGCACAGTTGTCGCCATGACGACCCAAGTGGATTTCTGGTTCGACCCGCTCTGCCCGTGGGCATGGATGAGCTCGCGTTGGATGCTCGAGGTCGAGAAGGTTCGCGACGTGCACACGACCTTCCACGTGATGAGCCTCGCCGAGCTGAACAAGGACCGCGACCTGCCTCCCGAGTACCGAGAGATGATGGACAAGGAAGCCTGGATCGGCGTCAGGGCGGCCATCGCCGTCGAGCAGAAGTACGGCTCCGAGGCGCTGCGCAACTTCTACACCGCGATCGGCACGCGCTTCCACCTGGGGCAGGAGCCGAAGACGCCCGAGACCGTCGCCGCCGCTCTCACCGAGGTCGGGCTTGATCCGGCGATCGCGGACGAGGCTCAGACCGACGTGTACGACGAGGCGCTCCGCGCCTCCCACCACGAGGGCATGGACCCCGTGGGCATGGATGTCGGCACGCCGGTCATCCGCGTCAACGGCATGAGCCTGTTCGGCCCAGTGATCTCACCGGCTCCCAAGGGTGAGGCCGCGGGCGACCTGTTCGACGGATTTGTCAAGATCACCGCGTATCCCGGCTTCTTCGAGCTCAAGCGGACACGTACGGTCGATCCGATCTTCGATTGAGATCTCCTCGGGAGGGTGGAGCGCGGGGTGGCGAAGCGTCCCGTAATCGATTATGTTGAGGGCCTAACCAATTAGGGCTGCACTCAATGAAGGAGTCCGGTATGCCCACTGCCACACACGACGACAAGTTCAGCTTCGGTCTGTGGACCGTGGGGTGGGAGGCGGCGGATCCGTTCGGTCCGACGACCCGCCCGCACCTGGACCCGATCCAGAGCGTGTACAAGCTCGCCGAGGTCGGCGCGTACGGCGTGACCTTCCACGACGACGACCTCGTCCCGTACGGCACGAAGATCGCCGAGCGCGACCAGATCATCGCGAAGTTCAAGAAGGCGCTCGACGAGACCGGTCTCATCGTGCCGATGGTGACGACGAACACGTTCAGCCACCCGGTCTTCAAGGACGGCGCGTTCACGTCGAACCGTCGTGAGGTGCGCCGGTACGGGCTGCGCAAGGTCATCCGTCAGGTCGACTTCGCCGCCGAGCTCGGCGCCAAGACGTTCGTCATGTGGGGCGGCCGCGAGGGCGCCGAGTACGACGGTGCCAAGGATCACAAGGCGATGCTCGACCGCTACGCCGAGGGCATCGACACCGTCGCCGCGTACATCGTGGAGAAGGGGTACGACCTCAGGATCGCCATCGAGCCCAAGCCCAACGAGCCGCGCGGCGACATCCTTCTGCCGACCGTCGGCCACGCGCTCGGCTTCATCGCCCAGCTCGAGCACAAGGACATGGTGGGCCTCAACCCCGAGGTCGGCCACGAGCAGATGTCGAACCTCAACTACACCGCGGGCATCGCCCAGGCGCTGTGGGCCGGCAAGCTGTTCCACATCGACCTCAACGGCCAGCACGGCCCCAAGTTCGACCAGGACCTCGTCTTCGGCCACGGAGACCTCACGTCCGCGTTCTTCACCGTCGACCTCATCGAGAACGGCTTCCCGAACGGTGGGCCCAGATACACCGGGCCTCGCCACTTCGACTACAAGCCCTCGCGCACCGAGGACGTCGACGGGGTCTGGGACTCGGCCGCGGCCAACATCCAGATGTACCTGCTGCTCAAGGAGCGGGCACTCGCGTTCCGCGCCGATCCCGAGGTGCAGGAGGCCATGGCTGCCTCCGGGCTCTTCGAGCTGGCCCAGCCGACGCTGTCCGAGGGCGAGACGGTCGCCGACCTCATCGCCTCCGGGCCCGAGGACTTCGCCGACATCGACGTGACCGAGCTGGGCCAGAAGGGGTACGGACACGTACGCCTCAACCAGCTGGCGATCGAGCACCTGCTCAACGCACGCTGATGCCACTCGTCGCCGGGGTGGACACGTCCACCCAGTCCTGCAAGGTCGTCGTCTGCGATGCCGACACGGGGGCGGTGGTGCGGCAGGGCCGCGCCACTCACCCGGACGGGACGGAGGTCGCCCCGGCGCACTGGTGGACCGCATTGCAGACCGCGATAACGGAGGCCGGAGGCCTCGACGACGTGTCCGCCATCGCCGTCGGGGGACAGCAGCACGGCATGGTGGCGCTCGACGCCGAAGGACGCGTCGTCCGCGACGCGCTGCTGTGGAACGACACCCGCTCCGCGCAGGCCGCGGTGGATCTCACGGCCGAGCTCGGCGCCGACCGTTGGGCCGAGGTGACCGGATCCGTACCGGTCGCCTCGTACACGATCACGAAGCTGCGCTGGCTCCGGGATGCGGAGCCTGACAACGCGTCACGGGTCGCCGCGGTTGCCCTGCCTCACGACTGGGTCTCGTGGCGGCTGGCGGGCTACGGCCCTTCAGGGGAGTCACCGCTGGGGCCGAAGCTCGACGCCTTGGCCACCGATCGGTCGGACGCGTCCGGCACGGGGTACTTCAACGCGACGACGAACGCGTACGACCGGGAGCTGCTCATCCATGCACTCGGTCACGACGTCATGCTGCCGCGCGTCGCGGGGCCGGCCGAGGTCATCGGCACCGTCTACGGCACGGCGTGCGTCATCGGGCCTGGCGCCGGCGACAACGCGGCAGCCGCTCTCGGGCTGGGGCTGGAGGTCGGTGACGTCTCGCTGTCGCTGGGCACCTCGGGCGTCGTCGCGGCGGTGACGGCCACCCAGAGCCATGACGCGTCCGGCCTTGTCAGCGGCTTCGCCGACGCGACCGGCCACTTCCTGCCGTTGGCGTGCACGCTCAACGCGGCCAGGGTGCTCGACGCTGCGGCCGAGTTGCTCGCGGTCGACCACGACGAGCTGGCCGATCTGGCCCTCTCGGCGCCGTCGGGTGCGGGTGGGCTCGTGCTCGTCCCGTACCTCGAGGGTGAACGGACGCCCAACCTGCCGAACGCCACCGGTGCTCTGCACGGCATCCGGCTCGAGACGGCCACTCGCCCGTACCTGGCCCGCGCGTTCGTGGAGGGTCTGCTCTGCGGACAGGCCGACGGGCTCGAGGCGCTGGTCAGCGAGGGTCTCGTCGCCAAGCGCGTGCTGCTCATCGGTGGCGCCTCGCAGTCGAGGGCGGTGCGGGAGATCGCCCCGATCGTCCTCGGTGTACCGGTCGTGGTCCCGTCGCCCGGCGAGTACGTGGCGCTCGGCGCCGCGCGTCAGGCCGCCTGGGTGCTCAGTGGTGCCGCCGAGCCTCCCGCGTGGGTCCGGGCCGACGAGGAACACTACGAAGGCACGCCCGACGAGTCCGTACGTGCCCGCTACGCCGAGGCGCGCACCTCGTTCCTCGCTCGACCCTGAAGGGACCCGCCATGCAGAAGCTGCGCATCGGCACCGGAGTCGTCACCGCTGAGATCTGGACGCTCGGCGCGGCGCTGAACGCGGTGTGGGCACCCGATCGGGACGGCAAGCTCGTCCAGGTCGTGCTCGGCCACACCGACGAAGCCGAGCGACTGGCGTCCTCCGCCTACCTCGGGGAGATCGTCGGCCCCTTCGGGAACCGCATCCGCGACGCACGGTTCACCATCGACGGCGTCCCGCACCAGCTCGAGCGCAACTTCCTCGGCAAGCACTCGCTGCACTCCGGCTCCGACGGCTTCCACCGTCAGGAGTGGACCGTGGCCGACGCCGGCGCCGACCATGTACGGCTGACGCTCACCTGGTCCGACACCACAGGCGAGCACCCCGGGCCCGTGCACGCCGCCGTCACGTACTGGGCGGAGGGCAACACCCTCTCGTACGACATCGACGTGACCACGGACGCGCCGACTGTCGTCAACGTCATCGGCCATCCGTACGTCAACCTCGCCGGCCAGGGCACGGTCGCCGGCCAGGTGCTCACGATCGCTGCCGACACGTACATCCCGGTCGACGACGAGCTCATCCCCACGGCGGACGCGCCGGCGCCGGTCGAGGGCCGCTTCGACCTGCGGCTCGGCCAGACGGTCGGCGACATCGTCGCGGCGGGCGGCGTCGACCACTGCTTCGTGCTGGACGGTACGGGGCTGCGGCAGGTCGCCTCGCTCGTCGACCCGGCATCCGGGCGGCGGCTGGACATCGCGACCGATGAGCCAGGGCTCCAGATCTACGACGGCAGGGGACTCGACGAGATCGGCTACCCCGCCTACGGCGGCCTGGCGATCGAGACCCAGCACTTCCCGGACGCCCCGAACCGCCCGGACTTCCCGAGCACGCTGCTGCACCCTGGCGAGCTGCGCACGTCCCGTACGGTCTGGACGTTCTCGGCCAGCTGAAAGGAACGTTCTGGCGCGTCGTGATGCCGAACTGCGCCGGCATCACCCGCGCCATCGGCAGGTCACATTCATCGAGCCGTGGAACGCGACCCTGGGGTCGAACGTTCGGGCATCGGATGGCGGGAGTTCTCAGGTGCTACCCATGCGCCTGGATGGCTCACCTGACAGGATGGGATCATGCGCGTTCACATCGCTACCGACCACGCCGCCTTCGAGACGAAGCAGTTCCTCGTCGAGTCGCTGCGTGCCAAGGGGTACGAGATCATCGACCACGGAGCAGCCACTCTCGACCCTGACGACGACTACCCGGCGACGGTCATTCCGTGCGCCGAAGCTGTACGAGACGACCCTGGCTCGCTCGGCATCGTCCTCGGTGGATCCGGCAACGGTGAGCAGATCGCCGCCAACAAGGTGAAGGGGATCCGCGCCGCCCTGGCGTACGACATCGGCACCGCCCAGCTCGCCCGCGAGCACAACAACGCCCAGGTCGTGTCACTCGGCGGCCGGATGCACACGCTTCAGGAGGCGCTCGGCATCGTCCTGGTGTTCCTGGAGACCCCGTTCTCCCATGATCCCCGTCACCAGCGCCGCATCGACCTCATCTCCGGCTACGAGAACACGGGCCAGGTCACGCCTGCGTGACCGACCGCCTCCGCCGACGGACGACGTCTTCAGCGACCTTGGCCGCCGCGGCGAGATCCTCCTCGCTGGGGCGCGAGACGTCGCGAGCCCGCATGGCGCGGGTCGCTGACACCAGTCCCGATACCCCGTCGCGACCGAGGCGCTGCTCGGGCTCCTGACCTGCCATGGTCGAGATCGTACGACCTGTCGCAGGCGACGCCTAGGCTGTCGACAGGAGGACTCGTGCCTGAGGGACACCACATCCATCGCCTGGCGCTCGATCTGGAACGTGCGTACGGGGGTCGGCCCGCGCGCGTCTCGAGCCCGCAGGGTCGTTTCGCCGACGCCGCCGAGCTGCTGGACGGCGTCGTCGTGGAGCGCGCCTGGGCTGTGGGCAAGCACCTGTTCGTACAGTTCGCCGGCGACCGGGTCGTCCACATCCATCTCGGCCTGATCGGCAAGCTGCGGCCGTTCCCGTGGCCGGGTGGCCCAGGGCAGGTGCGGCTAAGGATCGGCACTCCGGAAGCGGGGGTCCACGACCTCTCCGGACCGCAGACGTGCGAGCTGATCTCGCCCGACGAGGCGGGGGCGATCGGCGCGGCGTCCGGCCCGGACCCCCTCGATCCGGAGTCCGATCGCGAGCGGGCATGGATTCGGTTGCACCGTTCCGGCAAGACCATCGCCGCACTGCTCATGGACCAGTCGATCTTCGCCGGCGTCGGCAACATCTACCGCGCCGAGGTGCTGTTCCGCGCGGGCGTCGACCCGTTCCTGCCGGGCAAGCGGCTGCCTCGTGCGACGTTCGACGTCATGTGGTCCGACCTCGTCGCCTTGATGCCCCAGGGCGTGATCGACGACAGGATCGACACCGTCAGACCGGACCACAGCCCCGAGGCGCAGGGCCGCGACCCACGGGTCGACCGTCACGGTGGCGAGGTGTACGTGTACCGCCGCCACGAGCAGGGCTGCCTCGTCTGCGGCACACCGATCCGGCTGGAGCTCCACGCCGCCCGCAACCTCTACTGGTGCCCGCGCTGCCAGCCACCGGGTGCAGACGGTACGAAGAAGCGCAGGACACGTACGCGACCGGTGGCACCCATCGCCGCGAACGCGTCAACACCTGGCTCGGGCGGGTGACAGAGGCGCGGTGTTGGCTACCGTGGCGTCATGACTCTTGACGCCCCCCGCGAGGTCCGTACCGGTCGTTCCGTCGCGGAGGTGTACGACTACGGCGCGCACGTCTGGACGTGGGCGCTGGACGGCGAGCCGGTGCTCTGGACGAGCGCGGGATCCTTCTTCGAGCCAGGGAAGGCGCTGCGCGGCGGTGTACCGATCTGCTGGCCGTGGTTCGGGCCCGGACGCAGCGGCGACCTCACACCTGCTCATGGTTACGCACGGATCAGCGAGTGGACGCTCACGGGGCTGGTCGAGGGACCTGACGCCACGGTCCTCACCTACACCCTGACTCCCGCCGACGCGCCGGACGCGCTGCCAGGTGAGGACTGGACCGTGACGTACGAGGTGAGCATCGGGGACCGGCTCCAGCTCGCGCTCACCGTCGCGAACCAGGGCGCCACCCCGTTCTCGTACGAGACGGCCCTCCACACGTACTTCCGGGTCGGGGACGTGCGCCAGGTGGTCGTCGGCGGTCTCGACGGCGCGTCCTACCTCGACAAGGTCACGGGCCGGCCTGAGGTGCAGGCGGGTGACGTCACGATCACGGCCGAGACGGACCGTGTGTACCTGCGCGCCGGCGAGGTCGTCGTCACCGATCCCGTACTCGGACGCCGGCTGCGGATCTCGACCGAAGGGGCTGCCGACACGGTCGTGTGGAACCCCTGGATCGCCAAGGCTGCGGCCATGCCGGACTTCGGCGNNTGCATCGAGGCGGGAAACGTCTTGGAAAGCGCTGTCACGGTCATGCCGGGGTCCTCTGAGACCCTCCGCTACGCGGTGGCGGTCGACCTGACGTAACCGTTTTCACCGTTTCGGTAACGATTCATGCTTGAGTCTTGGCAAGCGCTTGCAAGCGGGGTCAGAACGGGCGGAAGCCTCGTACTATCGCCAACAAGGGGTACCGCGAAACATCACACGGAGGATCAATGACGACCCGCAGAAACTTTCTGGCAGGAGCCGCCGGCACAGCGGCAGCCGCCACCCTCGCTGCTTGCAGCGGCAACTCAGGCACCGGTGCCGCCACGCCCACCGCGGACGACACCAGCCCTGTGACCCTGCGCTTCACGTGGTGGGGCAACGACGTCCGCAACAAGAACACCGCTCAGGTGATCGCGGACTACATGAAGCTCCACCCGAACGTCACGATCACCGGTGAGCCCGGCGTGTGGGCGAGCTACTGGGACAAGCTGTCGACCCAGGTCGCCGGCAACAACGCCCCCGACATCATCCAGATGGACGAGCAGTACATCCGCGACTACACGAGGAAGGGGATCCTCGCTGACCTCAGCAAGCTCCCCATCGACACGAGCAAGTTCGCCAAGGGCCTCGTCGCCACCGGCACCGTGACCGGCAAGGTCACCGCGCTCTGCGCCGGCGTCAACGCCCTCTCGATCGTCGCCAACCCCGCGCTGTTCACCAAGGCGGGCGTGTCTCTGCCCGACGACAAGACCTGGACGTGGGACACCCTGCAGACCCTTGCGGCTGACCTCACCACCAAGCTCGGCGCCGGTCACTACGGCATGTCCGGCGGCCTCTTCGGCGACTCCGTGGCTCGCGCCTGGATGTTCCAGAAGGGCAAGAGCCTCTTCACGGACACCGGCTTCGGCTGGGAGCCCGCGGACATGCAGTCGTTCTTCGAGCTCATGGTCAAGTACCAGAGCGCCAAGGC
This sequence comes from Propionibacteriaceae bacterium, assembly GCA_003153855.1. Lineage (GTDB taxonomy): Bacteria > Actinomycetota > Actinomycetes > Propionibacteriales > Propionibacteriaceae > Fen-668. The sequence continues at coordinate 15,785 of PMBM01000177.1, forward strand.
GATCCCGTCGGCCGCCGAGAACGCACAGGACTTCAGCACGGCACTCGCCCAGCAGATGTTCGGCACGGGCAAGGTCGCCATGGTCCTCACGTGGTCCAACCAGATCGCTGCCCAGCAGGCGGCTGTCGGCCAGGACTGCAAGATCCTCCGGCTCCCCTCGCAGACCGGCGTCACCAAGGACTCCGACCTCTGGTACAAGTCGGGCCAGTTCCAGTCGGTCTCCGCGAAGTCCAAGAACCAGGCCGCCGCGGCGAAGTTCCTCGACTACTACTTCAACAACATGGACGCCGGCAAGGTCATGCTGGCCGAGCGTGGTCTGCCGCCGAACACCGACGTGCTCGCGTCGATCAAGTCGTCGCTGGGCAACGCCGACCAGAAGGCTGCGACGTACATGAGCGACATCGCCGGAGAGCTCCACGACCCGCCGGTACCGCCGCCCCCGGGCGCGTCGACGTTCCAGGCGATCATGGAGCGTTACGTCGAGAACGTGCAGTTCGGCAAGATGACGCCGGCCGACGGCGCGCAGAAGCTGTACGACGAGGCGAAGGCTCAGATCAAGTCCTGATCTGCGTCCCATCTGGACACGCGAGGGCGTGGGGCTTCGGCCCCACGCCCTTACGCTTCCCTGGTACAGGGGGAGACGATGACGATCACAGGGGCGCATCCGGAACCGGCCGGTGACGGATCCGTACGCATCGGCGCCGCTGGCCCGACGATCGGGATCGTGCTGCCGCGACACGCGATCGGTCCCGAGGGGTCCGACTCCCTCCAGTGGGGATCGCGAACCACCACGGACCCGGACGAGGTCGAGACCGAGTACGTGTCCGGCCCGCTCCGCGCGGTCGTGCAGCACGACTTCCTGGGAACGTCCTGGCGGGTGAGGGCCAGCCTCGCCAACTCCTCGGACGACCCGATCTCGGTGTCGCAGGTCCTGCTCGACGTACAGCCGGGCGACGGCCAGGCGTGGGTGTGGGCGGCGGGCTCAGCGGGGCTGGTTGTGCTCGTCACCAGCGACGGCGACCTGTGGGCGCTCTCGCTGAGACGCGGCTCGTTGACCCGCGAAGGCGGGGAGGTCGTCTGGCTCGAGGCCGGTACGACGCTGGCGCCCGAACGCCGTGTCTCCGTGGAGCTGGTCGGCCGGCGGTGTCGCGGCTGGGACGAGATCGCCTCGATGCTGCCGGCCTGGCTTCCTTCCCTCGCCGTACGTGGCGGCGAGCCCATAGACCTGGCGCTGCCCGACGCAGGAGTGGTCGCAGCCGGCTGCGCGGTGGGCGAAGGTGCCGGGGGCACCGAGATCCACGGCGAGGGACTGCAGCGGGCGAGCGTTCACGGCGCCTTCGGCGAGGTGCACCTGGACCTGGCGTTCGCCCCGGCGTTGTCCGACGCCGTCGACGCGACCGCCCGGCAGATCGCACGGCTGGTCCGGGAGGTTCCCGGTGCCGTGTACCAGGTGGACGACACCGGACCGGACGAGCTCGCCCGGGGACTGGACCGTACGGCGAGGCGTCTCATCCTGCTCCAGTCGGCACGCAGCCTCGAGGCGGCCGACGTGGTCCGAGGATGGCTCCTGACGGGGGTCACGGATCTCCTGCAGACGGGCGGGACGGCCGGGCCGTTCACGCTCGCTGCGCTCGCGGGAGAGGCGCAGCGGCAGGACGACCCTCTGGCGGTCCAGACGCTCCTGGCTGCCATTCCGAATGCCGAAGCCGAGCCGGGGACGGTGCTGGCCCTGACGCGCGTCTGGGCCGTCCTGTGGGGGCTCGGACAGGATCCTGAGCCTGTACGGCAGGCGCTGGCGTGGGTGCTCGCTCAACCAGCCCGGACGAGGCTGGAGGCGATCGAGCGTCGGCTGGTGACGGGGAACCCAGATGCGGCCATGGAGCTGCTGGCGGTTCTCGGGGGAGGCCTTCCCGGCGCTCCTATGCCCGTTCCCGAGGTGTGGGAGGCGGCGTACGCGGTGGCGCTGACGTCGTTGGTCGCCGACGAGGATCCCTCCGGCCCCCGTCTCGTACAGGCAGCTGAGCTCGCGGCGCGTCGACTGACCGCCCGGGACCCCAACGACCCTGACGTGCTGTCGTGGCTGCTGCTGGGAGAACGCTGATCAGCTGCGGTGCCACAGGTACGGCACCGTCGTCGTGATCGGGATCATCCCGCACGACTCGAGGATGACGCGGCTCATGACGGTGCAGTCCGCATACACGTACTTGGCGCCCGTCGCGCGAGCCTCGCGGGCGCGCGCCTGCGTGAGCGCCCGGTAGACGCCGCGGCGGCGCCAGTCCTCGCGGATCGCGCCGCCCCAGAGGCCGGCGAAGTCCGTGCCAGGCACCCGGTCGAGGCGGCCGCTCCCGATCACCTCACCACCGGCTTCCGCGAACCAGAGGTCGACGTGCGGGCTCGCCAGGCGGCGCAGCGTCATCTCGACCATCCGCGGGATCGGCCCGAAGACGCCGTTCTGGAACGCGACGACCCGCTCGACGTCGGCACGGGTGTCGCCGCGGTCGCCGACACGATGCAGCTCCACTCCGTCCGGCAGCGGGTCGTCCCCGGCGAGGCCATCGATGAGTCCGGCCATGACGGTCTCGCGCTCCTGTGGCCGTAGGCCCTGGTTCACGAGGAGTGCGCCGAGGTTCGGGGGCCCGTCGTGGTCGCGGGTCTTCCACTCGAACTCGGTGATCNNCGGCTCGGCATCCGCGCGATCCACAGCGGACCGTCGATGCGGACGTCGTCGAAGTCGGCCGTCTCGACCGACTCGCGCAACTGAGCGTCGTACGCCGCCAGGAGACCATGCCGCATGGGGCGAACTCTAGCCAACGAAGGACTGTCGGGGAGAAGCACCACCGCTAGGCTGCCGCTGAGGCCCGCCCACCCCGGCAAGGCGGGCAGGAGCGAGCCGTGCGATTCAGCAAGATCCTGTACGTGGTGCTCCTGAACGGCAACGCCGCGGTCATGGCGTATTCCACCTTCCACCGCGACGGGTCATTGTGGCCGCTGCCAGACGTGCCTGATTGGCTCACGTCGACACAGGCCTTCTGGGTGTGGGTGGTGGGGCTCGCCGTCGCGGCCATCCTCGTGGTCGCGGAGGCCGTGCGAGACGCGGCCCGCAGCGAAACGCGTCGGCTCCTCCGTACGATGTCGTGGTTCAAGTTTGCACTGATCCCCTTCTACGGATGGAGCTTCATCTACTTCGGAACGATCGCCCTCGCATTCGCTATGTACGGAGCGATGGCGCTCTTCAATGGCACCTCAGCGCCCGTACCCATCGTCGCGGTTGGGTCATGGGTGATCGGGGTCCTTGGCCCCTTGGCAGCGTGGGCAGTCGCCGCCATCGGGATTGGGGTGACATATCTCGTATTCCTGCCCACGTCGGGGTACGGCATTGCCTTTCTGGTGGTCCTCCGGCGTCGGCGTGAGATCGGCGGACCAGCGTTCTTCCTCCACGTCGTCTCGCACCTGCTGTTCGTGGCTGATCTCGTGAGCACCGTGATCCTCTTGGTCACGTACTGGAAAAAGGTCATGTCAGGGGGCGACGCGAAAGAGGAATCAAGGGACGATCGCCCCGCGGTCGGAGCCGTCGAAGCGACGCCCTAGGACCAAGGTGTCCTGCTCCTCGTAGCCGAGGGAGTCGTAGAAGCCCACGACGGCGGTGTTGGAGCGCCGCACCATGACGTGGACCTTGGGCATCCCGCGCTCGATGATCCAGTCCTCGGCGGCCTTCATGAGGGCTCGCCCGATGCCTTCACCGCGATGGTCGGGAGCGGAGGCGACGTAGTAGACCCAGCCGCGGTGACCGTCCACGCCGACCATGGCCGTACCGATGAGGGTGCCGCCGGCGTCGTACGTCCCGAGGACCGCTGAGGACGGTCCCTCGACGGCGCGCGTGAAGTCCGCGTACGGGTCGTTCCAGGGCCTGGTGAGACCACACGCCTGCCACAGGGTGACGGCGCTGGTGGCGGCGTGCTGGTCGAGTGTGACGATGTCCACGATCCGCAGACTAGCGATCGAGCGGTGGAGCGGATGACGGGAATCGAACCCGCATGATCAGCTTGGAAGGCTGAAGCTCTGCCATTGAGCTACATCCGCGTGGCCTGTGGGGCCGGGACGATGTTACCGGACCCAGGGCGCCCCCCACCACAGCGATGGCCGCTCGACGAGGCACAGCCCCACGCAACCAGCCGCTTGAGTAAGGTGCGGACATGGTGCAGGGGAACGCGCTGGTGCTCGGTGGCGGCGGCGTCACGGGAGTCGCGTGGGAGACGGGGATCCTCGCAGGGCTCAGCGAGGCAGGCCTCGACGTGTCGGGCGCGGACCTGCTCGTCGGCACGTCGGCTGGGGCGGCCGTGGCAGCACAGCTGGGGAGCGGTACGCCGCTCTCGGACCTGCTGGAGGCCCAACGGGCTGGAGCGGCCCGCGAGATCGCCGCGACGATCGGCCCGGCGGTTCTGGCCCGTTTCGTCTGGACGATGCTCACCACCCGTGACCCCGGGGCGTACGGACGAGCGATGGGCCGGTTGGCCCTCGGCGCGAGGACGGTCAGCGAAGCGGACCGTCGATCGGTCATCGCCTCCCGGTTGCCGTCGCACGACTGGCCAGAGCGGTCCGTGAAGATCACGTCGGTCAATGCTCGTACCGGGGAGTTCCGGGTGTTCGNNCCGGTGAGCATCGACGGCGAGCAGTGGATCGACGGCGGCATGCGATCCGCCGTCAACGCGAACCTCGCGACAGGGTGTGCCCGCGTGGTGATCCTGGCACCGATCACCTCAGGATTCGGCGCCGTACAGTCCGTGGGGCGGCAGGCCGCGGCGCTCCGAACCGCGGGTTCAGAGGTCGTGGTGGTCAGCCCGAGTCGAGAGGCCAAGGCACGGATGGGGCGCAACTCGCTCGACCCTTCCCAGCGGGCTGCAGCCGCCGAGGCCGGCCATCGCCAGGCCCCCCAGGAGCTCGACCGAGTCGCCGCGGTCTGGCGCTGACGCAGCGGCGGACTCGGCTGGTTGAGACAGGCGCCTAGGCCGGGACCTCGTCCTCCGGCTCCTCGACGAGCAGGTCGATGTGTACGCCCAGCAACGTCCCGTCGGCGCCGTAGGTTGCCAGGACGGGGTAGAAGCCGTCACCCCACCCGGAGTGCGAGAGCACGACGTTCTCGCCGTTCGTCGCAAGGGGCATCACGACGTTGGCGGCACCGGCGATGAGGTGGTCCCGCGAGTCCATGAGCGCGAACCAGGAGTGGTCCTCGCCGCTGTCGTACACGTCGGAGTACCAGTCACCCTCGGGCATCGCGGTCGGGATGGCCGCGGCGTCGGCGAAGCCCACGGTTCCCGCATCGACGCCGATGCCGAAGTACTCACCGGCAGCCGCGGCGTCGAGCCATTCCTGGTCGCTGACGCCTTCGGGTCGTACGTTCTCGACGACGACCGGATCGCCGTCGTGGATGATCACGCTGAGGTAGGACTCCCTCAGGTGGCTGCCGTCCCCCTCGTCGCTGACATCGGCGACCGTCACCTTCACCGGGTACGTGCCCGGCGGGATCACGACGACCAGCCCGCTCCCGAGCATGACGAACGGGTCGCTGGCCTCCAGCCGTCCACTCGGGACGCGCAAGAGGCCCAGATCGTGAACGGTGCGTACGTGCTTCCAACCGGGCACGCGGCCGGCCCTCAGCGCGAGGAACTCCCGAGAATCCATGGAGGCGAGCGTACGAGTGAGGTCTGACGCGCGGGCAGTTTTCAGCGCAGTTGGTCCGCGGCACTCCGGACGTGTCGGGCATACGAACGGCGTGATCGAACGGGAGAGACCAGACACCGAAGATCTCGGGCTTATGGAGGTTTCGACGGGGCTCATATGCCCGCGAAGTCCGAGGTGGCGGTGAGGAACGTCGCAGCGCCGCTGATATGCCCGAGAAGTCCGGAGGGAGCTCATTCAACGTGGACGACCTCAGGCATCAGTCCGACACCCCCAGATCGGTCTCGGCACACGCCTGACGAGCGGGACAGAATGGACGCGTCGAAGGCGAGGAGAGACCATGGCTGTGGGCCGCAGAGAACTCATCGTGGCTGGTCTGATCGGCGCCGCCGCCGCGGCGTGCTCTCCCGCATCGACCGCGCCGACCACGAGCCCGACTCCTTCCGGCGAGGTGGTGGCCTTTCCTCAGGGCTTCGCGTGGGGAGTGGCCACGTCCGCGTACCAGATCGAAGGCTCGGTCGCCGCGGGGGGTCGTACGCCGTCGATCTGGGACACCTTCGCCGCGAGCGGCGGGATCCAGGACCACAGCTCCGGCGCGGTGGCGTGCGACCACTACGTGCGGTGGAAGACCGATCTCGACCTGATGAAGGAGCTAGGCGTCACGTCCTATCGGTTCTCAGTCGCGTGGCCGCGGATCCAGCCCACCCGGGGCGCGAAACCGAACGCCGAAGGGCTCGCCTTCTACAACCAGCTCGTCGACGGCCTGCTGTCGCGGGGGATCGCGCCGGTGGCCACCCTGTACCACTGGGACCTGCCTCAGTACTTCGAGGACGCGGGCGGGTGGGAGTCCCGCGACAGTGCGGGCTGGTTCGCCGACTACGCGGCTGTTGTCTTCGATGCCTTAGGTGATCGGGTCAGCTCCTGGGTCACGGTCAACGAGGCGAAGATCATCGTGCAGGGCGGCTACCAGGGAGGCTTCATGGCTCCGGGCAAGCGCGACCAGAAGGCCAGTGGCCAGGTGCTCCATCACCTGAACCTGGCCCACGGCCGAGCTGTACAGGCCTTCCGTGCCTCGACGGCGAAAGGAACGATTGGGCCTTGCCTGCAGCTGGCACCGTGCTATCCCGCCGACGACAGTGCGGCGGCGAAGACGGCGACCGCCCTGGCCGATCTGACCGAGAACCGGCTCTACCTCGATCCGCTCCTGACGGGTGCCTACCCGAAGGACCTGGACACCCTCGACGCTGACTTCGCGGCGGGCATCAAGGGCGCCGTACAGCCCGACGACGCTGCAGTGATTGCGTCCAAGGTCGACTTCGTCGGGGTCAACTACTACTCGCCGGTGGTGATGGGACCGGGTGGTGCGCAGACGCGCTACCCGCAAGCGGCGAACGGCTGGCAGCAGATCTACCCGCAGGGCCTCGCCGACGTCCTGACGCGCGTCCACCACGACTACGGCCAGCCCGTACAGGTCGTGCTGGAGAACGGGGTCCCCGACGCGCCGGGCCAGGACCCGCTGCACGACNNTGGTCGTTGATGGACAACTTCGAGTGGTTCGCCGGCTACACCCAGCGGTACGGACTGGTCCGGATCGACTTCACCACCCAGGAACGTGTGCAGAAGGACTCCGCCCGCTGGTACGCCGACGTGGCTCGAACAAACGCCATCCCGGCGTGAAGCTGGACGCCACAACGCGCCTCGTCACCGTGAC
>PMBM01000177.1:23197-23942 GCA_003153855.1 Propionibacteriaceae bacterium
GGGTCGTACAGCCACTGCATCTGAAGGCCATCGAGGGCCGAGGCGATCAGTGCGGCAGCCGCAGCGGGGTCGCCCTCGGCCGGGAACTCCCCGCGTGACTGCAGCACGGTCAACACAGACGCTGTGATCTCACGCATGATGTCGTATCGGCTGCGCATGTACTCGTGGCCCGGATGACTGACCTCGCTCGCAGCCGTCGTGAGGTTGAGGATGAGCCGAGTCATGCCGGCCTTGTCGATGTTGTCGGAGGCTGCCCGGAGGATCCGGCCCGCGAAGTCAGCGGTGAAGTCCGTGTGCTCAGGATCGACCGCTTGGGCGACGGCAGCCTCGTGGTGACGCACGACCTCGACGAACAGCGAGTCCTTCGACCCGAAGTAGTGGAGCAGCCCGTTCTGGCTCAGGCCCACCGCATCCGCAAGCTCCTTGACGGTTGCGCCCGTGTAGCCGTGCTCGTCGATCACCTCGAGCGCGATGTCCAGGATCTCGGCGCGCTTCGCCACGCCCTTCGCATAGGGACCTCGTGCTGCCATTCCCGCATCATATGCGGCTTTCCCCTTGCGCAACCAAAAGCCGCATGACATGCTGCTTTCACACCGAGGCACTGGCGCCCCGGTCCGTGGACATCACCGCTGATGGGAACCCGCATGGCTGAACAGACTGCCTCCGCGCCGAAGGTACGGGGCAACGTCATCCTCGATCCGACAGAACCTGGCGCATCGCCGATCTACGTCAAGGGCCCGGCCTC
>PMBM01000177.1:23997-31522 GCA_003153855.1 Propionibacteriaceae bacterium
ATCGACGCGGGCACGGCGACGGCGACCGTCGACCAGCTGCGCCAGCTCAAGATCCTCGCCGACTTCAACGCGTCCCGTGCGCAGTCGTTGTCGATCATCAGCTCGATCGGCGTGGTTCTGACGATGCTGATCCAGCCTCTGGTGGGCGTCGCCTCCGACCGTACGCGCACCAAGCTCGGCCGACGTGCCCCGTGGATCCTGTTCGGTACGGTCGTCGGCTCGCTGCTCCTGGCCTCGCTCCGCACGGCGAACAGCATCCTGATGATTGCGGTCATCTACATGCTCGCGCAGGCCGTCCTCAACACGGCGCTCGGCCCACTGGCGGCGACGGTCGCCGACCGGATGCCCGAGAACCGTCGCGGTACGGCCTCGGCGCTGGGCGGGTTCGGCAACTTCTTCGGTGGCGTCGCAGGTGCGGTCCTCGCGGGCGCGCTGTTCGCCACCGCCGGGCTCAACCTGTACTTCCTCTACGCGTCATTCGCGGCCTTCGCCGGCGTGATGTTCGTGATCTTCGCCAGGGACTACTCGTCGAAGGACCTCGCGGTCGCGAAGTTCAGCTGGAGGGACTTCCTCGTCGGCTTCACCATCGCGCTCCGGTCGACGAACTTCCGCTTGGTCTGGGTCGCGCGCATCCTGCTCACGTTCGGCTATGCCGTGTCGACCGCCCTCGGCCTGTACATGATGCAGAGCTACATCCACCCCGCCATGTCCGTGGCCGACGCCACGAAGACCGCCCCACTGCTCTCCCTGGCCGGCATCCCCTTCATGGTGATCGCGGTCCTGGTCGCGGGGAACCTCTCGGACAAGCTGAAGAAGCGGAAGGTCTTCGTGATCGCCGCCTCGATCCTCATGGCGCTCGCCATGCTTGTGCCGATGGTGTGGCCGGCGCTGCCCGCGCTGTTCATCCAGGCGATCCTGTCCGGCATCGCGCTCGGCACGTACCTGCCGGTCGACCAGGCGCTGTTCATCGACGTCCTGCCCGACTCGCGCGCCGCCGGTCGTGACCTCGGGGTNNGCGGCCCTCGGGTCGAACCTCGGCCAGGCGCTGGGCCCGATCCTCGCCGGCGTGGTGGTCTCGGTGACGGGTGGCTACTTCGGCGTCTGGGCGGCGGCGCTCGTCCTCGCACTCGTCGCGGCGGTCGCCGTCTTCCCGCTCAAGGGCGTGAAGTGATGAGCGACCTGACCGAGACGACCGACTCCCTGACCGCTCGTTCATGGGTGGGGGACAGCGCCGACGACGCGTTCACGCAGCCGTACGTCGACGTCGACGAGTGGCGTGAGGCGCCGGTGCGCCACCGCTACGTCCATGGCGGCTTCCACGACGCCGACACCCGGTTCTCGTACTACTTCCCGGAGCCGGACGCGTACGAAGGGCGGTTCTTCCAGCACGTCACACCGGTCCCTCAGCACGAGTACCTCGCGCAGAGTGGGGAGGGCCAGAACAAGGTCTCGTTCGCGTGCTCGAGCGGTGGGTACTTCGTCGAGACCAACGGCGGTGGCCCCGACGTCGTCAACCCGATGGCCGGGATCGACCCGAGCATCGGCGCCTACAGGGCGAATGCTGCAGCCGCCCGGTTCTCGCGCGTGGTCGCGGCCGAGCTGTACGGGGAGCACCGCCCGTACGGCTATCTGTACGGCGGCAGCGGGGGCGCGTACCGCACCATCGGCAGCTCGGAGAACACCGAGGGGGTGTGGGACGGGTTCAACCCGCACGTCCCCGGCAGCCCCATGGCGATGCCCAACGTGTTCAGCGTGCGCATGCACGCGATGCGGATACTGCGCGACAGGTTCGACGCAATCGTCGACGCGTACGACGTCGGGGGAGACCCCGACTCGCTCGACCTCACGACGGAGCAGCACGACGCCCTCATCGAGGTGACGCGGATGGGCTTCCCGCCGCGATCGTGGTTCGGGTGGCGCACGATGGGCATGCACGCGTTCGGTGTCCTCTACCCGGCGATCCAGATGATCGATCCCACGTACTTCGAGGACTTCTGGACCGTTCCTGGCTACCTGGGTGCCGACCCGACATCGTCGATCCACCGAGACCGGTTGCGGCTCGCAACCACGATTGCAGAGGTCCTCACGGGGACGCCGGTGTCGGTGCCCGGGGGTGTCGACGAGTCGTACAAGGCGACCGCCGAGCACCGGACGGTCGTCGGCGTGCGCCTGGCCGAGGCGCCCGACGGATGGCTGCTCGGCGCCGAGCTGCACGTGGCAGGCGGAGTGCTCCGCGTGCTCGAGGTCGATGGTGACGACGTACGTTTCGAACCGGGTCAGGATCCGACCGTTCTCGACGCGCTCACGGTCGGCGACGCGGTGACGCTCGACAACTCGACGTTCATCGCCGCCCAGACCTACCACCGTCATCAGGTACCGCCCGTCGGATATCCGGTCTGGGACCAGTTCCGGAATGCCGACGGCACGCCGATCTACCCGCAGCGCCCCATGATCATCGGCCCGATGCTCACGATGGGTGCGTCGGGCAGCCTCCCCGCGGGCACGATCAGCGGCAAGATGATCGTCGTCTCCTGCCTGCTGGACCGCGAGGCGTACGCCTGGCAGGCCGACTGGTACCGCCAACAGGTTGGGGCGCACCTCGGTGAAGCGACCGACCAGCGGTTCCGGCTCTGGTACGTCGACAACGCACTCCACGGCGACCAGGGCGAACAGGAGTTCCCGACCCAGACCGTCGAGTACCTCGGAGCGCTCGAGACCGCGCTGCGCCAACTGACGGACTGGGTCGAGAAGGGCATCGAGCCGTCGCCGAACACGGTGTACGAGGTCGTGGACGGCCAGATCGTCGTGCCGGCGAGTGCCGGCGAGCGCGGGGGAGTCCAGCCGACCGGCACGCTCACCGTGAACGGGTCCCGCAGCGTCACGGCTCACGTCGGCGAGACGGTCACCGTACGAGTCGAGGCGGAAGCGCCGGAGCCGGGTGTCGTCGTGGAGATCTCGCTCGACGTCACAGGCTCGGGTCAGCTCGGCGACACCATTCCGGTGGGACCGGGACGAAGCGTCGTGTACGAGACGGAGTGCTCGTTCGCGGAGCCTGGCGTGTACATGCTCGGAGCCCGGATCATCGCGCAGGCCGGCGGCACCCCCACCGAGGTTCACGCGAGAGTGCACAACATCCTCCGAGCCCGCGTCACGGTCGCCTAGCGACAACCGCGTGCGCCGTGGACTGGCCCGTCATCCCACGAGGACTCGATCAACGTTCTCTTGGGATGCCGGCTCGCTCGGCGCCTGGGGCCCGGTACGTCGCCTGAGGGGCGAGATGCCCGCGGCGAGGACGCCGCCGTCGCAGAGGATGTCGGTCCCGGTGAGGTAGCCGGCGCGCTCGCTCACGCAGAACGCCAGCAGGTGCGCGATCTCGTCGACGTGTCCCAGCCGTGGGATCGGGGCGCCGGCGACGAGAGCCAGGGCCTCGTCGCCCTCGACGTCGCCCATGGGGGTGTCGAAGCTGCCGGGGGAGACGGACAGGACGCGGGTTCCTCGTGCTCCGAACCGGGTGGCGTCGTTGCGGGCGAGCCACACGACGAAGTCCTTGGAGATGGCGTATGCGAGCCCCTCGCGGACCGGTCGGGGGAAGAGGTTGATCCATCGCAACACACGCCGGCGGAACGCGTGGACGTCGGTGCGTGCGACCGGATAGGCCCAGCGGGGGAGCGCGATGCCGGGAACCATGTGCGCCGACATGGACGAGACGTCGACCACGCAGCCGCCGGGTTCGAGCACGTCCAGGAAGGCGTCGTTCACGTAGAGCGTCCCGAGCGCGTTGGCGTCGATGAGCTGTTCGGCTGATCCCATGTGGGGAGACTGTCCGGCGGCGTGCACCACGGCGGTCACGGGTCCGAGGCTGGCGGCATGCCGCGCCAGGTCCTGCACGGACTGCTTGTCGGCGATGTCGCACGCATGGACTGTCACCGTGATGCCCGCGGCTCGAAGGGAGGCGGCGGCTTTGTCGAGCTTGCGCTCCGTGCGTCCGACCAGGACCACGTGGTGGCCTGTCATCAGCTGGGCGGTCGCGAGGCCCATGCCGCTGCCGCCTCCGGTGATCACGCAGACCTGGTCGGTCCGCAGACCCGCTTCTGACTCCCTGAGGCTGTCGTTCATCGTCGTACCTTCCTCACTGCATCGCGGTCGGCGCCGGTGGCGTCTGGGTTCCTGCGACACCTCCAGGCTGGTCGCTGCGGCGGGTTCGCACATCGTCTGCCTGCGGCGGGATTGGCTACTGCGCCAGGAGTAGAGGGCCGCCTACTGCGGCTGGAGTAGGGAGAATGACTCCAGCCAGACGACGCGCCGGGAGGTGTACCCGGGGAGTCTTGAGTCATCGCCAGATCGGCGGTACGAACTCGAGGAGACCTCATGCCTGACACACCCACCATTCCCGCGAACGCCCCGCGGATCTCCCCGTACCGGGAGCAGCTCGTCTCCGGACGCTTCGCCGGCCGCACCGTCGTCATCACCGGCGCCGGCAGCGGCATCGGTCTCGCCACGACCCTGCGCGTCGCCGATGAGGGCGGCCAGGTGATCGCCGTCGACCTGTCGGAGCAGAACCTCAACCAGCTCATCACGGCCCATCCGGAGCTCGCGCTGGTGCCGGTGGTGTGCGACATCACGTCGCCGGACGGCATCGACAAGATCGTGGCCGCCGCCGGGGGAGAGGTCTACGGGTTGGTCAACTGCGCCGGTCTCATGGACAACTTCTCTCCGGTCGGTGAGGTCAGCGATGCCGAGTTCTCGCGGACGATGGATGTCAACGTCTGGGGCACCCTGCGGACGACCCGCGCACTGATCGGGCTGATGGCCGAGCACGGGGGAAGCATCGTCAACGTCGGCTCGATGGCGTCGCTGGGCGGCGGGGCGGGTGGGGTGGCGTACACCGCCTCCAAGCACGCGGTCGTGGGGATCACGAAGAGCACTGCCGTCATGTACGCGTCGCAGAACATCCGCTGCAACGCCGTCGCGCCGGGGGCCGTGATCACGCCGATCGCGAAGAACATCACCTCTTCTCTCGGCGGCCGCGTCCTGGGACCGATCCTGGCCGGCACGATGCCGTCCCTCGCCCGCGCCGAGTCCGTGGCGGCGACCATCACCTTCCTTCTGTCTGACGACTCCGCCAACACGACCGGTGCCATCGTCACGTCGGACGGCGGTTGGAGTGCGCTCTGACACTGCTCTGGGACGTGGAAGGATCGCCCCATGACTGATGCGTCCGCGCTTCGGAGGAATGGGGATCGCCGCCTGCGGGTTCCCCGGCTGACGACGGCCGTTGCTGTCGGCGTGGTGTCGGTCGCGCTCGGCGTGAACCTCGTGATGGCCGTGCTGTCGTGGCGGTCTCTGGGCGCGTGGGCCGGGTTCGTCCTCGCGTCTGCCGGGCTCGTGTTCGTCTTCCGGAGTCCTCGGGTGGCGGTTCTGGTGACGGCCCTGGCGCCTGTCGCGGTCGGGCTGCTCGGTTGGATGCCTACGCTGACCTGGTCGGTCGCGTGCTTCATCGGCTTCTTGATCACGGTCCGTGGCCTGTCGGCTCTGTTCGTCGGCCCAGCACTGGGTGTGGCGAACCTGGTGGGGGTGTGGTTGGTGACCGGCACCATCAACCCCGCCGTGAACTCCGAGGCGTCGATCGCTGCGTTCTCGGCGGTGCTGTTGGTCGCCGTGGGCAGTGCGGTGCGCAACAACGACGACTACCGGACCGAGATGGAGCGCCGCGCCCAGGATGCGATCGCGAGCCGCGACGAGGCCATTCGCCTCGGAGTCGCCGAGGAGCGAGTGAGGATCGCGCGTGACCTGCACGACGGGGTCGGGCATCAGGTCGCTGTGTTGAGCATGCACTTGGGCACTGCGGAAACCAAGCTCACGACGGACATGGACATGACGCGGCGCGCGCTGAACGACGCGCGGACCGACGTCCAGACACTCTTGAGGGAGACTCACAGCATCCTGCGCATCCTCAAGTCCGACAACGAGCCGGACCTCATCGGCCCGACCGCAGATCACCACAACATCGCCGCCATGGTCGCCGGATTCCATGACGCCGGCCTGGACCTGGAGGCGGACATGCCGAACCTGAACGAGATCGCGCTGGACCCGACGGGGAGCACCGCGGCGTACCGGATCGTCCAAGAGGGGCTCACCAACGCGTCACGTTACGGGACGGGCCAGGTGAGCCTCCACATCGAACCGCGACCTGGATGGCTGCACATCGAGATGGTCAACACCCGCCGTACGGACGGGGTCCGTGGTCGCACGTCAGGCCAGGGGCTCCTCGGGATGCACGCACGGGCGGACGCAGCCGGCGGTCGCCTCGAGGCCGAGCCTGCGGGCAGGCTGTTCCGCGTGACTGCCGACCTGCCCATCCTGGGAGTTGAGCAGTGATCACGGTGGTGCTGGTCGACGACCAGGAGGTGATCCGTGTCGGACTGCGAGCCATCCTGTCCGACCGCCCCGATATCGAGGTGGTGGGCGAGGTCGGGGACGGCCTCAGCGCCGTCAGGATCGTCACCGAACTCAGTCCGGACGTGGTCCTCATGGACCTCCGGATGCCGGGCATCGACGGGGTCGAGGCGACCCGCCGCATCCGTGCGAGGCAGCCGGAACTGGTCGTACGGATCCTGGTGCTCACGACGTTCGACCAGGACGCGAACGTACTGGCGGCACTCAGGGCCGGCGCCGACGGCTTCCTCAGCAAGGGCGCAAGCCCGGCCGAGCTGGTNNGTGTCCGTCACACCCGGGATCTCGGTCGACGCGGAGGCGGAACGGCTGGTCGACGAGCTCACCGCCCGTGAGCGGGAGGTCGTCACCTACCTCGTCCAGGGTCTCACCAACCGGGAGATCGCGGAGGCACTCTGCCTGTCGCCGCTCACGGTCAAGACTCACGTCAACCACGCGATGGTCAAGCTCTCCGTACGGGACCGGGCGCAACTGGTCACTGTGGCCGTACGTGCAGGAATCCTCCCCACGACCTGAAGGCCCGTGTTGGTTGGCGATGCGTGAGCGTGGTGGGTCCAAGAATCGTCCGGGTCACCCCATCGCCCTGTCGCTCGAGCGCTTGAGCGGCTCACCTCACCTCCTCCGAACGCAGTAGTCGAAGTCGGTCCGGCTGGACGATTTGCGAGCCGCCGTGCCGCGACAGGATTGTGTCAAGCCAGAAGCTGCGCATCCGTTGTGCCTGCAGAACTACTCAGGCACTCGGCCATCAGACGCACGGCCGTCATGGGATTCGTGTCGCAACGCGACGAAAGGAAGATGGCATGAAGAGGATTCGTTCGGGGCAGGTCTATCTCTACAGAGGCGATGGGCTCCGCAGCACTGTGCTGGATATCCGCATGAAGGACAAGNNCTTGCACGGACCGACACGTTCCGCGGCCTGGGAAGCATGAAGGTCAACTACCAGCTGATTGACGTGACCTACGTCGAGAGGGAGATTCACGTCGCTTTCCACCACGCCCTCTGCGACGGGCGAGGAATAGTTCCGTTCGTCGAGACCCTGGTCTACTACTACTGCTCCATGAGGTACAGGCAG
>PMBM01000177.1:31564-32093 GCA_003153855.1 Propionibacteriaceae bacterium
GCATCCAAGGCCGTCAAGAAGGTCCATCCCGATGCGGCGAAGCCCGTCGTGTGCAGCCTTGCGAGCGACATGCGAAACGAGCTTGGGCTCTCGAACACACACAAGAACTGCGTGACCAGTCTGTACCTTCCGTACAGCGAGGGGCTTGAGGGGCTGCCCCTGAAGGAGCAGGCGACGACGTACCGGCAGCTCATCAAGGAGCAGAGGAGTCCCGATGCGGTGAGAAGCGCCGCCAACAGCCAGATCGGAATGAGTGATCGGCTCGACTCGCTGGAGACCCTCGCGGAGAAGAAGGAGATGCTGTCCTTCTTCGACGATCTCTGCATCAACACGTTCGTGGTCAGCTACCTCGGTCAGATCCAGGTGTCGGAATGCGGAGACCTTGTGGAATCCATCCACCTGTACAGCAGCGGCAACAGAGGGCTCATCGTGAACATGCTGTCAGCAGGGGACTTCATCACCGTTGACATCCTGCAAAGCTTCGAGTCGGAGCAATTCGTGAACGAGCTCCTGCGGTCCTTGGACGAGG
>PMBM01000199.1:0-1974 GCA_003153855.1 Propionibacteriaceae bacterium
GACCGTCCTGCCAACAACGACCGTCCCAGCTACAGCAACGACCGCCCGCGGTACGGCAACGACCGTCCGGCGAGCAGTGACCGTCCCCGCTACGACAGCAACCGTTCGGGGAGCGACCGTCCTCGCTCCACCGGCGACCGCCCCGGCTACCGCGGCGACGACACCCGTCGCGATCGGCCGCAACGTCCTGACCGCCCGTGGGAGGACCGCAGGCCCGGCATGGACCGCGGGCGTTCGTTCAACGACCACGGTCGTGGAGCCGACAGGCAGCGGAACAGCGAGCCCAATGCGGACCAGATGGAGTGGACAGCTCCTGAGGTGAAGGCCGTGGCGTCGACCAGCACGGGCTTCGCCGACCTCGGCGTGCCGTCAGAGCTGACCGCCGTGCTCAACGGCATGGGCATCACCGAGCCGTTCCCGATCCAGGCGGCGACGATCCCCGACGCGATGGCCGGCAAGGACGTGCTCGGTCGCGGTCGTACCGGCTCCGGCAAGACCCTCGGCTTCGGACTCCCGATGCTCACCCGCCTCGCGTCCAAGCGCGCGATGGGCGTACGCGGCCTCGTGCTCGTACCGACCCGAGAGCTCGCGATGCAGGTCGCCGACGTGCTGGCGCCCCTCGCCAGGGCCACCGGCCTGGACGTGACGCTCGTCGCCGGCGGCATGCCGTACGGACCGCAGCTGCGCGCCTTCGAGCGTGGCGTCGACATCGTCGTCGCCACCCCGGGCCGCCTCGTCGACCTCCTCGACCAGGGCGCCGCGTCGCTGGCGTCCGTCGAGGTGACCGTCCTCGACGAGGCCGACCACATGGCCGACCTCGGCTTCTGGCCGGCCGTCACCCGAATCGTCGACGAGACCCCCGCCGACGGGCAGCGCCTGCTGTTCTCCGCGACCCTCGACGGCGCGGTCGACAACCTGGTCAAGCGCTACATGCACGACCCGGTACACCACGAGGTCGACTCCGACCAGGCGTCGATCTCGACGATGCGTCACGTGTTCTGGCTCATCGCGCCGCACCACAAGAACGACATGTCGAACCGGGTGGCCAGCCGCGGCGGCCGTACGCTCGTCTTCGCCCGTACGCAGCAGGGCGCTGAGCGCATCGCCGAACGTTTCCGCGAGTCGGGCGTGCTCGCCGGTGCTCTGCACGGCGGCCTCACCCAGGGCGCTCGCGCCCGCGTGCTGGCGGCCTTCAAGGACGGACGCCTCCCGGTGCTCGTCGCGACGGANNGGCGAGGACGGCATCGTCGTCACCCTCCTGCTGCGCCACCAGCGCCGGCAGGTCGCCATGCTCGCCCAGCAGGCGGGCGTGAAGGCGGACTTCGTCGAGATGACGCCCGACGATCCCCGAGTGACCGAGATCGTCGGCCCGGGCACTACGGGCGACCCCGTGTCGGAGCAGCAGTACGCGACGCTCGTCGCCCCGCCGGTGCTTCACCGCCGTCCGCGTACGGGCCAGCGTCCCGGCGGGCGCTCCGGTGGCTGGCGCCGCTGACGGACCGTGAGCCTGGGCTGCCGAGACGGCGCGGGTCGCTGTTCGCATAGGACCGTGCCGTGGTGAGCCGGCGCCGCTGACGGAACCGTGAGTCTGNNACGGAACCGTGAGTCTGGGCTGCCGACACGGCGCGGGTCGCTGTACGAGCTGGACCATGCCGGGGTGAGCCCTGGCGCCGCTGACGGACCGTCAGCCGGGCTGCTGACACGATGCCGGTCGCTGCGCGCTAAGACCGTGCCGGGATGAGCCCTGGCGCCGCTGACGGACCGTCAGCAGGGCTGCTGACACGATGTCGGCGCACGCTAGGACCGTGCCGGGATGAGCGAGCGCCGCTCGCCGTTCCCCACGCGGGCCTCGGCCCGCATCGAGTCGCTTCGCCGGTTCTGACGCGGGGTTCGGGATTCTGCGACCCTGGCCTTGTTCGTGGCCGCTGGCCGGGGATCCGTCTCATCCTTTTTGTCAGTGTGTTCGTTTAGTGT
>PMBM01000199.1:2005-2614 GCA_003153855.1 Propionibacteriaceae bacterium
ACGTCTGTGCTGGTGGCCGAGGCTGACGATGCCGGGTCTGCGA
This sequence comes from Propionibacteriaceae bacterium, assembly GCA_003153855.1. Taxonomy (GTDB): domain Bacteria; phylum Actinomycetota; class Actinomycetes; order Propionibacteriales; family Propionibacteriaceae; genus Fen-668. Next base: position 2,049 of record PMBM01000199.1, read on the forward strand.
TGCGTGCCCGCCATACCCGGCTCGTGGACTGGATGGCCCGATCCGGGCAGGAGACTCCCCGGGAAGCGTCCGGTGTGGTGTGGGCGGCCCGCGGGTTGGAGCGACGGCCTGTGGTTCGGGATGCGGCAGCGGCTGGTCGGATCAGTGTGGGTCAGGCGACGGCGATCGGTGAGGCGTTGGACGGGTTGCCGAGCAGCCTCGACCCCGGGCAGCGCGCCGACGCGGAGCGGCTGATCCTGACCGAAGCGCAGCACACCCCGGCGGAGAAGCTGCGCACCATGACCGAACGGATCCTGCACCAGGTCGCTCCCGACAGGTGCGACTCCGCGGAGGAGCGGGCCGCGAAGCTGGCCGAACGCGATGTACGGGCGCGGAGCCGACGGAAGCTGTGGTTCGGGCCGGAGAGCGACGGGTCGATCGAGTTCGGCGGGAGTTTGCCCGTGGTCGCGGGTCAACGGCTGCAGAACATGGTGCAGGCGGTGGCCGACCGGCGCTACCGATCGGCGAAAGACACCAAGGACCGTCTGGTCCTACGGGAGACGCCGCAGCAACGCGCCGCGGACGCC
>PMBM01000049.1 GCA_003153855.1 Propionibacteriaceae bacterium
CCAAAGCCAGGTACACCACCTGAGCCACAGCGCGACCCAGCCTGAGCCAGGCTAGATCCAGTCGTACTTCCGGAACACCATGTACAGGGCGAGGCTGCCGAGGACGATCATGCCGAGGCTCATCCAGACGCCGTACGGCTGGCCGAAGCCGGTGTAGGGCACGTTCTGTCCGAACCAGCCGGTGACAGCGGTCGGTACGGCGATGATCGCCGCCCAGCCGGCCAGCTTCTTCATGATCGTGTTGAGGCGGGCGTCCTGGAGGGAGAGGTTCGTCTCGAACAGGCTGCTGATCATGTCCCTCAAGGACTCGGTCCACTCCGCGGCACGCAACGTGTGGTCGTAGAGGTCGTCGTACCAGCCGTCCAGAGAGGTGCCCGAGATCGTCGGGGCCGACGACTGCCCGTTCTGCCCGTTCTGCTGCTCCTGGTCCTCTTCCGCCTTCACCTCCCGGCGCCGGTTGAGACCCAGCACGACCTCGCGCATCGGCAGTACGACCCGGCGCAGCTCGACGACCTCGCGACGCAGCCGGTAGATCACTTCCTGCTTGCCCAGCATCGAGCCGCTCTCGAACAGCTCACCCTCGACGTCCTCGATGGCGTCGTCGAGATGCTGGACCGCTTCGAAGTGGGAGTCGACGACCTCGTCGAGCAGACCGTGGAGCAGCCCGAGCACGCCCTGCGCCAGCAGGCTGCTGTCGTCCTCCCAGTGCCGGATGACCGTCTCGATGTCGAAGTTGTCGTCCTTGCGGACGGTGACGAGACCCTGCGGCATGACGAAGACCGAGACCTGGCTCGTGACCAGGCGGGACCTGTGCGACAGCGCCAGGTCGTTGTCGAACACCGTCGAGTAGCACGTGACGAACAGATGGCCGGGATGGCGCGCGAGCTTCACCCGTTCGCCCTCTGCCGTCGCATCCTCCACCGCGAGCGGGGAAAGGCCCAGCTCCTCGGCGAGCTGGCTGAGCTCGTCGGTGTCTCCGGAACACAGGTCCGCCCAGACGAGCGTGTCCTTCTTGGCAAGCCAGCCGTCGAGGTCGGCAAGGGGAAAGCCGTCGCTGACGACCTCGCCCTTCTGCCATGCGCGCGTACGAATCTTGGTCACGCCCGCCATCTTCCTACCTCCTCGCGGCTCTACGACGGAAGTGGCGTCAACGCGCCGCGCCCCTGTCCCGATCCCCCTAGACTGCGTCACGCAACGCTGCACACAGGAGGTAGGCCAGTGGCCATCCGCAAGGTCCTCATCGCCAACCGGGGCGAGATCGCCGTCCGGGTCATCCGGGCTGCGGCCGATGCGGGACTGGCCAGTGTGGCCGTCTACGCGGACTCCGACGCCGACTCGCTCTTCGTGAAGCTGGCGGACGAGTCCTTCGCCCTGTTCGGCGCCACTCCGGCCGAGACGTACCTCGACGTCGCCAAGCTCCTCGACATCGCTGCACGCTCGGGCGCTGACGCCGTACATCCCGGCTACGGCTTCCTCGCGGAGAACGCCGGCTTCGCCCAGGCCGTCATCGACGCCGGCCTCACCTGGATCGGACCGCCGCCCGCCGCCATCGACGCGCTCGGCGACAAGGTCAAGGCCCGTCACATCGCCCAGAAGGTCGGCGCACCCCTCGTACCGGGAACTGCGGACCCCGTGGCCGACGCGTCGGAGGTGACAGCGTTCGCTTCAGAGTTTGGGCTCCCGATCGCGATCAAGGCTGCTTTCGGCGGCGGCGGTCGTGGACTCAAGGTCGCCCGGAACATGGAGGAGATCCCCGAGCTGTTCGAGTCGGCGACNNGACCAGCACGGCAACGTCGTCGTCGTGTCGACCCGTGACTGCTCCCTGCAGCGCCGCCACCAGAAGCTGGTCGAGGAGGCTCCGGCGCCGTTCCTGACGCCCGAGCAGCTGACGCAGCTGTACGAGTCGAGCAAGGCCATCCTCACGGAGGCCGGCTACGTCGGTGCCGGCACCTGCGAGTTCCTCGTCGGGCTCGACGGCACGATCAGCTTCCTCGAGGTGAACACCCGTCTCCAGGTGGAGCACCCGGTGTCCGAGGAGGTCACCGGCCTCGACCTCGTACTCCAGATGTTCCGCATCGCCAACGGCGAGGCGCTGGGCTTCGACGACCCGGTCATCAACGGCCACTCGATCGAGTTCCGCATCAACGCCGAGGACCCGGGCCGCAACTTCATGCCGGCTCCCGGCACCCTCGTCGCCTGGCAGCCGCCGACCGGACCCGGCGTGCGCGTCGACGAGGGCTACCACGCGGGCATGACCGTGCCCGGGGCGTTCGACTCGCTGATCGCCAAGGTGATCGTGACCGGTTCGGACCGCCAGAACGCGCTGGCGCGTTCGAGGCGTGCGCTGCGCGAGATCAAGGTCGAGGGGATGCCCACGGTGGTGCCGTTCCACCAGGCCGTGCTCAACGACCCCGCGTACACCGCCGCGGACGGGAAGTTCGGCGTCCACACCCGCTGGATCGAGACCGAGTTCTCGGGGAACCTTCCCGCGTACGAGGGCGTCCTGGGCGAGTCCGACGAGCCGCCGGCACTCACGACGGTGGTCGTGGAGGTCAACGGACGTCGGCTCGAGGTGCGGATGCCCGCCGAGATCGGGGGCGGCACGAAGCCGTCGTCGGTCAAGAAGCCCGTCCGTCGCCAGCGTGGCGCCCACAAGGTCGCCGAGGCGTCCGGGAACTCGCTCGCGTCGCCGATGCAGGGCACGATCGTCAAGGTCGCCGTGGCCGAGGGCGACGAGGTCTCCGAGGGTGACCTCATCGTCGTCATCGAAGCCATGAAGATGGAGCAGCCGCTCAACGCCCACCGTTCCGGCAAGGTGACGAACCTGGTCGCGAAGGCCGGAGAGACTGTGTCGTCCGGCGGGGTGCTCTGCGAGATCGTCGACGTCTGATGCGCCCCATGCTGGCGACACCGGCGAATCCGCCAGGTGTCCCGCCAGCCGGGGACCAGTGGGTGCACGAGGTCAAGTGGGACGGCGTCCGGCTGCTCGCGGAGACGCGTGACGGCGCTGTACGGCTGACGAACCGTACGGAGATCGACGTCACCGCCGCGTACCCGGAGATCGTCGCGACCGTCGGTGACCTGCCGGACGGTGTGATGTTCGACGGCGAGGTGATCGCTCTCGACGGTTCTGGGCGACCCACGTTGCAGGCCATCGCCTCGCGCATGCACGTCCGGGATCCCGGTCGCACCGCGAAGCTCGCCCAGACCAAGCCCGTGACGTACATGATCTTCGACCTGTTGCGCGTGGGCGGCCACGACATCATCCGTCGCCCCCTGTCCGAGCGGCGGCGGCTGCTCGACGAGCTGGACGTCCCCGGCGCCACGCGGCTCCATCGCGGGCGCGCCGTGTGGCAGGTGTCGGAGCAGCACGACGACGGCCTCGCACTGGCGCACGCGACGAAGGCGGCAGAGCTCGAAGGTGTGGTGAGCAAGCGACGTGAGTCCCCGTACGTACCGGGCGCGAGGTCCGAGGCGTGGGTCAAGGTGCCGCACCGGATCGAGCTCGTCGGTGTCATCGGCGGCTGGGTGCCCGAGACCGAGTCCCCGGGACGCCTGGGGTCGGTGTGGGTCGGGCATGCGGCCGACGAGGCGACCTTCGAGGAGCACCCGGTGCTCTACCCTCTGGCGCGCGTGGGATCGGGGCTCGGGCACGCGTCCCGGGACGACCTGCTGAAGGTGCTGCGCGAGATCGAGCGCCCGACCTGCCCGTTCGACCCGATGCCGACGGGTCCCGAGGTGCGACGTACGACGTGGGTGGAACCCATGCTGTGCGTACAGATCCGCTACCTCTCGGTCACCGAGAACGGAACGCTGCGGCAGCCTGTACTGAGGGCCCTCCGCCCCGATGTCAGCCCCGTCGACGCCGCGACCGCGGAGCTGTACGAGATGGAGGGCTGACCGGGCCGTTCCCTGAGGACATGAGCGGCGGAGCCGGGTGTGTCACGGAGGGCGGCCCAACGGGGCGCTGTACGAGCCTCCGCCATGTATGTGGTGGAACGGCCAGCCGAGCCGACCCCTGTCGGTTTACCAAGGGCTGTAGGGATGTCTGCACGTACCACGGCAAATCTGCCATGGGATGTGACGAGTTCCCTACATCCCTTGATAAACCGACCTCCCGGACCGGCACCACTACACCGTGATCGAGTGCTCCTCGGCGTGGCCGTGGAGGCGGCGGGCGGCTTCGGCGATCGAGCCGGAGATCGACGGGTACACGGTGAAGTCGTGCGAGAAGCTCTCGACCGTGATCCGCTCGGCGACCGCGACGGCGATCGCGTGGATCAGCTCGCTGGCGTGGGGCGCAACGACGACGCCACCCACGATGATCCCCGTGATCGGCAGGCAGAACAGCTTCACGAAGCCCTCCGTGATGTTCTGCATCTTGGCTCGCGCGTTGCCGCGCAACGGGACCATGGCGCCCACCGCCGTGGACAGCCCCGCCTCGACCTGTTCCTGCGTCACCCCGACGGTCGCGATCTCGGGTGAGGTGAAGACGTTGGACGAGACCCGCTGGAGGTCCAGCGGCGTGACGGCGTCGCCCAGCGAGTGCCACATGGCGATGCGGCCCTGCATGGCCGCCACCGAGGCGAGTGCGAAGACGCCGGTGACGTCGCCGGCCGCGTACACGCCACGCGCGTTCGTACGCGACACCCTGTCGACCGTGATGTAGCCCCTGACCGTGGCGATGTTCGCGGTCTCGAGACCGAGGTTCTCCGTGTTGGGCACCGCTCCGACGGCCATCAGGCAGTGGGACGCCTCGATGGTCTCTCCGGACGCCAGCGTGACGACGACGCCGTCACCCTCGCGCCGTACGGCCGTGGCTCGCGATCGCGCACGCACGTCCACCCCACGCCGCGTGAAGACGTCCTGGAGGACACGGGCCGCCTCCTCGTCCTGGCCGGGCAGAACCATCTCCCGGCTCGAGACGAGGGTGACCTTGGAGCCGAGCGCGTTGTACGCGCTGGCGAACTCGGCACCGGTGACGCCCGATCCCACGACGACGAGGTGCTCGGGGACGCGCTCGAGTCCGTACACCTGCTTCCAGGTCAGGATCCGCTCCCCGTCCGGCGGCGCGTCGGGGAGCTCGCGCGGACGTGTGCCAGTCGCCAGCAGGATCACCTCGGCATCGAGCCGCTGCTCGACTCCCCCGACGGTCGCCACGACCGCATTCGGGCCGTCGAGGCGTCCGGTGCCCGACAGGACCTGTACGCCGCTGGCCCCGAGGTTGTGCGCGATGTCCGCCGACTGCGCCCGCGCCAGCTCGAGGACGCGCCGGTTGACCAGGCCGAGGTTGACGTTGATCGCGTGCTGGACGGTGCCACCGCCGATGGTCAGTCCGAGCTCCGTGGCCGACTGCATGGAGGTCATCACCTCGGCCGTCGCGATGAGCGTCTTGGAGGGTACGCAGTCAGTCAGTACGGCAGCGCCACCGAGCCCGTCGCGGTCGATGAGGGTGACCTCGCCGCCCAGCTGGGACGCGACGAGCGCCGCCTCGTAGCCGCCAGGCCCACCACCGATAATCACGACTCGTGTCACGCGACTCATCCTGGCATGAGTTCCATGCGTATCCTGCGCTGGTGCGCACTCGACCAAGTCTGATCGCGGCTGTCGCCTTGGCCCTTGTCCTCGTGGGGCTGGGGTTCTGGATGGTGGTCGCGGGCTGGCCCCAGCAGACCCCCACCCAGAACACCCTTCTCGACCTGGCGCAGCTGCCCATGGCGGGTGCCGTTCTCGTCGGAATCGTCGAGATGACGTGGACCCGGCGGCTCTGGCTCCGCTCCCCCAAGGTCTTCGCCAGCGTGTTCGGACCGGCCGGGTTCGCCCTGCTGCTCGGGATCGTGCTGGTGGTCGTTGCGTACGGCACCTCACTGAAGGCGTACTCAGGGACCGGCCAGCTGTTCATCTGGGTCGGGGTCGGTCTGGCGTTCGTCTACCTGGCCGTCGACTCGCTGCGCCGCGAGGTCACCGATCCCCGTACCCTCCTCTTCGAAGAGGTCGACGACGAGGACACCCCTCAGGGCGCCAACCACCTCGTCGGGTCCTGGGACGACGACGAGGATGCCGACGCTGAGGGGCAGCTGGACGTACGCGACACCGAGACCCACTGACGAGGACTGACATGACCACGCTGACCGACGCTGCCCTGAGCTGGCGCGCCCAGGATCCCGACGCCGACACGGTCGCGCGCCTGGACGAGCTGATCGCCGGCTCGAACGC
>PMBM01000083.1:0-448 GCA_003153855.1 Propionibacteriaceae bacterium
CTGCACGCTGCACCGCAGCCACCCGACCGACGTGGCGCGCACCGAGCACCTGACGTTCATCGCCAGCCGTTCCCAGGACGACGCCGGCCCCACGAACAACTGGGCCGCCCCCGCCGAGATGCGCGAGACGCTCAAGGGCGTCTTCGCAGGCTCGATGCGCGGTCGCACCATGTACGTGATCCCGTTCTCCATGGGCCCCCTCGGCGGCAACATCTCGCGCCTCGGCGTCGAGATCACCGACAGCGCGTACGTGGTCGTCAACATGCGCATCATGACCCGCATCGGCACCCCGGCGCTCCAGCTCATCGCCGACACCGGCGACTGGGTCCCCGCAGTGCACTCCGTCGGCTACCCGCTGGTCGACGCCGACGGCAACGCCCGCGAGGACCTCGCGTGGCCGTGCAGCGACGACAAGTACATCACCCACTTCCCCGAGACCCGCGAGATC
>PMBM01000083.1:534-3812 GCA_003153855.1 Propionibacteriaceae bacterium
AGGCCGGCTTCTTCGGCGTCGCCCCGTTCACGTCGCTCAAGACGAACCCGACCGCCCTGCTCGCGCTCGACCACGACACGATCTTCACCAACGTCGCACTCACGGACGACGGCGACGTGTGGTGGGAGGGCATGACCGACGAGACCCCCGCGCACCTCATCGACTGGACAGGCAAGGACTGGGCACCCGGGTCGCCGACACCGGCCGCTCACCCGAACAGCCGCTTCACGGTCCGCGCGGACCAGGCCTCGTCCATCGCCGACGACTGGGAGGACCCGGCCGGCGTCCCGATCGACGTGATCCTGTTCGGCGGGCGCCGGGCGACGAACGTCCCGCTCATCAGCGAGTCGTACGACTGGGAGCACGGCGTCTTCGTCGGCGCGACGGTCGCCTCGGAGCAGACGGCCGCTGCCGAAGGCACCGTCGGCGCGCTGCGTCGCGACCCCTTCGCCATGCTGCCGTTCTGCGGCTANNGCCGACTACTGGGCGCACTGGCTCGAGGTCGGGAAGGCGCTGGGCTCTCACGCGCCGCGCATCTTCCAGGTGAACTGGTTCCGAAAGGACGCCGACGGCTCCTACCTGTGGCCCGGATTCGGCGAGAACAGCCGCCCCATCGAGTGGGCGCTGCGACGGGTCAACGGCGAGGTCGGCGCCATCGACGCGATCAGCGGCCGCATCCCTGCCCACGAGGACCTGAACCTCGACGGTCTCGACATGACGGTCGACCAGGTCGCCAAGCTGTTCGCGTTCGACGACGCTGCATGGTCGGCGGAGGCCGACGTGACGGCCGAGTACTTCGCGCAGTTCGGCGACCACGCTCCGGTCGAGCTGCACGAACAGCTCGACAAGCTCAAGGCCCGAATCGCCGCCCACAAGGCCTGATGGTCCACCAACGCAAGAGCCCCCGGTAGGTACCGGGGGCTCTTGCGTTGGTCGAGGACCGTTGGCGGAGGCGGCGAGATTTGAACTCGCGATGGGATTTGTGTCCCAAACCCGCTTAGCAGGCGGGCGCCATAGACCGTACTAGGCGACGCCTCCAATGCCGTGGGAATGCTACCGGTCCCCGGCACGGGTCACCAACTGGGTTGAGGTAATCACAGGCGCCCGCCTGCCTCACACCCGGGCCCGTTACGATGACGGGCAGTTCCCCAGGGAGGTTGGCATGACGGAGCCCTACCAGGCAGGGCCGGGCGAGGACCCAGTGCCGCAGCGGGCAGTAGAGCCGTACGCGGAACCGGTGCCGAACCGGGCGCAAGACCCGTACCTGCCACCGGCGCCGCAACGCGCACAGGAGTCGTACCTCCCACCAGCGCCTTTCCCAGAGCCAGCGGGAGCCTTCGCACCCGCGCTCGACAAGGCACCGGATACGCACCTGGACGCGCTGTACCGAGCCCCCCAGGAGCCACTGGCCCCTGCGCAACCCCCGGCACCAGAAGCCCCTCCGGCAGCCCTCTACCGCGCAGCAGAGCAACCGCTCACGACGGCCCAGCCCTCGGCGCCGCAGGACCACCTGGCAGACCTGTACCGAGCACCGGAGCAGCAACTGGCACCAGCGCCCGACCAGGCACCGGTGCAGCACCTGGCACCGGCATCGCAAGCAGCGGTGCAGGAGGCACCGGGCGCGCGCCGCGCGGAGCCGGAGCCGGTGGCCGACGAGCCCGGCGACGTCGTGTCGTTCCCCGGCGCTGTGGGCTGGACGATCGCCGGGACGATCATCCCCGGTCTCGGGTTCCTCAAGGCCAGGCGCTGGTTCGACGGGGTCATGACCCTCATCTTCTTCGTCTTCGTCCTCGCCATCATCGGCTACCTCGTGTACGAGCCCGCCTTCGCCAAGGCACTCATGACCAGCCCGATCACGCTCCTGGGCATCGCGGTCCTCTGCGCGATCCTCGGGATCATGATCATCGGGATCATCCTCGCCACGTACATCTCGCTGCGCCCGCACGTCGTCACCCGGGGACAGCGCATCGCCGGCGGGGTCCTGGTGTTCGTCCTGAGCTTCGTCGTCTGCGTGCCGCTCGCGGTCGGTGCCGGCTACACCCTGAGCCAGGCAGGCCTCATCAAGTAGCGCAGCGCCTGCTACTGCCCGAGCACGCTCCCGTACCCGCGGTTCTTGTCGAGGTAGCGCGCCACGTCCGACTCGAGCGACGTGACCTCGCGTCCGATCAGTACGAGGCGTCGCTCGTCGCCTTGGTGGAACACGAGCTGGGTGCCGTCGGCCGAGCGCGTCACGCGCGTGACCTGGTCCCAGGTCCCATGGACGTCGCCCTCACGGCTGTGGACGACATAGCCGATCTCGTCGAGGTCGACGGCGACCCGGGCACGGCGCGCGCTGATCGTCGTCACCAGGACCAGTGCCAACCCGTCCGCGAGGACGAGGGCGCCGAACACGAGGAACCAGAGGTTCCTGCCGAAGCCGGACCCGAGGACCATGGCGGCGCCGAGGAAAGCGAGGACGGCCGCGACAAGGTAGGACCGCAGCGGCGGCGCAGGCCGCAGCACGTGTGTCGTCACCTCATCCCTCCTCAACTGCGGCGAGGGTGGGATTTGAACCCACGAGACGTCTCCGCCTGGCCGCTTTCAAGGCGGCTGCACTAGACCACTATGCGACCTCGCCAGCCGGCGTCCCCGGCCGGTGCCAGCAATCCTACTGGTCCCGAGGGAGCCGCTCGGCGCGGTCTGCTGTGGAAGGCTGTGGCTATGCGCGCCGTTGTCGTCACAGAACCGGGTGGTCCCGAACAGCTCACGATCGCCGAGGTCCCCGACCTCGTCCCTGGACAGGGCGAGCTGCTCGTACGAGTGTCAGCGGCGGGGGTCAACCGTGCCGACCTCCTCCAGCGGCAGGGCTTCTACCCGCCGCCCCCCGGGATCTCGGACGTCATCGGGCTCGAGGTGTCCGGTCGGGTCGAGGCCCTGGGCGAGGGCGTCACCGACTGGGAGGTCGACGACCAGGTCGTTGCGCTGCTCGCAGGTGGGGGCTATGCGGAGCTCGCCGTCGTCCCGGCCGGCCAGTGCTGTCGTCCGCCGCGCGGGGTGGACCTCGTCACCGCGGCCGGTCTGCTCGAGGTCGCGGCGACTGTGGTGTCGAACCTGGATCGCGTCGGCTACGTCGACGGCGAGTCCTTGCTCGTCCACGGCGGTACGGGTGGGATCGGCGCGTTCGCCATCCAGTACGTCGCCGCACGCGGCGGTCGCGTACTCACCACCGCCGGTACGGCCGAGAAGCTCGAGCAGTGCCGGGCACTGGGGGCCGACGTGGCGATCGACTACCACGAGGA
>PMBM01000122.1:0-888 GCA_003153855.1 Propionibacteriaceae bacterium
GGCTTGGGCACGAAGCCGCCGATCGAGACCGTGCAGCGAATGTCGCGCGTGCCCGATGCCGTACGACCGGCTTGGATCACGCGCTTGGCGAGCTCGGCGATGCCGAGCACGTCCTCGTCGGTCTCGGTGGGCAGGCCGCACATGAAGTAGAGCTTCACCTGACGCCAGCCGGCGCTGAACGCGGCCGTCACCGTCGCAATGAGGTCGTCGGAGGACACGTTCTTGTTGATCACTCGCCGCAGCCGCTCGGACCCGCCCTCCGGCGCGAACGTCAGGCCGGAGCGGCGACCGTTGCGCGACAGCTCGTTCGCGAGGTCGATGTTGAACGCGTCGACGCGGGTCGACGGGAGCGACAGGGAGATGTTGGTGTCCTCGTAGCGGTCGGCGAGCTGCTTGGTGACCTCCGCGATCTCGGAGTGGTCGGCGCTCGACAGGCTCAGCAGCCCGACCTCCTCGAGCCCCGTGGCGCGGAGCCCGTGCTCGACCATCGCGCCGATCGTCTCGATGCTGCGCTCGCGTACAGGTCGGGTGATCATGCCGGCCTGGCAGAANNCCGCGGGTGCAGCCGCGGAAGATCTCCACGGAGTAGCGCTCGTGCACGGTCTCGGCGAGCGGTACGAGGGGGGCCTTCGGGTACGGCCACTCGTCGAGGTTGGTGAGCGTGTGCTTCGCGACCCGGAACGGGATGTCTCCCCGTGTCGGCGCGACGTGGCGGATCTGGCCGTCTGGGAGGTAGTCGACCTCGTACAGGCTCGGCACGTACACGCCGCCGTCACGTGCGAGCCGTACGAGCAGCTCGGGCCGTCCGCCCGGCCGGCCCTGGGCCTTCCACTCGCGCACGATCTCGGAGATGCGGATGACGGCCTCTTCGCCGTCGCCCAGCACCGC
>PMBM01000122.1:957-6645 GCA_003153855.1 Propionibacteriaceae bacterium
GCGGCCAGGTCGGGCCAGATGGCGTACGTGCGCTCGGCGACGACCCAGTCCAGCTCGTTGAGGATCTCGTACAGGATCGCGACGCCCTGGTTCGGCTGGCCGACCTCGTACGCGTCGGGGTACATGAGGCACCACCGGACCTCGACGTCGGACCAGGCCTTCAGTACGGAGTTGTGCTCACCGCCGACGTACTGGATCGGCTTGGAGACCCGCGCCAACAGCGGCTCGAGGGTCGCGAAGAGCGAACCCGGGTCGGCGTCAAGGGCGAGAGTGACCATCGGGCAAGAGTACCTGTGGTCGGGCTGTCAGCCTTCTCCGCGCGATGGCAAGACCCCTGGTCCCCTCGGTCGACTTCCTTGCCAGAGTGACGGATGCGCGCCGATTGGGGCCGCGAGTGAACGCTTGTGCGCACCCGCTGACAAGCGTGCATCTGGGTGCAAGGATCGCGCTCATGAAGAAGCTCATTAATGACGCCGCAGACGTCGTCGCCGAGTCCCTACTGGGAGTCGAGGCCGCACATTCCGACCGAGTACGGGTCGACCACGAGAACAAGATCATCTACCGCAAGGACGCGCCGGTCTCCGGCAAGGTCGGCCTGATCTCTGGTGGCGGCTCCGGACATGAGCCGATGCACGGTGGTTTCGTGGGCATGGGGATGCTCGACGCCGCCTGCTGTGGCGAAGTGTTCACCTCACCTGTCCCTGACCAGATGATGGCTGCCACGGTGGCCGTCGACGGCGGCGCCGGAGTCCTTCACATCGTGAAGAACTACACGGGCGACGTCATGAACTTCGAGATGGCCGCCGAGATGGCCGCCGCAGACTCCGGTGTACGGGTCGAGTCAGTCGTCACCGACGACGACGTCGCCGTCAAGGACTCCCTGTGGACCGCCGGTCGTCGTGGCGTGGGCGTGACCGTCCTGCTCGAGAAGATCGTCGGCGCGGCAGCCGAAGAGGGTCGCAACCTGGACGCGATCGTCGAGCTCGCCAAGAAGATCAACGGTCAGGGCCGCTCGATGGGCATGGCGCTCACGAGCTGTACGGTTCCGGCCGCGGGCAAGCCCACGTTCGACATCGGCGACAACGAGATGGAGGTCGGCGTCGGCATCCATGGCGAGCCCGGCCGCACCCGCATGCCGATCGCTCCTGCGAAGGACATCGCCGCGATGCTCCTCGAGCCGATCCTGTCCGACATCGACTACACCGGCTCGCCGGTGATCGCGTTCATGAACGGCCTGGGAGGCACGCCTCTCATCGAGCTGTACCTCATGTACAACGAGGTCGCGAAGATCCTCGGCAAGGCCGGCATCCCGATCGCCCGCTGCCTGGTCGGCAACTACATGACCTCCCTCGACATGGCCGGTTGTTCGGTGACGCTGCTCAAGGCTGACGACGACCTCGTCAAGCTCTGGGACGCGCCGGTGAACACGCCTGGTCTGCGGTGGGGGTGCTGATGGGGGCTGACAAGGGTGGCGCCTGGATGGCGGACTTCGCGGAGCAGATCCACGACAACGCCGACATGCTCACCGACCTCGACCGTCAGATCGGGGATGCCGATCATGGGTCGAACATGGATCGCGGGATGAAGGCAGTGGCCGCCCTGGCGGCTGCCGACTTCCCCGACTCAGGGGCGTTCCTCAAGAAGGCCGGCATGACTCTGGTCTCCACGGTCGGTGGCGCGAGCGGTCCGTTGTACGGGACGTTCCTGATGCGTGTCGGTGGAGCGTGGCCGGCGGAGGACTCCGCGGAAGGCATCGGTGCCGCGTTGCGGGCCGGGCTCGAGGGGATCATCCAGCGCGGCAAGGCCGAGGTCGGGGACAAGACGATGGTCGATGCGCTCACACCGGCGCTGGCTGCGTACGACGCAGCTGTCGGTGAGGGCACCCAGGCGGCGCTCGATGCGGCGGCCAAGGCCTGTGCCGAAGGGCGAGACGGGACGACCCCTCTCGTGGCACGCAAGGGCCGAGCGTCGTACCTCGGAGAGCGCAGCGCTGGCACCCAGGACCCTGGTGCGACCAGCGTGACGATGCTCATCGAGGCCGCGGCGAGAACGCTCGCCTGATCCGATGATCGGCATCGTCGTCGTCTCGCACAGTCGAGCGCTCGCCGATGCCGCCGTCGGGCTGGCCGAGGAGATGGTCCCGGCGGAGGCGCGTCCGGCGATCCGGGTTGCGGCTGGACTGGACGAGACAACGTTCGGTACGGACGCGGCGGCGATCGCCGAGGCGCTCACNNAGATGGCGGAGCGGGTACGGATCTCACCCGCTCCGCTCGTCGAGGGGCTCGTCGCTGCGATCGTGACCGCCAGCACCGGCGCCACGCTGGCCGAGGTCGCCGCCGAAGCCGAAGGTGGCCTGGCGGCCAAGGTCGAGCACCTCGGCGAGTCGTCCGATCAACCTGGTGACGGCAGGCTGAGCGCTCCGTTGCCCCCGCCGTCCGACGGCGAGGGGCTGACGACCGAGATCGTCGTACGGAACCCTCACGGTCTCCACGCGCGTCCCGCGGCAGCACTCGTGTCTGGCCTTCGCGGGCTGGACGCGACTGTCCTGCTGCGCAACGCCACGCTCGGCAAAGGTCCGGCTGATGCTCGTAGCGTCGGCAAGGTCGCAACCCTCGGGCTCCTCAAGGGCCATACGCTCTCCGCCACGTTCTCGGGTCCGGAGGCCGCGGCGGCCCGCGAGAGGTTCCTCGCGCTGGCCGCCACCGACTTCGGCGAGTCGACTGAGCCGGTTGCGGGCGGACCCGCTCCCGCCGATCCGACTGCGACAGGTCCGGACCCTTCAGACATCGCCGATCCGTCACGTACGGGTCGCCAGGTGGTGCTCGCACCCGCTCTCGTGCTGGGCGGCGACGTCGACACCGCCGGGTACTCGGCCGGCACTCCCGCCGAGGAGACGTCCCGTATCGCGTCCGCGGTGGCCTCGGTGGCTGCTCACCTGGCCAAGCTGGCCACGACCGTCGGCTCCCAACGAGGGATCTTCGAGGCGCAGGAGGCCTTGCTCGGCGACCCCGATCTTGCGGAGGGGCTCGCCGCAGACAGCGGTTCCGGGACGTCCGCCGTCGACGCAGTTCGTGCTCGATTCGCCGCCGTCGCCGCGGACTTCGACGCCCTCACCGACCCGTACCTCCGCGAGCGCGGCCAGGACATCCGCAGCCTGGAGCGGCAGGTCCTCCTGGCTGTGATGGCAGCGACGCACGAAGAGGCAGCCGCACCCGGACACACCCCTCCCAACCGAGCCGTGACAACTGGCCACACCGCATCCGACACCCCGCACATCCTCGTCGTCGACGAGCTCGACGCGGCCACGGCCGCGAGCCTCGACCCCGCGACGACTCTCGGGGTGGTGACCACGACTGGCGGTTCCACCGGCCACGGCGTGATCGTCGCCTCGTCGCGCGGGATCCCCGTACTGACCGGCCGCAGCGAGGCGAAGGGCCTGGCCGACGGCACCCTCATCGGTCTCGACCCAGGCCCCGGCACGTTGTGGATCGACCCCGACGCCGCGGCTCAGGACAAGATCCGTGGGCTCGCCGAGTCGCGTGGCTCCGAGGCCGCCGCCGCCGCGACCCACGCCCACGAGCCGGCGCGCACCACCACAGGCCGGCGCGTGCTGGTCGAGGCGAACATCGCCTCCTTGGCAGATGCGAAGGCGGGTGCCGCAGCGGGTGCCGACGGATCCGGCCTCGTTCGTACAGAGATCCTCTTCGCCCACCACGCCGACGCCCCCGACGCCGCCACGCAGGCCGCCGCCCTCATCGAGATCGGCAAGGCCCTCGGCTCCCCCATCACCGTGCGAACCTGGGATCCCGGCGGCGACAAGCCGCTCCCCTTCCTCGACACCGAGGGCGAGGCGAACCCCATGCTGGGCGAGCGCGGGCTGCGCGCGATGCGCCGCTACCCGGACGTCTTTGCCGAGCAGCTACGCGGCATCGTCGCGGCCGCCCGGGAGGTGCCGGTGAGGGTCATGTTCCCGATGGTCACCGAGCCCGACGAAGTCGTCTGGGCACGATCCGTACTCACTGACGTCCTCGCCGAGAACCCGGACCCGCCGTCCCTCGAGGTCGGCATCATGGTCGAGGTCCCGGCCGCTGCACTCCGCGCCGACGAGCTCGCTCCCCTCGTCGACTTCGCGAGCATCGGCACGAACGACCTCGCCCAGTACACGACCGCCGTCGACCGCGGCAACGGCCGGGTCGCCCACCTCTCACGCCCCTCCTCGGCGATCTGGGCCCTGATCTTCATGACCTGTACGGCGTTCGGCGACAAGCCTGTCGCCGTCTGCGGCGACCTCGCGAGCGACCCCGACCTCACCGCCACCCTTGTCGGTCTGGGTGTTCGTGAGCTCAGCGTCCGCCCGCCAGTCGTGGCTCTCGTCAAGGAAGCCGTCCGTCGGGTCTGAGCACCGCCACACATCCATTCACTGGCAGGTGGTCGACCGTCGGTGCGTATAGCGATCGGCGACCCGATATCTGCCATTCAATGGATGTGAGCTCATCTCGCGATGCCGGTCAGCGCAAGTCGGGCATCCGTTCGACGTAGTCCTTGGCCTCTTTGAGCCCGAGCCCGTACTTCTCGCGAGCGAGCTTGATGGCTTCGATCTTGTTCCCGCGAGCCAGGATGCGGGCGACGTCGACATCGACCTCAGGAAGCGCCGACGGGCCGCTCGACGACGACGGCGCAGGCTCGGACGGCTGCTGCCAGGTCGGTGCCCGGTCGGCGTCGAGCAGCGGCATCAAGGCCGCGACCTGGGCCTCGAGCCGGGCGACACGATGCTCGAGGTCATCGTTCCCGAAGAGCCCCAATGTCCGACCTTCCTGTCTCTGCGCCGATACTAGGCGCTGCCCACCGCAGCAGGGGCGAACTGCCCCTCCACGTACGCAGCCCCTGGGGCCGCCACGGCGACGGGCTTCTGCTTGCGCGCCTGCCATTCGACCAAACCCATGCTCGCGAGCATCACGGCACCCAGCGGGACGACGTCCCAGGGGTTGGCGCTGCCAGCCGTACGGTTGAAGACACCCGAGAAGTCGCTGAACGGGAAGACGGCCATCGCGGTGATGTTGTTGACCACGTGGAGCGCGATGCCCGCCTCCAGACCTCCGGTGCGCCAGGCCATCCAGCAGGAGAGCATCCCGAACGAGAAGTAGAAGACGTTGAGGTAGATGTCCTGGGCCGCGTGCAGGAACATGAAGGCCAGGCTCGAGACGATGGCGCCGGTCCAGAAGGAGCGCCGACTCGACCCGTACGAGCCGGCCAGCCTGTTGATGAGCCCACGCAGCCCGTACTCCTCCCCCGCGCACTGCAACGGCGTGGTGAGCAGGACGACCAGGATCATGAACAGGCTGTAGGGCTTCCACGTCAGCTGCGGCACCCCGGTGACCAAGAGGGTCAGGACTTCGAGCGCGATGTACGGGAGGAGGATGAGCCCGAGGATCCTGAACAGCCACTTCCAGCGCAGGCCCCCGACGACCGAGGACAGCCAGCGCGGCTTCTGCCCGTAGATGATGAGCCCCAGCCAGGCCGAGGGGATCATCAGCGCGATGCCGACATTGTTGGCCAGGAACAGCGCCGGCGTGACATGAGTGGTGATGCTGCCGAGGAAGTCCGCGATGGCAGCCGCATTGGTGAGGTCGATCTTCTGGTTGATGAGGTCGTAGACAACCGCTGGGATCGTCGCGATCGTCGACCCGA
>PMBM01000071.1 GCA_003153855.1 Propionibacteriaceae bacterium
CGCGGCCGGCGCGATGCGGGACGGGCGAGACCATCCTCACGGGTCGCCATAGGGTGAGCCGCGTGACTACGAGCAGTGCGCCACGCTTCGCGCGTCCCGGCGCCGTGTGGCTCGTTCTCGGCAGCATCGCCACCGTCCAGATCGGCGCCGCGATCGCCAAGCACCTCTTCGGCCTCGCCAGCCCGACAGGCATCGTGTGGCTGCGGCTGACCAGCGCGGCGATCGTGCTCCTGCTCTGGTCGCGGCCCAGACTCAGGGGACGTACGCGCAAGGACTGGCTCCTCGTCCTCGGCTACGCCTTCGCCCTGGCCGGGATGAACTGGTGCATCTACCAGGCGTTCAGCCGGATCCCGGTCGGTCTGGCGGTGACGCTCGAGTTCCTCGGGCCGCTCGCGGTCGCGCTGGTCACCAGCCGGGGCGTACGGGAGATCGTCTGGGCCCTTCTGGGAGGTACGGGTGTCGTCCTGCTCGGCTTCAGCCCCACCTCCCTGAGCTGGACCGGTGTCGGCTACGCGCTGTTGGCAGGCGCCGGCTGGGCCGCGTACATCGTCATCTCGCCCCACCTCGGCCGCCGCTGGGACGGCATCGGGGGCCTCGCCGTGGCGCACGGCTTCGGCGCGATCGCCCTCGCCGTACCGGCGATCCTCCTCAACGGGGTCGCCCTCGCCAACCCGACGGTGATCGGTCTCGGCGCACTCGTCGGCCTGTTGAGCTCCGTGATCCCGTACAGCCTCGAGCTGACCGCGCTCCGTACGCTCCCGACGCGCGTCTTCTCCGTACTGATGTCGCTCGAACCCGCGTTCGCCGCCCTCGCTGCGTTCCTCATCCTCGGCGAGCGCCTCAGTCTCGTGGACCTCGTCGCGATGGGTTGCGTCGTGATCGCCTCAGTGGGCATCACGCGCTCAGCAAGGACCTAGAGACCTGCCTCGAGTCCGCCCATCGACGCCTGCGAGATCAGCTCTGCTCCGCGGCCCACCACTCGCGGAGCTCGGACTCGGCGACGGCGGCAGGCGCCGGGCCGCGGTCGAGGCGGCGCTCCAGGAGGAACCTGTAGGCCTTGCCGACCACCGGGCCAGGGCCAACCCCGAGGATGCGCATGATCTCCGTGCCGTCGAGGTCGGGACGCATGGCGTCGAGCTCCTCGGCGGCGGACAGCTCGTCGATGCGCCACTCCAGCTCCTCGTACGCCCTGCGCAGCCGGTCGGCCTTCGCCTGGTTGCGCGTGGTGCAGTCGCTCCGCGTCAGCATGTGGAGACGCTCGAGCTCGGGGCCGGCGTCGCGCACGTACCGCCGTACAGCCGAGTCGGTCCACACGCCCTCGCCGTACCCGTGGAACCGCAGGTGCAGCTCCACCAGCAAGGACACCGAGTCGACGACGTCCTTCGAGTAGCGCAGGTCCGTGAGCCGGCGACGGATCATCTTCGAGCCGACCACGTCGTGATGGTGGAACGAGACCTTGCCGCCGGGCTCGAACTTCCTCGTACGTGGCTTGCCGATGTCGTGGAGCAGCGCGGCCAGCCGGTTGACGATGTCCGGCTCGTGGTTCCGCTCGCGCTCCAGCGCGATGGCCTGGTCGAGCACGATCAGCGAGTGCTCGTACACGTCCTTGTGGCGATGGTGCTCGTCGCGCTCCAGGCGCAGCGCCGGCAGCTCGGGGATGAACTGGTCGGCGAGGCCGGTGTTGACNNGGCTGGGGAGCGAGCTGGAGCCTGGCCGCGAACCGCGCCGCGCGCAGCATCCGTAACGGGTCCTCGCTGAACGAGATCTCCGGCGACGTCGGCGTGCGCAGGATGTGGTCGGCGAGGTCGTCCAGGCCGTGGTACGGGTCCACGAAGGTTCCGTCGACCACCGAGACGGCCATGGCGTTGACCGTGAAGTCGCGGCGTACGAGATCGTCGGCGATCGTGTCGCCGAACGCCACGACCGGCTTCCGGGTGCCCGGCTCGTACGCGTCGGCACGATGCGTGGTGACCTCGACCTGCCAGGCCTTGTCGCCGTCGCGCAGCATCGTGCCGATGGTCCCGAAGTCGCGGCCCATGTCCCACGTCACGTGGTTGAGCGTGCGCAGCAGCTTCTCGATGTCGTCCGGACGCGCGTCCGTCGTGAAGTCGAGGTCCTCGGTGCGTGTCCCCAACAGCGCATCGCGCACCGGCCCGCCCACCACGTACAGGCTGAACCCGCCCGCGGCGAACGTCCTGCCCAGCCGGGCCACCACGGGCAGCCTCGTGAGCGCGGCGAGTGCGCGCTGCTGGGTCAAGGAGAGGTCGGACACGTCTGGCGAGTCTACGGAATCCGCCGAGTCCTCGGCGCACCCCGCGCCTGCAGGTCCCAGCGCGCAAAGTTCCCGCCCGTAGGATGAGCGGGTGATGCGCCCTGACCCTGTACCAGCCGCGCGGCGGCGGCGAGGCAGGATCGTGGGTGTCCTGCTCCGGGTCACGTGCGCGTTGCTGGTGATGGCGTCGGCCCTGGCCATCCACCCCACCGCGTACGCCGCGGACACCGCTGTCGACGTCAAGCTCACGACCTCGGAGATCACCGGTAAGGGCGCGGACGCGGTCCTGCACCTCGCCGGTACGGTCACCAACACCGGTACGGCAACGCTCTATACGGTCCAGGTCCTCACCTGGCGCGACGTGAACCCCATCACGACCCGCTCTCAGCTCGCCACCGCGCTCGCCGCGAACCCGACGGCGGCCACAGGGGCTCGGCTGACGATCCCGGGAACCTTCCAGGTGATCACGGGGTCCCCCAAGCCATGGGAACCCGGCGCATCCAGCTCGTTCTCCGTCACGTCGAAGCTGACCGACCTCGGCTTCCCCGCGACCGGCGTGTACCTGGTCGGCGTCCATGTCCGCGCGGCGATCGACATGTCGGCCTCGTACCAGACCGTCGGCCGCGCCCGTACGTTCGTCACCGTCGGCACTCCCGCCTCACAGGCGGCCACAGCCTCCGTCGTGATGCTCAACTCGGCCCCGTCCTACCTCGGCAGCGGGCTGCTCACCGACGACCATCTCGCCGGCGAGCTCACGGGCAGGCTCCTCACACTCGTCCGCCACGCCCAGTCGATCGGCGTCACGTACGCGATCGACCCGCTCCTCTTCCGCGAGGTGACGACGATGGCCTCCGGGTACGAGGTCGGCACGACCACCACGCATTCGCCAGGCACCGGCAAAGCGGCCGCAGCCGCCTGGCTCGCCGAGTTCGCCAAGCTCTCCGGCGGGTACCGGCTTCCCTACGGGAGCCCTGACCTCGCCCTCATGGCCGAGACCGGTGACACCGCGACGCTCGACCTCGCGACTCTGGCAGCAGCCCAGGTCCCCGACGTTGCGACGCTCCCGCTGCTGGTCGCCGCCCCGAACCTCCAGGCCGACCAGCGCTTCATCACCACCGTGGCGCTGCTCAAACCCGCCGTGATCCTGACGGAGACGCATGCGGCGGGACAGAGCCTCACCTCGCCGGCCGGCACGATCGTCAGCGTGGACCCCGGTGCCTTCGGGGGAGGACCGGGGCCCGACGACACGACGACCCCGCTCCAGGAGCTGGCGCGGCTGCGCGCCAACAGCTTCCTCGCCGCGATCAACCCGGCTGAGGGAAACGTACGGGTCGTGACGACGGAGCGCGAGGCATCCCTCGACTCCGCGGCGAACGCGTGGGAAGTGCGGGTCGCGCTGAGCAACCTCACCGTCGCGACGTCGCCGTGGTCCGGCAGCGTCGCCGTCCACGCGCCCGTGAGCGTCCGGAACGCGTCCCTCGAACGGCTCATCACCGAGGGCGCGGCACGCATCAGCGACTTCACCAGCCTCGCGGGCGACTCGACGACAGGTGACGTTCTCAAGGCCCAGTTCCTGCCGCCGGTGCTGTCCACCGCGTGGAACAGCGACGACCAGGCGAGGGCGTACGTGTCCACCGCACTCCAGCCGTACGGGGTGAGCGCCGCGGCGGTCACGCTCACCGTGGCCCAGCACGTGGTCATGACGTCCCGGAACACCCAGTTCCCGGTGACCGTGACGAACACCCTGGACTACCCGGTGAAGGTGAAGGTCGTGGTCTCCACCTCGAACGAGAACCGCCTCAGCGTTCCCGAGTCGGCGCTCGTGACGATCGATGCCGGCGAGTCGGTGACCGTGAACGTCAGCCCCAAGGCGACGACCAACGGGTCCGTCGACGCCATCGCCGCGCTCGTCACCCAAGCGGGCAACGCGGTCGGCACGCCGCAAGCGTTCGTGATTGAGGCCACGGAAACGGGCAAGGTGGCATGGGTCATCGTCATCGCCTCCGGCATCGTCGTGGCGGCCATGACGGTGCTCCGCATCCGGCAGGTGGCGCGGTCCCCGCGCCGAAAGGAGGTCGCGTGAGCAACGACGGCTTCCGTCCCGGGCCCCTCTCTCCTGCCGACGACGACGAGCCCATCTTCTGGACCCGGTTCGGACGGGTCGAGGAGGAGCCGCCCGCGCGCGAACCCACCGAGCACAGCACCGGCTGGTTCCGCCGTCGCCCCGCGGCACCGCCCCCCGGCGATCCCGCGGTCGCCCCAGGCTTCGGCACGTCCGTACCGGCGTTCCGTACCTCCGAGCAGACCCCGGTCCCGGCGGAACCGGCGCCCGAAGCCGATGCCGAGCAGACGCACCTGCGACCGCGACCGATGCCACCCCTNNGCCGACTTCACCGGGTTGAGCGTCGACGAGGCCGCGACCGGCACGTTCCCGGCGCAGAGGCCTGACCGCGGTACAGGCCGGCTGCTCTCAGCGACCGCGATCATGGGCGCCGGCACGATCGTGTCGCGGGTCCTGGGGCTCGTACGGGTCGTGATGGCGGCCTGGCTGCTGGGCGCCGACACCCGCCAGGCGGACATCCTGTCGATGGCAACGACCGTGCCGAACAGCCTGTACATCCTGTTCGCCGGCGGCGCGCTGAACACGGTGCTCGTGCCGCAGATCGTGCGTGCCGTGAAGAACGACAAGGACGGCGGCGAGGCGTACACGAACCGGATCATGACCGCGTTCCTCCTTGTCGTCGCTGCAGTCACGGTGATCCTCGTCATCGGCGCCCCCGTCGTCGCGTGGATCTACTCCAGCTCGTCGTGGCACGTGGCCGCCGTGGCCCCGCAGTACTCGTCGATGGTCACGCTCACCGCGCTGTGTCTCCCGCAGGTGTTCTTCTACGGGGCGTTCTTCCTCGGCGGCCAGGTGCTCAACGCACGAGACAGGTTCGGTCCGATGATGTGGGCGCCGATCGCCAACAACGTCGTACAGGTCCTCGTCTTCGTGTTCTACGCGCTCGTCTGGGGCGCGCACACGGACAACAGCCAGCCGTTCACGCCCGGCCAGATGGCGTTGCTGGGCATCGGGTCCGTGCTCGGCATCGCTGTACAGACGGCCGTGCTCATCCCGTTCATGAACCATGTCGGCTTCCGGTACAAGCCACGCTTCGACCTCCGCCACACGGGCCTCGGCAAGACGTTCCACCTCGCGAAGTGGACCCTCGGGTTCGTGGCGGTCAACCAGGTCGCGCTCATCGTCGTCACGAAGCTGGCCACNNGTCGGGCTCGCGACGGCGATGCTGCCGTCCCTGTCCCGGATGGCGGCCGGCAGTGACATCGATGGCTTCCGTACCGAGCTGATCAAGGCCATGCGGCTTGCTGTCGCTGCGCTCGTCCCCGTCGCGCTCATCTTCCTGACCGTGGGCGTTCCCATCGCCCGGATGACGTTCCCCAAGGGGGGGACTCTCGTCGGGTGGACGCTCGTGTTCTTCGCCATCGGGCTCGTCCCGTTCTCGGTGCAGTACCTCGTGCTGCGCGGCTACTACGCGTTCGAGGACACGAAGTCGACGTTCACGATCCAGGTCCTCATCGCCGGCCTCAACGCGGTGTTCGCGCTCATCGGCGTCCTGCTCATCGCTCCTAACCCGAACTGGGTGGCGCCCGCCCTGGCCGGCGCCTACACGCTCGCGTACGTCGTGGGCGTCGTGGTGTCGATGCGGCACTTCGCCCGGCACGTGCCGGGGATCCCCATGGATCCGCTGCTGCGCCACCTCGGGCGGATCGCGCTGGCGGCACTGCCCGGCACCGTGGTCGCGTTCCTCGTCGTCACTGCGCAGACGCGCCTCTCGACCAAGCTGCTCGTTGACATTCTCGGCATCGGCGTCGGCATCGCGATCGCCGGCGTCTCGTACGTGGCGATGGCCCGATGGATGCACATCGAGGAGGTCGAGGAGGTCTTCGGCATCCTCATGCGACGAATCCGCCGCGGTCGCACCGGGAAGACGCCTCCCGCGGCAACGTCCGAGGTCGATACGGCCGCGGCTTCCGACGAAACCGCCGTGGTTGCTCCGGTCTCCGAGGAGACTGTGATGGTGCCCGACGTACCGATCAGCCAGCCCACGGCCGGAGACCCCGACGCGGGTCAGGACGACGTCGACGAGGGGACGCCGGTCCCCCTCGAGATCGGCGACATCCTCGGCGGTCGCTTCCGGCTCGAGGAGCAGCTCGAGGTACGCGGCTCGACGGCGACGTGGCGCGCGGTGGACCAGGTCCTGTCCCGCTCCGTCCTCGTCCATGTCCTGTCACCCGACAACCCCCGCGCGCCGGAGATCATCGACGTCGCGCGGCAGGCAGCGCGTGCGACCGACTCGCGGTTCCTGCGCGTGCTCGACGCCGTGACCGACGCCCAGGTCTCGTACATCGTCTGCGAGTGGGCCGAAGGCATGGAGCTCGAGCAGCTGCTCGCCTCGGGCCCGCTGACCGCGCTGGAGTCGGCGTGGCTCGTACGGGAGCTGGCCGACGCGCTCTCCGCGATGCATGCCCAGGGGTTGTTCCACACGCGCCTCACGCCCGACGCGGTCGTCATCTCGACCGCCGGCAACGTCAAGATCAACGGCTTCCTCATCGACGCCGCGCTCCACCCGCGCACCAACGTCCCTGCCACCATCGGCACCGAGACCGACGACGTCGAGTCTCTCGGGAAGCTCCTGTACGCGACGCTCGCGTCACGCTGGCCAGGTGGCCCGGGCTTCGGCCTGGCCGCGGCCCCCTCGGACGCACAAGGGGTGACGCTGTCGCCGTCGAAGGTACGAGCTGGGGTGTCGCCAACCCTCGACCGCATCACCGCCGACGTGCTGGCCGGCCGGATCGCGACCTCGGCGCAGCTCACCTCGTCGCTGACCACCGTGCTCGGCTCGGCGGACGCGAGCCCCGACCTGGCGCACCGAGTGCGGTTCCCCATGGTTCGCGACGCCGCGCAGGCGGCCGACTTCCAGGCGACCACCGTCGTGCCGACGGTCCCAGGCGTCTCCACCGCCGACTCGAAGTCGCCGCTCGTGCTCAACGAACGTACGAAGGCCCAGCAGAGCCCTCAGCGGATGCTGATCGTGACGGGCATCCTCATCGCGGTCGTGGTCCTCGCGCTGATCATCGGCCTCGTCACGGTGTTCAACCGCAAGCACGACACCGCGGCCGGCACGTCGACGGCCAGCACCAGCGCCTCGGGGTCGAAGGCCGGTGGCAAGGTCTACCCGATCGCCGGCGGCAAGGACTTCGACCCGACGGCGGACGGGGGCAACGGCGAGGAGAACCCCGCGCAGGTCGCGCTCGCGTACGACGGGAAGCCCGACACCGCGTGGACCACGCTGGTCTACAAGGGCTCGGCGAAGCTCGGAGGACTCAAGAAGGGCGTCGGCTACATCGTCGACCTCGGGCAGCCGGTCAGCGTCGGTACGGTCTCGCTGGTCCTGGTCGGGCAGCCCACGGCTGTCGAGCTGCGGGTCCCGGCAGGTGACCCAGCGACCGTGACGTCGCCGCCCATGGCCAACGCGGCGCAGTGGACGATCGTCGCGACCAACGGAGCGGCCGGTACGAGCGTGGACCTGTCGCCGTCCAAGGCGGTCACCACCCAGTTCGTCATGGTCTACATCACGTCGCTGCCCGCGGTGACGGGCGGCTTCAAGGCAGGGATCGCGGAAGTGGCGGTGAAGGCATGAGCACCGTGGACACCACCGATGCCGACCTGCTGGCGAGCTATGTCGGCGGCGACGACGACGCGTTCGCTGAACTCGTACGACGTCACAAGGACCGCCTGTGGGCCGTCGCGCTCCGTACGATGCGGTCGCCCGAGGAAGCTGCCGACGCGCTGCAGGAGGCGCTGATGTCGGCCGCGCGGAGGGCTCGCCAGTACCGGGGCGACGCGGCCGTGCTCACCTGGCTCCACCGCATCGTCATCAACGCCTGCCTGGACCGGCTCCGGCGCAACAAGGTCCGCGCGACCGAGCCGCTGCCGGACGACCCGGACCGCGTGCTGTCCCTGGATGATGCCCACGACCCGGAGCACGAGGCGGCGCTCGCCGAGATGCGGCGCGACGTCATCGCGGCCCTGCGGCAGCTCAACGCCGACCAACGGGCTGCGCTCGTGCTGGTCGACATGGAGGGCTACTCGGTCGACGAGGCCTCCGAGATCCTCGGCTGTGCGCCCGGGACGATCAAGTCGCGGTGTTCGCGTGGCCGGGCCCGGCTCGCGCCGCTGCTCGCTCACGTGAGCCTGCCATGAGCGGCATTCTGCCGGGCGGGGTTCTCTTCCCAGGCGACCCGGGTGGCGGGAAAGAGGGCGGCTACGGCTTGCCGTCGTTTGCGAAGCGGGACACGGGCCCCATGAACACGTACGTACCAGGGCCGCTGTCGAGTGCGCCGCTGGAGAACTCGTACCACGGGGGTGTCCGGATCCTCGTGTCCGGGCTCCTGTTCGCTGTGGTGATCTCGTTCGTGCTGTTCAACTCGCAGGTGGGCGTCCTCGGCTCGGTGCTGATCCTCCTCGGGCTGTGGGCGCTGTACGTGGTGCCGGTCTGGTTCCGCCGCCGCATCGGGCTCCGCGTCGACGGCTCGCGCTGCGAGGTGCATGGGCTGTTCTCGGCGGTCGCGTTCGACGGTGCGGACGTGGCGAAGGTGCAGTTCGTGTTCGCCGGACGCAGCCCGGATGTACGGCTGGTGCTCCGCGACGGCCGCAAGGTGCTCGTCGTCGCGTCGAGGCTCGAGAAGGGGCACTCGACCCTGTACGAGTGGCTCCGCCGGTACGCACCGGAGGCCGAGTACGACAAGAGAGCCCTCGACCTGCGCGACACGCTCTTCAACCGAGGCCTCATGGGAGCCCCGGGCGACCCCTGGGACGAAGCCGGACGGTACGGACCGGCCCCGGAGCCCGTCGAAGCCCCGGCCCCTGAGGAACCCGTCGGCGAGGCCGACCGGCGTCACGAAGGGTCCCTCAGCCCAACGACCGAGGGAACCTCTGCGTACACCCCCGCGTCGGACACGATGAAGACGTCACCGCCCCCTGAGGCGAAGGCACCGGACTCAACAGAGACAAGGACCGATGATGACGAGCAAGCCTGAGGACCTGGCGGCCAGAGCGGCTGCGGCCGCCGCCACCGGTACGCGTGACCATACGAACGCCGCGGGACCCCACCCGACCTTGGATGAGGTCTCGGACGCGACGTTCGGCCTGCCGGACGATGCCCGCGCTGCGGAGATCCTGGACCACGCGGAGGCGTGCGACCTGTGCGCCGAGCACGTGACGGAGCTGGAGTCGGTCGTCGAGCTGGCCCAGTTCGCGTACCCGGACCCCATGCCCGCCGCTGTCGAGCAGCAGCTCATGGCAGCACTGGCAAGGGAGGCAGTGGGCCGTACGCACCACTCGCTGCCCTCCGGCGACGCTCCGGAGCTGGCCGTGACTCCCACGGAGCTCGCCGACCTGTCCGACTGACGCTCAGGAGTTGAGCCATCCGGACGCCCTGCGGTAGCGTGGACCCTCGCGCGGGCCTATAGCTCAGACGGTTAGAGCGCTGCCCTGATAAGGCAGAGGTCACTGGTTCAAGTCCAGTTAGGCCCACCCTTG
>PMBM01000120.1 GCA_003153855.1 Propionibacteriaceae bacterium
GAGCGTGATCGTCAGTGCTGCGGCTGCGGTACGGGCTCGCTCGCGAGCCTGATCGACGTCTGCGCCTCTGGCGAGGGCGACCGCGACCCGGCGGTGGCCGGTGACGATCGGCTTGCCGAACAGGCGAACCTGAGCCGTCGGGACGGACAGCGCCACGTCGACGCCGCCGAAGCGGGGGACGCCGTGGCCGTTGGCCAGCACCGCGCACGAGGCGGCCGCCGGCTCCTCTGCGCCGCCGAGTCGGAGCACGTCTCCGACCGGAAGGCCGAGCACCGCGCGAGCATGAAGTGCGAACTCCGACAGGTCCTGGGAGACGAGCGTGACCATCCCCGTGTCGTGCGGTCGCGGGCTGACTTCGGAGAACAGCACCGAGTCGCCGACGATGAACAGCTCGACGCCGAACAAGCCCCAGCCCCCGAGCGCGTCGGTGACCTTCTGAGCCACGTCCTGCGCAGCTGCCAGCGCCGCTGCCGACAGAGCGGCCGGCTGCCAGGACTCGCGGTAGTCGCCGTCCACCTGTACGTGCCCGACCGGGTCGATGAACGTCGTACCGCCCGCGTGACGCACGGTCAGCAGCGTGATCTCCGAGTCGAACGTCACGAAGCCTTCGACGATGCAGCGGCCACCGCCCGCGCGACCACCCTCCTGCGCGTACCGCCAGACCTCGGCGACCTGCTCCGCCGAGCGCAGCACCGACTGGCCCTTGCCCGACGAGGACATGACCGGCTTCACGACGCACGGGAACCCGACTGCTTCGGCGGCGACGGCCAGCTCGGCCTCGGTGTCGACGAAGCGGTACGGGGACGTGGCGAGGCCGAGCTCCTCGGCGGCCAGCCGCCGGATCCCCTCGCGGTTCATCGTGAGCTGTGTCGCGCGTGCCGTCGGCACCACCCGTACGCCCGTCGCCTCCACGTCCGCGAGGACTGCCGTCGCGATGGCCTCGACCTCGGGAACGACGATGTGCGGCCGCTCGAGGTCGATCACCGCCCGCAGCGCGACCGGGTCGAGCATGTCGACGACGTGCGAGCGATGGGCGACCTGCATGGCCGGGGCATTCGCGTACCGGTCGACCGCGACGACCTCGACGCCGAGGCGCTGGAGCTCGATCGCGACCTCCTTGCCCAGCTCGCCGGCACCGAGCAGCAGCACGCGCGTGGCGGACGGGGACAGAGGGGTACCGATCTCGACGCTGTTCACGGCTTCATCCAACCATTGCCGGCACCCCCCGTTCCTTGGGCATGCCGACTCGTTCCCTGAGCTTGTCGAAGGACCTCGGTGAGCCGACCCTTCGACAGGACTGGATGAGCGAGTGGTCACAAACACGTCGTTTGGAACCCGGATTCGACGGTTTGGTGACCACTCGCGGAGCCTTCGAGACCCTTCGACAGGCTCGGGGGCCGGCGTCAGTAGAGCTTCCGTACCGTCGCCTTCTCCTGGGCCAGGATGCCGAGGCGGGAGACCTCGTAGTTGTGCTCCTGGTCGACGGCCGTGTTCGTACGGTTCTCGACGTCACCGACGACATCGGGGAAGAACGTGAGCTCGACTCCGGAGCAGTCGATGTACTCGGTGCCGTTCTGGTCGGCGACGAAGAGGTGGTTGGTGCCGGGGCGGCCCTCGATGTCGACGTACTTGCGCAGCTCGATGTAGCCCTCGGTGCCGACGATGACGAGGCGGCCATCCCCCCAGGTGGGCAGGCCCTGCGGGGTGAACCAGTCCACCCGTACATAGCCCTGCGCAGTCGCGGAGGACAGCGTCACGTCGCCGAAGTCCTGGAAGTCGGGGTGGTCGGGGTGGTTGAAGTTCGCCACCGTCGCGGAGACGACGTCGCCTGAAGCGGAGTCGGTGAGCCACAGGAACTGGCTGATCTGGTGGCTGGCGATGTCGGTGAGGATGCCGCCGTACGTGGAGATGTCGTAGAACCAGTCAGGGCGCCCGGACCCACCGGCCAGGTGGTCCTTGTCGCGCTCACGGTGGGGGCCGAGGCCGAGGGTCTGGACGACGCGGCCGATGCGGCCCGCATGGACGAGCTCGCCCGCCTTGATGGCGCTCTTCACCTCGAACCGCTCCGAGAACACGACGTCCCAGATCCGGCCCTTCTCGGCGACGAGCTTCTTGATCGCGTCGAGGTGCTCGTACGTGACGACGCCCGGCTTGTCGGTGAGGACGTCCTTGCCGGCCTCCAGGGCGGCTATCGCGATCTCGCCGCGGCGGATCGGTACGGCTGCCGTGGCGATGAGCTGGATCGTCGGGTCCGCGTACAGGTCGGCCGCGTCGTCGAACCACGGCACGTCCGGCTGCATCGCACGGACCGACTTGCAGACGGCCGCCTCAGGGTCGTCGGAGGCGAGGCCCACGAGTTCGGCGCCGGCTCCGACCAGGCCTGCGATCATGCCGAAGATGTGCGAGTGGTCGAGTCCAACGGCAGCGAAACGTACGGTCATGCGGTCCTCCTGGTGAGCGACGCGAGGTCAGCTGCCAGTCTTGACCGGCAACCTCGACAGACCCATAGCCTGGTGGATGAAGGCGATCGGATGCACGGTTGGTACAGATGTTGCCTGCTCGATCTGCCAACGGCACGTCTCGGAGTCGCACGCGGCGACCCCCTCGTTGACCGCCACAACCTTGTCGAAGACCGGCTTTCCGACCTTCATCGCTACGTCGTACTTCTCCTTCTTCAGCCCGTACGTGCCCGCGATGCCGCAGCAGTACGCGCCGGACTCGACCACCGTGATGCCGGGGACGAGCTCCATGAGCTGTACGGCAGGGGTGCCGATGTTCTGGCCGCGGAGCTGGCAGGGCGCGTGGTACGGGATGGTCAGCTGGTTGGGCAGCCAGCCGCTCGTGTCGAGCTCGCCGTTGTCGTACATCTCGAGCAGGAACTCGCAGATGTCCCGCATGCGGCCGCCGACCTCGAGCAGGTCCGCGTCCTTCACGCCGAGGATCTCGTTGGCCTCGTGCTTGAGCATGCCGCCGCACGAGGTGGAGCAGCTGATGATGGGCAGGTCCTGCGGCGCCTCACGGAGCTGTGCGACGAGCTTGCGCACCCACGACCGCGCCGTGTCGAAGATGCCGTTCGACTGCAGCGGCAGACCGCAGCAGCCCTGCTTCGGCACGATGACCTCGAAGCCCAGGTGCTCCAGGACCTCGATCGTCTTGATGCCGGTCTCGACCTCGAAGTAGTTCTGCGCGCAGCCGTGGAAGAAGATCAGCTTGCCGCGAGAGCCCGCCTTGGGAGCCGTACGACCTCGCAGCCAGCCGACGAGCGTCTGCGTGTGAGCCGTCGGCATCGCGGCGTCGCGGTGGATGCCCACGACCTTCTCGACGGCGATGCGGGCGGGCTTGAACTTGAGCACGGCGTTCGCGATGGGCGCGACCGGTGTCATGGCCATGCCCATGAACGTGGTCCGCGAGATGAGCTGGTCGCGCAGCGGCATGTGGTCGGCCTTCATCGCCGCCCGTGCCACCGAGTTCAGCTCGGCGATGTGGACGCCCTGCGGGCAGACGTGCGTGCAGATGCCGCACGAGCTGCAGTAGTCGAGCGAGTGGTCGACGGACTCGCCGTGACGGAAGCGCTCAGCCTGCGGACCCACGTACTTGGGGCCCGAGAACAGGGGCGTCACCGCCGCGACGGGACACTGGGTCTCGCAGATCGTGCACTTCACGCAGTGGTCCAGGCTCGCGCGGTTGAGCAGGTCGTGCTCGTGGCTGTCCGGTTCGAACATCATGCGCCTTTCAGGATCGAGTCGGCAGCGACGACAGCCGAGGCGAGCGCGATGCCCTCACCCGACTTCTCCGTCCACCGGATCGCGCCGGCAAGGATGCCGCCGGCGGCGTAGAGGTTGCTGTACGGGGCGTGTCCGGCCGGGTCGACGACGCGCATGCTCGAGTCGACGCCGACGCCGACGCGGAACAGCGCTTGGTTGCCAGGATCGCCGGCGGTGACGAGGTCCGGACCGAGCCCATGGAGCGGCAACCCGAAGATCGTCTCGGTGACGGTGCCGTAGGAGTCCATCGTGAGTGCGCCNNCGCCGGCCACGATCCGTACGCCCGCGTCCTTGGCGAGCGCCGTGAGCGCCTCGTTGAGCCGGATCCCGGGTACGCCGGGAGGCGGAAGCGGGACCTCGAACACAGCGTGCTCGAGCAGCTGCTCGAGGTGGCGGTGGGCACCGGGGTCGCGGTGACCGATGATCGCCGGCAGGCCGACGACCTCGCCGTCCTCCAGCATCGGCTTGAGAATCGCGGCGAGCTTGGTGCGGTACGAGGGGTCGTCGAGCGCCCGGGCGTACGCCAACGCGCTGGAGTCGGCCATGTCCTCGATGGCGGGCAGGTCGAGGATCACCCCGCGAGCCGTGATCTGGTCACCGGCCGGGGTCGTCTGCCGCTCGAGGTTGCCCGCGCAGAGCTTGGGGTAGAAGTCCTTGAGCTGGCGGAAACCCACCAGCACGTAGCGGATCCCTCCGGTCGCCACGCCGGCAGTCATCGACGGCGGGACCAGACAGGTGGGACGGAGCGCGCCGACGGCCGTGGGCAGCAGGACGTTGCGGTCCGCGTTGCCGACGAGCCGGTCGCCGAGGAGCTCCTGCACGTAGGCGATGCCGGCGGTGATCGCGGCGGGGCCCAAGACCTTGTACGGATGGGTCGCGGGTAACGAGGAGGTGGCGTCGACCGGTGCGTCGACCCGCTCGGGGGCGTACCCCAGGACGTCGATCGTCCCCTGCGACAGCTGAAGCCCTCCGAGGCCCTTCGTGAGGAGGGTCACGGTGTGGCCGCCGCGGGCGAGTCGTATGGCAGCGACGAGCCCGGACAGTCCGGCTCCGATGACCACAGTGTTCGTCATCACACCACCTCCGCGCCTTCAGGCAGGTGCTCGACGTCGAGCGTGCCCGAGAAGATCCAGTTGTCGAGTGCCGTCTGCCGCACCTGGTCGCCGTACAGGATCGGCCACAGACCGAGCCAACGATGCTCGAGGAAGAGCCGCAGCAGGCCTGTCGCCCGTTCGGTGTCGACCGTACCGACCTCGTGGGCGACGCCTGCCGCACGTGCGGTGCAGAAGCCTCCCTGGCAGGGGCCCATGCCGAGCCGCAGCTGGCGGCGCAGGTCGTCGAGGGAGGCGTTCGGCAGCTCAGCCAGCTTGTCGGTGAACATGCGACGGCTCAGCAGCTCGCACTCGCAGAGGATCTGGTCGTGCATCCGGTCGTGCTCGCGGTCGTGGAGGCGGTGCGTGACGTGGTAGTTCTCCGGCACGTACGTCGCATCCTTGGTGGTCCCGCTGGGGCAGACCTCGTCGGCTGTACGGCAGGGGTGCGGAGTGCCGAGCTGCTCCTCCATCGCGTTGACGATGTGCTCGGCCATCAGCCGGTACGTCGTCAGCTTCCCACCGGAGATCGTCAGCAGGCCCTTGAGACCGTCGCGCTCGGAATGGTCGAGCACCGACATGCCGCGGCTCATGTGGCGGGTGTCGCCCGCACCGACCCGCGAGTCCTTGACCAGCGGACGCGCGCCGGCCCAGACGTGGAGCGCCCGGGCCTTGCGGAAGCCCGGTACGAGCACCTCGCCCGCGTCGAACATCTGCTGGACCTCGTCGTGGGGGATCGGCAGGTGGTCGGGGTCGGGCGCCTTGACATCGGTGGTGCCGATGATGCAGACGGTGTGTACGGGGACGATGATGTCGCCGTCGGACGGGTAGATCATCCGGTTCACCACGCTGTTCACCAGGCGGTGGTTCATCGCGACCATGATGCCGCGGCCCGGGACGACCTGTACGTCGTGGCAGCCGGCCATGCCGGCGATCTCGCCGGCCCAGGCGCCCGCGCAGTTGAGCACGAAGTGGCAGCCGATCTTGACGTCCTCGCCGGTCTTCGCGTCGTGGCACATCACGGCGGAGACGGTGTCGCCGTCACGCTCGATGCTGGTCACCTTGTGGTAGGTGAGGATCTGCGCGCCGTACTCCTTCGCCGACTGCGCTGCCGTCCAGACGAGCTGCCAGCCGTCGACAGAGCCGTCGTGTACGGAGACGGCGCGCTTGATGCCGGGGTTGAGGCGAGGCTCGCGCTTGAGTGCCTCGGCGACGGCGATCTCCGTCGCCGCTACGCCATTGGCGGCTGCGCCGGCGAGGAACTTGTCGCCGAACTCGGGATCGTCATCGGGACCGGTCACGAACAGGCCGCCGGTCGTCTCGACGGCGTTCGCCTGGATCCGGGTGATGATGACGTTCTCCTCGGCGCACTCGCGTGCCGAGTTGGGGTCGCTCACCACGTACCGACCGCCCGAGTGGAGCAGCCCATGGAACCGTCCGGAAGTGCCCTGTGCGAGGTCTACCCGGTCGACGAGTACGGCTTTGTAGCCGCGCATCGCGACGTCGCGAACCACCCCGACTCCAGTCGATCCGCCACCGATCACCACCACGTCGACATCGAGCGAACGCATCGGATCCTCCAAGCCTCGCGGCCACGGCGCCGCTACTGCCACCCTAGGAGCGCGGTGCCCGCCCCACGAGGTCCACGCGTACCTTCGGTCAACTTCCCAGCCCTGCTGGCCCTGTTGCACATCCGGTCACCCCCTGAACGCATGTGCAACACACGGTGTTTCCGTGGTGTTCAGCCAAGGTCTGTCGAGCGTGCCGCGAAGGGCGGGAGCGGCTCGCCCGAACCCGTACTGTGGCGTCGTGCAGACGCTGTCGGCCGTCGTGGGGTTGGTCACCTGCGTGGTCTGGGTGGTCCTGGAGACCGTGAGGTCGCGGCGGTCCCGAGCCGAGGCGACAGTCGCAGACCGAGGCAGCTTCGCCGTCCTGCTGGCCTCGTACATCGTGGGGATCTCGGCGGCAGTCGTCTCCGCCCTGGTCATCCGTCCCGCAGCGATCTCCCCGGCATGGGTCGCGTCGGTGGCGGGTCTCCTGGTGCTGTGGGGTGGGATCGGCCTGCGGTGGTGGGCGATGAGCACCTTGGGCCGGTACTTCACGTTCACCGTCCAGTCGAGCGCGGATCAGCCGGTGATCACCGCGGGTCCGTACCGGTTCGTACGGCATCCCGGATACACCGGTGTGCTCCTGGCGATGGTCGGCCTCGGGCTGCTCCTGGACAACTGGCTGTCCGTGGTCGTGCTGGCGGTCGTCGTGGCCGCAGGCATGACGTATCGGATCTCCGTCGAGGAACGCGCCCTCGTGGCGGCGCTCGGTCAGCCGTACGAGGACTACCGGTCGAGCCGCAGGCGCCTCATCCCGTACGTGTGGTGAAGTCCGGCGATCACGAGTCGGTCGCCAGCTCCAGCGTCACGGTGAGCGGGGTCTCGGTGACGGTCCACGTGACCGGGCCGGTGAGCCGTCCGACGGCGCGCAGGTCGGTCTCGATCCTACGAAGCCGCTCGAGCTGCTCGGAGGGGCCGGAGAACTCGGCGCTCGACGCCTCGGTCTTCATGGAGACCTTCGCCTGTGACTTGGCGCCGCGGATCTCGACGAGAGCAGCCGCGATGTCGTCCATCAGCTCGACGTCGCCGGTGGTGGG
This sequence comes from Propionibacteriaceae bacterium, assembly GCA_003153855.1. GTDB lineage: Bacteria > Actinomycetota > Actinomycetes > Propionibacteriales > Propionibacteriaceae > Fen-668. The sequence goes on from PMBM01000120.1 coordinate 7,500, forward strand.
CAGCTCGTCGACGGAGGGCCACGGCGCGTGATGCACCGAGGTCTCGTGGGTCCAGGACCAGACCTCTTCGGTGACGAACGCCAGGTACGGCGCGAACAGCCGCAGCTGGATGCCGAGCGCCATGACGAGAGCCGCCTTGGCCGAGTCGGACGCCGGTCCGGCTGCGTACGCGCGGTCCTTGACCAGCTCGAGGTAGTCGTCGCAGAAGCCCCAGAAGAAGCGTTCCGTGGCCTCGAGGGCGTCGGTGTACTCGAACTCCTCGAGCGCCTGGGTCGCCAGTCCGACGACACCGCGCAACGACTCGAGCATCGCGAGGTCGGAGGGCTCGGTCACGGCGGACGGATCGGCCTCCACCCCTGAGATGCTCAGCACGAACTTCGACGCGTTGAGCACCTTCATGGCCAGGCGACGTCCGACCTTCATCTGGGTCTCGTCGAAGGGCGAGTCCGTGCCCGGACGCGCCATCGCGGCACGCCAGCGGACCGCGTCGGACCCGTACGTGGACAGGATCTCCGTCGGGACGATCGCGTTGCCGCTCGACTTGCCCATCTTCTTGCGGTCGGGGTCGACGACGAAGCCGGAGATCGTCGCACGCGACCACGGCACGCAGTCGAACTCGAAGTGGCTGCGCACGACGCGGCTGAACAGCCACGTACGGATGATGTCGTGGGCCTGCGGCGCGACGTCCATGGGGAACGTCAGCGCGAACAGCTCCGGGTCGGTCTCCCAGCGGCACGCGATCTGGGGGCTGAGCGACGAGGTGGCCCAGGTGTCCATGATGTCGGTGTCCGGCACGAAGCCGCCGGGCACGCCGCGCTGGTCCTCGGCGTAGCCGGGCGGGCACAGGGTCATCGGGTCGATGGGCAGGCTCGCCTCGTCGGGCACGATCGGGTGCTCCCAGTCGGCCTCGCCGTCGGCGTCCAGCGGGTACCAGACAGGGAACGGCACGCCGAAGAACCGCTGTCGGCTGATCAGCCAGTCGCCGTTGAGGCCGGACACCCAGTCGTTGTAGCGGTACTGCATGTGCGCGGGCGTCCATGCCATCTCCGCGCCGCGCTCGACCAGACGCTCCTTCAGTGCGTCGTCGCGGCCGCCGTTGGTGATGTACCACTGACGGGTCGCCACGATCTCGAGCGGGCGNNTCGCGCTGGAGGCGGCCGTCGCGCATCACGACCGTACGCGTCGGCAGGCGCAGCTCGCGCCACCAGGTGACGTCGGTCTGGTCGCCGAACGTGCAGCACATCGCGATGCCCGCGCCCTTGTCGCGCTCTGCGGCGCGGTGGGGGTAGACGGGGATCTCCACGCCGAACAGGGGCGAGGTCACCGTGGTGCCGAACAGGTCCTGGTAGCGGTCGTCGTCCGGATGCGCGATGAGGGCGCACACGCTGGGGAGCAGCTCGGGACGGGTCGTTTCGATGTACACCGGGGTGCCGTCGGGGCGGTGGAACGCGACCCGGTGGTACGCGCCGGGGTAGTCGCGGGCCTGCAGCTCCGCCTGCGCCACGGCGGTCTGGAACGTGGTGTCCCACAGCGTCGGCGCGAAGGAGAGGTACGCCTCGCCGCGGGACAGGTTGCGCAGGAACGCCTTCTGCGCGACAGCGATGGAGCTCGGCGACACCGTCGTGTACAGGGTGGACCAGTCCACGCTCAGACCGAGCCGGCGCCAGAGGTCCTCGAACGCCTGCTCGTCGATCTGGGTCAGCTTCTCGCACAGCTCGATGAAGTTCTGCCTGCTGATCGGCACCTGCTTCTTGGGGTCCGGCTTCGCGGGCGGCTCGAACTCGGGCTCGTACTGCTGCGACGGGTCGCAGCGGACGCCGTAGTACACCTGCACGCGTCGTTCGGTCGGCAGGCCGTTGTCGTCCCAGCCCATGGGGTAGAAGACGTGCTTGCCGCGCATCCGCTGGTAGCGGGCGACGATGTCGGTGTGGGTGTAGCTGAACACGTGCCCTACGTGCAGCGATCCAGACACCGTCGGCGGAGGCGTGTCGATGGAGAAGACCTGGTCGCGGGAGTCGGGACGTACGAACGCGTACGTGCCCTGGTCGCGCCACGTCTCGAGCCAGGCGCTCTCGAGGCCTTCCAACGCGGGCCGCTCAGGTACGCCTCGACCGACAGAAGTCGGTGCGGGCGTGGGACGGCGAGCGGTGTCGGTCATGAGCCGAATCCTACGGAATCGGCAAGGGCCCCGGCGAACCTGTGCCGGCGAGCGTGCGGGTGGGTCAGCTTCCGAGGTACGGGTCGATGCTGGTCGGGTCGGCCGTCAGCGTCTTGGTGATGTCCTTGCCCATGTACAGGTACGCCGGCGTGCCGGTGATCCCCGCGCGACCAGCGGCGTCGTTCGTGCCCTGGATGAACTGCAGCGTCGCCTGGGTGTCGTAGCACTTCTGGAAGCCGGCGAGCTTGTCGCCGGTCAGCCCGAGCTGCGTGGGGATGGTGACTCGCAGCATGTCGGCGGTGAAGCCGGCACCCTCGGTGGCCGGCTGGTTGTCGTACAGCGCGTCGTAGTAGCCCTGGTAGACGCCCGCGTTGTCAGCGCACGCCGCGGCGACGGCCGCACGCGTCGAGGCGTCGTTCTGCAGGTTGCTGTCGAGGAAGTTCATCGTGCGGTACTCGAGCTGGATCTTCCCGGCGTCGGCGGCCTCACGGAGCTTCGTGCCGAAGACCGAGTGGTACTGCTTGCAGGTGGGGCACTGGTAGTCCTGGTAGATCACGAACAACGGTGCGCCGGACTTGGCCTTGCCCGGGTTCGCGATGATGCCGGTCTTGTCCCCGTTGGCGTGCGGCGGGACGGCGTTCGTCGCGCCGATCTTGTCCTTGAACGAGTAGACGCCCCAGGTGATGAGGGAGACGGCGACGATCACGCCGACGATGCCCAGGCCGATGGTGAGCCGCCTCTTGCGCTGAGCAGCTTTGAGCTCCGCCTCACGCTGGAGGCGCAGCTGTTCGCGTCGGCTGACCTTCTCGGCGGCGGTCGTGGCCTCCGTCGCGGTCTCGGGCTTCGCGGCGGGCGTTCGCTTCGTGGACGCCTTCTTGCTCATGCGGTCACTCCTCGTCGAGGTCGTCGTCGGAGACGGTGATGGTTCCGAAGAGCCGGGTCTCCAGTGAGTACGGGGTCGTCGGGCGCACCACCAACCAGACGGCGAGCGCCAGCAGGCCGAGGTCGCGGGCGATCTCCCACGGGTATGTTGCGAGCGCCTTGGCGCGCTCGATCTCGCCGCCGCCGCCGAAGCAGCCGCAGTCGAGCGAGTAGCCGTGCGCCCAGGCCCACGAGATGCCGAAGATGAACGCGACCATGAGGACGCCGTTGACCGCAGCCGCCACGCGGGTGAAGACACCCACGACGAGCAGCAGCCCGATCGTCATCTCCACGAGGGGAAGCGCGTAGCCGACGATGGCCGCGAGGTCGTACTGCAGGAGCTTGTACGCGCGGACCGCCAGCACGCTGGACGGAAGGTTGGTCACCTTGAGGGCGCCGGCGACGAACATGACGACCCCGAGGATCACCCTGGCCGCCAGCCCCACCCAGTCGCGCCACGCGATGGCACGCCACGACGCACGAGTGGGCGCGCTCGAAGTGGCGGAGGTTGGCACGCGCAAAGCGTACCGGCCGTCACTGTGGCAGCTCTCTGTGCGCACGCGTGTCCGCCAGGTCGTCCTGCTCACAGGGGCGTCCGGCCGAACACCTGGTTGGGCACCGCTCCGCTCCACCGAGCACCATGAAGGGAACTGAGCACCGTCCGTACACGGTGTTCTGACTGAACCGGGGTGCTCAGTCGTGTGACACGGTGCCCCCTGACGGGCTGCGGCACGAGACGGTC
>PMBM01000043.1 GCA_003153855.1 Propionibacteriaceae bacterium
ACTGCTGGCGGCAACCACAAGCACTGGGGGAGGGGTCAACTCAGCCGCTATCCGGATGAGTCCCTCAGCCTCACGGGATGGGCGGGAAGGCCAGAGGGGGATTCATGCGCGATCCGCATTTCCCCATGCGTTGGGCCCTTCCTAGCCTCAAGGACGTCAGCAGACCGCTCACCATGTTCTCACGAGGACGTTGCGCCGCCCGGATGTCCGGGCGTCGACAGGCTCGTGCGGTGAACAGCCGGCAAGCACGTAGCGATGCCGCTCCGCGGCATCTGCCCCGACTTAGAGAGGAACCCGGGTATGCCGAACACCAACTTCGTGAATTGGCCGAACTTCGCCCAGATCAAGGAGATGTTCAAGGANNATCGGCAAGATGTGGCGGATGCTCGGCACCGACCGCTCCACCGAGATGGTCATCTTCACTGGCACCGAGGACGTCTGGGTCACCGATTTCGAGAAGGAGAGCTGGATCCCCGAGGGCGTTGACCCTGTCAACACCCGCTACGACCACATGTTCATCGATGGTCGGCGCATGCTGATCGCCCAGATCCAGGATGTCGAGGTGCCCACCCTGGGCGTGCTCAGCGGCTCCGGTGGCCACACCGAGCTGGCGCTGTGCTGCGACCTAGCGATCGCTGCCGACGACATCACCATCCTCGACCCGCACATGCTCGTCGGGAACGTCCCCGGGGACGGCATCCACAGCTGCTTCCTCCAGCTGATGCCCTACCGGCAGGCGGTCTGGTACCTGATGACCGGCGACAAGATGACCGCAGCCCAGGCTCTGCAGTTCGGCCTGGTCTCCGAGATCGTGCCGCGTGAGCGCCTGATGGATCGCGCGTACGAGATCGCCGACCTGTTGATGGCACAGAACCGGTTCACCCGTCGCCTCGCCACCCAGGTGATGCGTCGCGGCTGGAAGCAGCGGATCGTCGACGACCTCGACATGACGTTCGGCACCGAGTGCTTCGGCATGTACTGCGACTCCCACGAACACTCCAACATGCAGTCGATGAACGACTACATCGGGATCAAGCCCAACTACAAGGGCGCCATCGACCTGCCGGAGAACGTGGATCGCGCGGCCGTGGCCAAGCGGGCGCACGAGGCCAACTGACGATGGACGAGACGGGGTCGGCCATGCTGACCGACCCCGCTCGGCCGGTGTTCAGCTGCGGATCGATTTGAGGAAGTTCAGCAGAGTCTGCTGCTGGTTGTCCTTCCGATAGATCGCCACCATCTCGAACTCCGTCTCAAGACCTGCGAGTTCACAAAACCGAACCCGCGAACTATCGAAGGAGGTGCTCATGATGCGCTCGGGAATCAAAGTCATGCCCATTCCGAGGTCGACTCGGAGCATCGCCGTGTCGGTGTTTGCGACGAACTCGATGCCGCCCTCGGCGACCGGGTGGTTCCGCGTTGCCACGCGCAGTTGCCGCAGGATCGGAGGGTCGACGTGATTGGGCATGATCAGCCGTTGCCCGAGCAGGTCCTGAGGGGACATCGGATCGGGGCCGCTGTACGGATAGTCCTTGGTCATCACCGCGACGAAGCGATCGCGGCCGATCGCCACTTGAGCCAGCTGGTCGTTGTGGGGCACCTCGAAGTCCAGGGTGAACGCCAAGTCGTAGACGCCATGCACGATGCTGTCCGACAGTTCGTTGAACGGAATGTCATCGATCGTGACCTTGACGTCGGGGTAGGCGTGGATGAAGCGGTCAACCATCTGGGCGAAGGCGACGCCGAAGTTGGTCACAGTCGCGATGGCGAGGTGCCCGGAGTGGCCTGCCTTTGCCGCGTCGAGCAGCCGGAACACCAGCTCATGGTGACGCAGCAGCAGGTCGCAATGCTCGTACAGCACGGTCCCGGCTGCGGTCAGGTTGACGTTCCGGGTGTCGCGCACGAACAACTGGACGCCGAGTTCCTTCTCGAGGTTCGCGATCTGGCGGCTCAGCGCGGACTGGCCGATGTAGAAGTGCTCTGCGGCCTTGCTGAAGTTCCTGTACATCGCGACGAACTGGAAGTACTTCAGCGACATGAGATCCATCGGAGCCCCCTCGATCCGTCCTGTCGTTTCGACAAGGCTCTGAGCCTAAGCCAAACCGACCTCGACCACGCAGGAGCCGTTGCGTCATGAGCAGGATCCTCACCATCAACTGCGGTTCCACCTCCACCAAGGTGGCGTTCTTCGATGATGACCGCGAACTCGCCCGGGCGTCGCTCGACGTCCCGCTGACAGAGCTCGCGACCATGCCGAAGGTGCTCGATCAGACCGACTACCGGACCGGCCAGGTGCGAGAGTTCCTCGGCGCGAACGGCCTGGACGCCACCACCGCGGACATCGTGGTGGCCAGGGCTGGCACCATCCACCACGTGCCGCACGACGGCGCCTACGCCGTCAACGAACTGATGGTTGCCACGCTTCGCTACGCCCCGGCCGCACAGCACGCCTCCGCCCTGTCGTGCCTTATCGGCCGCGACCTGGTGGCCGGGACAGGCATCCCCGTGATCATCTACGACCCGACCTGTGTGGACTCCGTGGACGAGATCGCAAAGATCACCGGGGTTCCCGAGATCGTGAACATGCCGGTCTACCACCTGCTGAATCCGAAGGCCGCCGGCCACAACTTCGCGGCGTCCATCGGCCGCGACTACGCCGACCTGAACCTGGTCATCGCCCATCTCGGCGGCGGTATCTCCATGGCTTTCCACGACCACGGACGCGTTGTCGACTGGATCTTTGACGACGGCGGGCCGATGTCGCCCCAGCGGGCCGGGGCCATCCCCACCCGCTACCTCACTGACTTCATCTACACCTCCGAGATGTCGCATCAGCAGATGCGGATGTTCCTGGCCGGCAAGGCTGGCATTGCCGCGCACCTGGGCACCCAGGACCTGCGCGAGGTCGAGGGCCGGATCGAGGCCGGCGACGAACACGCCGAAATGGTCTATCGCGCGATGGCTTACGGCGTTGCCAAAGGAATTGGCCAGCTGGCCACCGTGCGGGCCGGAAGGGTCGACCAGATCCTCCTGACCGGAGGCATCGCACACAGCGAACGGTTCACCGGATGGGTTCGCGAGCTCGTCGAGTGGATCGCCCCCGTGACCGTGCTTCCGGGCGAGCACGAGATGGAAGCCCTCGCCGCTGGCGGCCTGCGCATCCTTCGGGGCAGCGAAACCGTCCACGACTACGACGTGTACCCGCCCGGCTACAACTCGATCGACGAGATTGTCGCCAACCCGAGCTTCTTGGCATGAGCGCTTGTTCAACTGAAAGGAAGATCCAATGGAACTGAGCAACAAGGTCGTGCTGACCGCGGCCCTCACCGGCGCTGTCACGCCCAAGGCGATCAACAACGCCATCCCCATGACCCCGGAGGAGATCTCCGAGGATGCTTACAAGGTGTGGCAGGCGGGTGCCTCCATCGTCCACTTCCACATGCGCGACGACGAGGGCCTGGGCACCATGGACAAGGAGCGGTTCAAGAAGACCCTCGACCTGCTCAAGGCCAACCACCCTGACTGCGATGTCGTGATCAACTGCACCACCGCAGGCGACAGCCGGGCGGGGGACGACGAGCGCATGGCGCATCTTCCCTACGTCATGCCCGAGTTCGCCTCGTACGACGCAGGCTCGCTCAACTGGACCCCAGACGGCGTCTTCGTGAACAGCCCGGCCTTCCTCGAGAAGCTCGGCCTGACCATGAAGGAGCTCGGGATCAAGCCTGAGTTCGAGATCTTCGACGCTGGCATGATGGGCAACGTCGCGTACTACGCCTCCAAGGGCATCCTCGTGGCCCCGTACCACTACCAGTTCGTGCTGGGTGTCCTCGGCGGCATGCCAGCGACGGTGGAGAGCCTGGTCTACCTGAGGAACCTGCTTCCCGCGGATGCCACGTGGTCTGCCTTCGGCATCGGACGCGACCATCAGAAGATCATCTACGCCACGCTCGCGCTCGGCGGGCACATCCGGGTGGGTCTCGAGGACAACGTCTACTACGCGCGCGGTGTCAAGGCGACGAACGTCTCCCTGGTCGAGCGAGCAGTCCGGATCATCAAGGAGTTCGGCAAGGAGGTCGCCACCCCAGAAGAGGCACGGGCGATCCTCTCGCTGCCGTCCAAGTCACGCTTGGTCGAGTTGCAGCCGGCATGACCGTCGTCAACACCGTCAGCGGCCCGGTCGAGGTCTCCAGCCTCGGCCGGACGCTGATGCACGAGCACCTGGTCTTCGGCTACCCCGGCCACGATGGCGACCGCACGATGTGGCGGATCGACGACGACGTCCTCGTGGCAAATGCCAGCGCAGCCGTCGAAACGGCCAAGGCGCAAGGGTTCAGCACGTTGTTCGAAGTGACCCCGAACGACTGCGGCCGCAGCCCGTTGCTGCTGCGGCAGGTGGCGGAGGAGACGGGCTTCAACGTGATCTGCGCCACCGGCTACTACTACGAAGGCGAGGGCGCCCCGGCCTACTTCGGCTTCCGAAGCCTGTTCGCTGACATCGTCGCCGAAGTAGCGGAGCTGATGGTCGCCGAGCTCACCGAAGGGATCGCCGGTACGGGCATCAAGGCCGGCGTGATCAAGATCGGCACCAGCGAGGGTCGGATCACCGACTATGAGCTCGCCATGATCAAGGCGGCCGCCCGGGCCCAACAGGCGACCGGCGCACCGATCATCACTCATACCCAGTCAGGCACGATGGGCCCCGACCAGGCCAGGGTTTTGGTCCAAGCCGGGGCGGACCCGTCCAAGGTGATCATCGGCCACATGTGCGGCAACGCCAAGGACCTGGACTACCAGCTGGCCACGCTGAAGTACGGGGTCGGCATCGGTTTTGACCGGATCGGCCTGAACAACATGTTCAACGACATCACCGACGAGGTCCGGATGGACACCATCATGGCCCTAGTCGAGCGCGGCTACCGCGACAGGATCTTCCTGTCTCAGGACAGCGTCAACAACTGGCTGGGACGCAGTGCCGCTGGCTTCTACGACCTGCCCGCCACCGAGCATTGGAGGATCTCCCGGGTCGGTGAGCACATCCTCCCTGGACTGTTGCAGCGAGGGCTCACAGAGGCGGACCTCGACCAACTGCTCGTGGGCAACATCGCCCGACTGTGGGGCTAGACGACCATGTACGCCACCTTCGCCGAACTGCAGGCAGCGATCCCGCCGGCCGGCCAGCCCCAACGTTGCGCGGTCGCCGGTGCCGACGACGAGCATGCCCTGGAGGCGGTCATGCTCGCCGCCCGCGAGGGATACCTGACGCCAGTGCTGATCGGCCCGAGTGCGGCGGTCGAAGCCGTGATCGCCGGGCTGCACGTTGTCGAGCCGTACCAGCTGCACGACTGCCCCGAGGGCGCCAACCCGGCCGAGATCGCCGTCCGCCTGGTTCGGGAGGGTGGGGCCGACTTCATTCTGAAGGGACGGATGCAGACCTCCGACCTTTTACGTCCGATCCTGAACAAGGAGACCGGGCTCAATGAGCGCGGCTTCATCACCCATTTCGGGCTGATGCAGATCGCCGGCTACCACAAGCTGCTCGCGATGAGCGACAGCGCAGTGATCCCGTACCCATCCCTCGCCGACAAGGCCCGGATCATCACGGTGTGCACCCAAGCCCTGCGCAGCCTGGGGATCGTCCGGCCCGTTGTCGCCGCACTGTGCGCAGTCGAGACGGTCAGCCCGAAAATGCCCGAGACCCTGGACGCCCAGGCACTTGCCGAGATGGGTGCGCGAGGCGAATTCGGCGACGCGATCGTCATCGGGCCGATTTCCTACGATTTAGCGACCAGCCGAGACGCAGCAGAAATCAAGGGTTACGACTCCCCGTACGCAGGGGAGGCTGACCTGCTCCTGGTGCCGCAGATGGTCACCGGCAACGTGATGAGCAAGATCTGGAACGCCGACGAGCGGAACCTGCTCGCTGGCTGCCTGATCGGCGCACGGGTACCGGTCGGGCTCACCTCGCGCAGCGCGCCGATGGAGCAGAAGCTCGCGTCGCTGCTGCTGTGCAGTCTGCTCAGCGCAGCTGCGGACACCACCGCTACCCAAGGAGTACTGACATGACCGAAAACCTGCCCGGGGACATCGTTGTTGTCGGCGCTGCCCGCACCCCGAACGGCCGCCTCAAGGGCGGCCTGGCAGAGGTGGATGCCGTCGAGCTGGGAGCTGCTGCGATCCGCGGCGCGCTCGCTACCGGTGGCATCGACCCAGCCGCCATCGACTTCGTGGTGATGGGCAACGTGCTTCAGGCCGGATTGGGCCAGTGCCCGGCGCGGCAGGCCGCCATCGCCGCGGGGCTCGGCTGGGACGTGCCCGCCACCACGGTGAACAAGGTTTGCCTGGCCGGGCTCGCCGCGATCATCGATGGCGCCCGGATGATTCGCTGCGGCGACGCGTCCGTCGTGGTGGCCGGCGGCATGGAGTCCATGACCAGGGCGCCACACCTGCTGTTGGGCAGCCGGTCGGGCTGGACCTTCGGCCACGTCACGGCCATGGACTCGATGGCCAACGACGGCCTCGCCGACGCCTGGACCCACGAGGCGATGGGCTTGGACACGGACAAGCGCACAGCCGACTACCCGGCCAGCCGCGAGGAGCAGGACGCGTTCGCCGCTCGCTCGCACCAGCTAGCCGCCAAGGCGTGGGCAGAGGGGGTCTTCGCCGACGAGATCGTGCCGATCACCATCCCGGGCCGGAAGGGCGAAACGGTCATCGATGAGGACGAGGGGATCCGGGCCGACACCACTGTGGAGACGCTGGCCAAGCTGCGCCCCGCCTTCCGGCCCGACGGCACGCTCACCGCGGGCAACTCCTCCAGCATCAACGACGGGGGAGCTGCGGTGGTGCTCACCACCCGGGGGACGGCCGAGGCAAACGGCTGGACGATCCTGGTGACCCTGCGGGCGGCCGCCCAGGTCGCCGGCCCGTCCCCGGCCCTGGCCCCACAGCCCGGGAACGCGATCCTGCGGGCGCTGGAACTTCAGGGCTGGACGGTCGACGACCTGGATCTGGTCGAGATCAACGAGGCGTTCGCCGCCGTGGCGGTGTACGCCCTGCGTCAGCTCAGCATCCCGCTGGAGAAGGTCAACATCCACGGTGGGGGGATCGCCTACGGCCACCCACTCGGACAGTCCGGCGCCCGGCTGGTGGTCCACCTGGCCCACGTACTGCATCGGCGGGGGAACGGACGCGGCGCTGTCGCGCTGTGCGGCGGCACCGGGCAGGGCGACGCCCTGCTGCTGGAGGTGTGATCGACATGTCCAAGCTCATCAGCGTGGAAGATGCCGTCGCGAACATCAGCGACGGCATGAGCATCATGGCTGGCGGATTCATGGGGTGCGGCAACGCCCACAACCTGGTGCAGGCGATCATCGACGCCGGTCTGAAGGACCTGACCATGATCAGCAACGACGCCTCGATGCCGGGCTATGGCATCGCCAAGCTCGTCGAGCAGCGTCGGGTGCGCAAGCTGATCACCTCCCACGTCGGGCTCAACCCACAGGTGGCGGTGCAGATGAATGCGGGCGAACTCGAGGTCGAGCTAGTCCCGCAGGGGACCCTCGTCGAACGGATCCGCTCCGGCGGCGCCGGGCTGGGTGGAGTCCTCACGCCCACCGGGATCGGGACCCTGGTTGCCGACGGAAAGCCGGTGATCACCGTGGACGGCAGAGAGTATCTGCTGGAGAAACCCCTGCGCGCCGACGTCGCCCTGATCAGCGGCTATCGCGTCGACAAGAACGGCAACATCTGGTATCGCGGGGATGCCCGCAACTTCAACCCGGTGATGGCGACTGCGGCCGACGTGGTGATCGTGGAGGCGGACCATCTGGTCGAACTCGGCGACATCCCGGCGGAGGACGTGGTCACGCCGGGAGTATTCGTCGACTACATCGTCACCGGGGGATCGCTATGACAGCCACCACGCTCGACCGCAGCAACCTCAAGGAGATCGTCGCCCGAAGGGTGGCCCGCGAACTGCGGGACGGGGACTTCGTGAACCTGGGCATCGGGCTACCGACCCTGGTGCCGCAGTTCCTGCCCACCGACGTCCGGGTCACGCTCCAGGCCGAGGTCGGCATGGTGGGGGCGGGTCCTTGCCCCGAGGTCGACGCTGACCCGCGCTACGTGGTGGACGCCGGCGGCAAGCCTGCATCCATCCGAATCGGTGGAGCCTTCATCGACTCCGTGACCTCCTTCACTCTCATCCGCGGCGGACACGTCGACGCGACGGTTCTGGGCGCTCTTCAGGTGGACTCAGAGGGCAACCTCGCCAACTGGATCATTCCGGGCAAGATGGTGCCGGGCATGGGTGGAGCCATGGATCTTGTGGTCGGCGCCAAGCGAGTGATCGTCGCCATGGAACACACCCAGCGCGGCGAGCCCAAGATCCTGCCTCGCTGCACTCTGCCCCTGACGGCCCTCGGCTGCGTCAACCTCATCGTCACGGAGATGGGCGTGATCGAGGTACAGCCCTACGGGCTGCTCCTGACAGAGATCAACCCCGACCTCGAGGTTGCCGATGTTGTCGCTGCAACTGCGGCCCCACTACGGATTTCGTCAAGTCTGACGGTGATGCTGTGAGTCTCCGCCCGTCGGCCTTCTATGCGCATTTCGGATTAGCCCATCCGCCGAAGCGACTGTACGTTTCGTGACAGTACGAGGGCGAAGGCGCCACGCTGGGGTGGTCGCGCTTCGCCACCCTCACGACAGGTGGAGTGCCGATATGAGCAACGCCGGAGCCCGTGGTTGCGGGAGGACCAGATGATCAATCTGGTCATCGACGGTCGCATCGTGGAGGCGGTCGAGGGCCGCAACCTGCTCGAGGCCGCGCTCGATGCCGGCATCTATGTCCCGCACCTGTGCGCGCACCCCGACCTGTCCAGCCGGGGCAGCTGCAAGTTGTGCACGGTCGAGGTCGAGGGCAACGCCAAGCCGGTCCAGGCGTGCGAGGTCACGCCGACCGAGGGCATGGTCGTGCGTACCAAGACTCCGGCAGTCGAGAAGATCCGCAACGTGGCGCTCGAGCTCGTGCTCGCGCCGCACCCGAAGGACTGCACCTCGTGCCGTGCTTACCTCAACTGCGAGCTGCAGGCCCTGATGCAGTACACCGGCATCACCCACTCGCGACTGCGCTCGATCGACAAGAAGACCGCCAATATCGGCGTCTCCGACAATGTGGTCAGCAAGGAGATGTTCCGCTGCATCCAGTGCGGCCGCTGCGTCCAGGCGTGTGACGAGCTGCGTGGCGTAGGCGTCCTGCACTTCAACCATGCACAGGGCGAGGCCTACGTCGGCACCTGGGGCGATGTGAGCCTGTCGGAGACCGATTGCCGGTTCTGCAGCGCCTGCGTCGAGGTCTGTCCCACCGGCGCGATCATGGACGCGCCCGGCCTGTTCGCCAGCGGTGTCCCCAAGGCGCTGGCCGTCGTGCCGTGCCGGAACGGCTGCCCCGCGCACACCGACATCCCGCTCTACCTGCAGCTGGCCGGAGACGGCCGCTACGCCGACTCGGTCTCGGTGTTTCGCGAGAAGCTCACCTTCCCGCTCAGCCTTGGCTATGTCTGCAGCCACGCCTGCGAGTCCGACTGCAAGCGCGGCAAGATCGACTTCCCGATCTCGATCCGGGAAGTGAAGAGGTTTGCCGTAGAGAACGACACCGAAGAGTCATGGAAGCAGAGGACATGGGTCGAGCCAGCGTCCGGCAAGCGAGTCGCCGTGGTGGGTGGGGGGCCCGCGGGCCTGACCGGAGCGTTCTACTTGGCTCGGAAGGGCCATGCAGTGACCGTTCTCGAGCGGATGCCGAAGGCGGGCGGCATGCTCACCTACGGGATCCCCAAGTATCGCCTGCCCCAAGAAGTCGTGGACGCTGAGGTCGACACACTGCTCCAGGTGGTGCCGTTCGACATCGTCACCGACTCCGAGATCGACGACATCGCCGGGCTGACGGCTGAGTACGACGCCGTCCTCGTCGCGGTGGGTGCACAGGCCGGACGCCGTCCGACCACCTTCCGAGGGTCGTGGGCAAACGCCGTCAACGGCGTCGACCTGTGCCGCGACTTCAACACCGGCCAGGACGCCGTCGCGTCCGGCTCGACCGTGACCGTGTACGGCGGTGGCAACGTGGCGTTCGACTGCGCCCGCGGCGCCAAGCGGGCGGGGGCTCGGACTGGCCGGATCCTGTGCCTCGAACCCGCCTCCGCCATGCTCGCCGACGCCGCGGAGCTTCGCGAGGCGATCGCCGAGGGTATCGAGATCATCAACTCGGTCGCCGTGACCGCTGTCACCGAGGTGGACGGACTCGTCACAGGCTTGGACCTTCAGCGCGTGCAGAGCTTCCACTTCGGGGCAAACGGTCTCGAACTCACCTGCGAGCCGGGTTCCGAGCACCATGTCAGCACCGACCTGCTGGTGCTGGCCACCGGCCAGGGGGCGGGGTTCGGGCAGGGCTTCGGCCTGCCGGTGCGGCCGAACGGGCTCGCCGCGGCGGACTTCGACTGCGCGACCGCCGTGTCGGGTGTCTTCGCCGTCGGCGACGTCGTGACCGGCACCAAGACAGTGATCGAGGCGATCGCCGGTGCCCGGCGGGCTGCATCCTCGATCGACCGTTTCCTCGGTGGCAACGGCAACATCGAGGATCACTTCTTTGATCGCGAGGAGCGCGACCCCAGCTTGGGGATCATCCCGGACTTCTCCTCGATGACCCGCACGGACTGCCGTACCGCTGCCGCTGTCGCTGACGAGACCAGCCGGTGCCTGCACTGCGAGTTGCGCCCCGACATCGAGACCGTCAAGTACTGGACCGACTCGGCCTATCTGCCGCTGAAGGTGGTGTCGACGAGATGAGGTGCGAGCTGTCTGCGGATCTGCTTCCGACGTTCGACCTCGGCGCGGATCCCGTCTCGCTCTGTCCGGTGTCGGCTTCTCTCGAGCTCATGCGCCGCTCGGCGGAGAACGCCTGCGGTCGCGAGGTCTTCTGCCGCGAAGGCACCCGCCAGGTGGCAGAGATCCTCTCCGACATCACCGCCGGACGTGGCCAAAGCGAAGACCTCGAACTGGTCGAGGANNACTGATTCGCGACCACCGGGACGAATGGGAGCAGCACCTTCGCCGCAAGCGCTGCGCCAGCCTCACCTGCGTGATGTCGTTCACCCTCTACGTCGACCCCGGCACCTGCACCGCCAACGGAGCCTGCACGACCGCCTGCCCCGAGCAGGCGATCACGGGTGGCTACGGCGAGATCCACGTCATCGGCCTCGACCGCTGCACCAAGTGCCTTGCCTGCCTGAGCGCGTGCCCGACAGGCGCGATCCGTAAGGCCGGCCCGATCAAGCCCCGAGTGCCGACAGCGCCGGTAGCCGTAGGCAGCTTCGGGGCCGAAGACGCCGAGGGCGGCATGCGTCGCCGGCGACGGCGTGGCGAATAGCTCGAGAACAACCAAGAAACCTGTCACAGAAGATGAGGCACACATGACTGACAACACAACCGAAGCCGACGTCATCATCATCGGTGGTGGTGCGTCCGGGATCACGGCGGCGGTGGCTGCGGCTGAGAAGGACGCGAGCGTGATCGTCCTCGAAAAGGGCAGTACGACTGGCGGCGCAGCCAACATGGGCATGGGCTTCTTCGCAGTGGAGTCCAAGTACCAGAAGGCACAGATGGTCGACCTCACCCAGGAGGATGCCTTCAAGTTCTTCATGGAGTACACCCACTGGCGTGCTGACGCCCGCCTGGTACGCAAGTACATCGCCCAGTCGGCCGACACGATCGATTGGGTCGAGACGCTGGGCGTCGAGTTCCTGGGATCGTTCAAGTACTTCGCGACCTCCAAGCAAACCTGGCACGTGGTCAAGACCCCCGGTTCGAACGCCCCTGCAGAACGCGCCGCGTCCAACCTCTACAAGGCGCTCACTGACCGGGCTGGAGAGCTCGGCGTCAAGATCCTCTACCGGACCAAGGCCACAAAGATCGTCACCCAGGACGGCCGCGTGACCGGCGTCGAATGGGTGGACGAGAACGGCGCGACGACCTTCGGCGAGAGCAACGCGGTGATCGTGTCTACCGGCGGCTTCGGCAACAACGTCAAGATGCTCCACGACCAGCTGGGGTATGACTGGGGCAAGGACCTGCACTCGTTCCGGATCCCTGGCGTGGACGGCGATGGCCTGAGCATGCTGTGGGAGACCGGGGCCGGCCAGACCGGTTCGACGATGGAGCTGACCTACACGACTCCAGGTGTGACGGACGTGTACAAGACGATCTCGGAGACGATGCGTCAGCCCAACCTCATGGTGAACCTGGATGGTCAGCGGTTCATCAACGAAGAGATCATGAACAACACCGTCTACACCGGCAACTCGGTGGCCCGTCAGCGTCAGCGGATGGCGTTCACCATCATCGACGACTCGATCATCGACGACTACCGCAAAAAGGGTCTCGACTACGTGACCTTCCACCACAACGTCAAGACGGTGGACAAGTGGGACAAGGAAGTGGACGCCTACGTCAGCGGCGCCAGCGTCGAGGCGTCCGGGCTGTCCGACCTCCACAGCGACGACCAGAAGCACGAGAAGGAGTTCTGGGTCTGCACGTCGCTGGACGAGGTCGCTGCGGTCACAGGCATCAATGCGGCCACCCTGAAGGCCACGGTGGCCGAGTACAACGAGTTCTGCGCAAGCGCCGACGACCAGTTCTTCAAGCCCTACAAGTACCTGCGACCGTTGAAAGGGTCCACCTTCTACGTGGCCCGCCACTTCCCCGCAGGCTACGGCAGCCTCGGCGGCGTCAACGTCAACGACAAGATGGAAGTTCTCAACACGGCGGGCTTCAGGATCGGCGGGCTGTACGCCTCCGGTACGGACGCCTGCAACATCTTCGGCGACAGCTACTGCTTCTACCTGCCCGGCAACACCATGGGCTTCGCCATCAACAGCGGCCGCATGGCCGGCTACAACGCAGTCGACTACATGGAATCTGACGAGTTCTGAGCCATGGAAGGGCGGCCGGAGGCAACCGGCCGCCCAACCCAAAGAAGTACGTCCAACCGGTCACCCGGGAGGAACCAGCACCACAAGGAATCTCATCCCGCACCGCTGTCCCGGTCGGGCCGAACGCACGAGACAAGGAAACCACAATGGCACACAGTGCAACGACGCCAGCCGTGAGCGAAGGGACATACAAACCCTTCCGCTGGTTCATCCTCGCAACGTTGATCGTCGTCGTGGCCGTACAGGCCATCGCCCTGATCACCCCCGCCCCGCTGATCGGCGAGATCATCAAGAGCACCAGCCTCTCCCCCGGTGAGGTCACCTGGATGACGATGGGCACCTGGAACCTCTTCGTCGCGATCGCCGCCATCCTGGGTGGCCCGCTCGTCGACAAAATCGGCTTCAAGTGGATGTACATCTTCGGCATGGTCATGATCGCCATCGGCTGGCTCCTCATGCCGGCCATCGGCAGCTCGTTCGTCGGCATGACCGTCTGCCGCGCGATCCAGGCGATCGGCGGCGGACCCATNNGCGATGGGCCTTGGCATCATGGCCGGCCTCACACTCGGACCGGCGAGCATGGCGGCCACGGGCAACTGGGCCACCGGTCTCCGGAACCTCTGGCCGCTGGCAGTAGTGGGCATCATCATGACCGTCATCGTCATGGTCGGCCCGAAGGTCGCTCCTCAGGGCGCCGACCACGAGAACGTCGACGAGACCGCCGCCGCGTCGAACCTGGCCCTGTACAAGAGGGCCCTCGCTCAGCCGCTCACCTGGATAGCGACGCTGTGCGTGGTCGTCGCCTCGTGGTTCAACCAGGCCTTCAACGACATGACGCCTGGTTACCTCGCCCTCGACAAGCCTGTCGGCCTCGGCCTCGGCGCTGCAGGCGCCGGCTCCATCGGCTCCCTCGCCCAGATCGGCAACATGGTCGGCTGCCTCCTCGTGGGTGTCCTGGTCGAGCGCCTGTTCAAGGGCAAGGCTCGCCCGGCCCTCATGATCGCCTTCGCAGCCATGGCTGTGGGCGCCGCACTCCTCCTGGTGCCCGGAGTCAACACCAACCAAGTCATCCTCACCATCGTCATGATGATCACGGTCTTCTTCCTTGGCTGGATCAACGCCACCGCCCTCGGCTGGGTCGCCAAGAACTACCCGGCCAGCATCACCGGCAAGCTCGGGGGCATGGCTCAGGGCATCGGCATCTTCGGTGGCCTGGCCGGCGTGGCTGCAGGCTCTGCTGCGCTGCACGCCACGGGCTTCTACACCGTGTCGACGCTGATCATGGTCGGCGTGGCGCTGGTCGGCATCGCGGTGTCGTTCATGATGCAGATGCACAAGCACCAAAACATCGAGAGCCCGGCTTCCCAGACCCTGGCGTCGTCAGGTCTGTGACCGGGTGGTGGCTCGCGGGTTCCGACCCGCGAGCCACCAGCACCCCTAGAGAACAGGAGCGGTCGTGACCGTACAGACCGGAGCGCTGTCCATCGAGAGCCGGAACATCTTCACGCTGTTGAAGACCTCGCTCTACAGCGAGCAGGACATCGTCTTCCGCGAGCTGGTCTCGAACGCGTCCGACGCGATCGCCAAGAGGGCGGTGGTGGACGCCCGCGCCCCCGGAGGCCGCATCGACGTGGTCGTCGACGCCACCACGAGGGTCGTCACGGTCACCGACAACGGCGTGGGCATGACCTCAGACGAAGTCGACCGCTACATCAACCAGATCGCCCTGTCGGGGGCCTCGGAATTCGTCCGCCGATTCCACCCCGATGCCTCAGACGGGGGCAGCGACCTCGGCGAGGAGATCATCGGCCACTTCGGCGTCGGGTTCTACTCGGCGTTCATGCTCAGCGGCACGGTCACGCTCGACACCCTCTCGTACGAGCCTGGCTCCGAGGCGGTGCACTGGGAGTGCGGCTCCGACATGGAGTACGCCCTCGCGCGGGGGTCCCGTACGGACGTGGGGACCACCGTCACGCTACGGCTCGATCCGGACAGCCCGTACCTCGAGAACGGCGCCGCTGTCCGTACGGCGCTGACCCACTACTTCGCGTTCCTCGGCACGCCCTTGTACTACCGGTTCCAATCGGACGACGAGGGCGACGACGGGAGCCCTCTGGTCAACGACCCCTCGCCGGTCTTGAAAGGGCCCGGCCACGAGGTCACAGACGAGGAGCTCTGCGCCTTCTACCGCAACCACTTCCAGGAAGCCTGTGACCCGCTCGCCTGGTATCGCGTCGAGAGTGTGGACCTCGGCCTGCGGGGGATGGTCTTCGTCCGTGACACGCGAGGGGGCGCGGAGGCCATCGACGGTCGGGTCGAGATCTACAGCCGTGGGGTGTTCGTGGACGCGAACATTCCGCAGTTCGTCCCGAAGTTCGTCAACCTTCAGCACGCCATCATCGAGTGCGACCAACTGCCTCTGGTGGTCTCGCGCGGACAGGTGCGAAGCGGCGGACCCGACGGCATTGCCGCCAAGGTCGCCGAGTGCCTGAGCCAGGAGTTGGCGATCGCCCTGCACACGATGTTCACGCAGGAGCGTCCCCGCTATGTGGAGCTCTGGCCAGAACTGGCCGCCTTCGTGAAGTACGGCGTTCTTACCGACAGGATCTTCGCATCGGTGATGACCCGCCGGGTGCTGTTCGCCAGCGTCGCCGGGGAGCTGCTCACGCTGGGGGAGTACCTCGAGCAGGTGGCTGCCGATCATCCCGGCACGGTGTTCTACACGTCCGATCCGGTCGGCCAGGCGGCGTATGTGGAGGCGTTCCGGGCCAGCGGTGTGCCGGCGCTCATCCTTGATCATGTCATCGACCAGCCGCTGCTCCAGCGGCTGGAGGCGGTGACCAAGGACGTCCGGTTCGTCCGCCTGGACGCCGACGCGGCCCGGGTCCTGGCCCTCGAGCCCGACCCGGCGGATGCAGATCTCGCCACGCGCGTCGTTGCTCGGTTCCAGCGCTTTTCCGCTGACCGGCTGCCCGGAGCCGACTCCAAGCCGGTCTGGCTGCGGGTGGCAGACCTACCGGTGGTGCTCACCAGTGACGAGGGCGCCCGGCGGATGAGCGACTTGGCCCAGATGAGCGGCCTGGTCAGCGGAAGGCCCGCAGACGAGCTCGCTGTCCCGCGGACGCTGCTGGTCAACCTGCGCAACCCGACGGTACGCAGGATCGGCGACCTGCCGGAGCCGCTGGCCGGCACTGCGATCGCTCAGCTGGTCGACCTGATCCTGCTCGGCCAGGACGAGCTGTCCCCGGAGCAGCTGCTCGGGTTCCTGACCCGCAGCCACAACATCCTGACCGGCTACCTGGCCACCACCGAGGAATGAGGAAAGACATGCAGGACTGTGTGATCGTCGGCTACGGCCGCTCGGCCATTGCCAAGGCAGGGAAGGGCAGCCTCGCCCGCGTGCATCCGGTCGATTTCGGAGCCGAAGCCCTGCTCGGAGTGCTCGCTCGGGTACCGGGGCTCGACTGGGCGACGATCGATGACGTGATCGTCGGTTGTGCCCTGCCGGAGACGACCATGGGGCTGAACCCGGCCCGCAACATCGTGCTGAGAGCAGGTCTGCCGCACGAGGTCCCTGCCCATACCGTCAACCGCTTCTGCTCCTCCGGTCTGCAAGCGATCGCGGAGGCCACCGCCCTGATCCGCTCCGGAATGGCCGACGTGATCGTCGCTGGCGGGGTTGAGCACATGTCAAGCCCGGTGCTCAGCGATACAGACGAGTTTCGCGATCCCTGGCTCGCCGAGCACACCGACGCGTATCTGCCGATGGGCGTCACCGGCGAGAACGTGGCCCGCCGTTACGCCATGACTCGTACGGAACTCGACCTCCTCGCCGTGCAGAGCAACGCCCGCGCGGCGGCCGCTCGCGAGAACGGCTGGTTCGCGCCGCAGATCGTCTCGGTGACCGGGCGGAATCCAGCCGGTGAGCCATGCGAGTTCACGGTCGACGAGGGCATCCGGCCGGGCACCAGTCTGGAGTCGCTCGCCGGCCTGAAGCCTGCGTTCGCTGAGGATGGGCTCCTGACCGCGGCCACGAGTTCCCAGCGCAGCGACGGCGCAGCCTTCCTGGTACTGATGTCCGCTGCCAGAGCCGCCGAGTTGCGGCTGCGCCCGCTGGCTCGGCTGCTCGGCTTCGCCGCCGCCGGGGTGGACCCCGCGTACATGGGAATCGGGCCGATCGTGGCCGTGCCGAAGGTGCTCGCCCAGACGCGCATGAACATCGCCGACCTCGACGTGATCGAGCTGAACGAGGCGTTCGCATCCCAGGCGCTCGCCGTGGTGCGCGATCTCGGCCTGGACCCGGAGGTGGTCAACCCCAACGGCGGCGCCCTCGCTATGGGCCACCCGCTGGGTGCGACTGGGGCGATCCTCACGGTGAAGGCGCTCGCAGAACTGGAGCGTCGCGATCGACGCCTCGGGCTGGTCACCATGTGCGTCGGCGGCGGCATGGGTGCCGCCGGAGTCTTCGAACGTCTCTGAGAGGCAACGCCAATGAGCGCGAAGTACCGCCACCTGGCGGAGCCGATCACCCTCGGCGACCTGCAGCTGAAGAACCGTTTCATGAAGAACGGCACCGGCTTCTTCTGGGACGACCCGACCAGCGGCAGCCACATGACCGACGAGTACCTCGACTACTTCGAGGCGCTCGCCAAGGGCGGCACGGCCCTGATCTCCACGGCCACCGGCCCGCTGATCCGGGACGTGAAGGCCCGGATGCCTGGATTCAAGATCAACCACGACGACTACATCCCCGGCTGGCGGCGCTGGGCGGACGTGGTGCACCGGCACGATGCGGTGGCGTTCGCTCAGCTGTTCCACCTCGGCCCGATGACGCCGCTGCTGATCAAGGCGCCCGCGGGAGTCTCGTCGTCGTCGATCCCGCGAGAGGAGTCGCCGCGGCCGGGCTTCGAGGTGCCTCGTGCCCTGGAGGTAGCCGAGATCGAGGACATCATCGACCTGTTCGCGGAGGCCGCCGAGCGTACGAAGCGGTGCGGTATCGACGGCACCGAGCTGAACGCGGCATGCAACCATCTGCTCAATAACTTCCTGTCCCGGGCATGGAACAAGCGCGAGGACGAGTACGGCGCCTGGACGCTCGAGAACCGCACGCGGCTCGTCGTTGAAGTGATCCGCGAGATCAAGCGCCGCAACGGAGCCGACTGGCCGTTGATCGTGCTCATGAACGGGATCGAGGTGGACCTCGACGAGGGCATCACGATCGAGGAGAGCAAGCAGTTCGCGAAAGTGTTCGTCGCGGCGGGTGCGGACGCCCTCGAGGTCCGCGGCGAGTACTACACGTGGACCAAGGACGTCGAACGTCGAGAGAGCCTCCACTTCCCCGACATGTACCTGTACCCCCACCGCACCGGACCGGTGGACCCCTACGTCGATGCCAGTCGCCGCGGCGCGGGGGCCAACATCCCGATGGCCGCCGAGATCAAGAAGGTCGTCACCGTCCCGGTGATCACCGTCGGCCGTCTGGACTGGGAGATCGGCGAGAAGGCCATCGCCGAGGGCAAGATCGACATCGTCAGCATGAACCGCCGTCTGTTCGCTGATCCCGGCCTGCCCAACAAGGTGTTGATGGGGGACCCGAAGGACGTCAACCCCTGCAGTTCGTGCATGACCTGTTTCGACGCTTGTGAGCACTTCCAGCACGTGAAGTGCCGCGTGAACGCGAACTTCGGGCACGAGCGTGACTACGTGATCCACCCTGCGCGTGTGAAGAAAAAGGTGCTCGTGATCGGCGGTGGGCCCGCCGGCATGGAGGCCGCCCGCGTTGCCGGCCTGCGCGGCCACGAGGTCGTGCTGTACGAGAAGCTGCGCAAGCTCGGAGGCTCCCTCCCGGTGGCGGCGATGGTCAAGGGTCCGCGAGAGGACATCACGGGTCTGATCTCGTACCTTGACCGTCAGGTGCATCACGCAGGGGTCACGGTCCACCTGGGCAAGGCGGTGACGACCGATGTGATCTCTCAGGAGCGCCCGGACGCGATCGTGGTCGCCGCCGGCGGAACGCACGAGATCCCGGCGATCCCGGGTATCGACGGCCCCAACGTGCTGACGGGTGCCGAGCTGCACAAGCGGGCCAAGGCCCTGCTGCAGGTCGTCCCGCCGAACGCGCTCCGCGGGTTGCAGTCGCTGCCGGTGGCTCGCGACCTCATGATCGGCAAGCGGGTCGTGATCATGGGCGGGCGTCTCCACGGCTGCCAGACGGCCGAGTACCTGATGAGCCTGGGCAAGCAGGTGACGATCGTCGACACCGGCTCGAAGGAGGAGCTCGGGGAGGGCCTGCTCGAGGTGTTCCTCAAGCCCTACCTGCTGTACTGGCTCGAGGACCAGGGCGTCGAGTTCGTCACCAACGTCACGTACGAGCGGGTCACCAAGGAGGGCCTCGAGGTGCGGCTGCCCGACGGCACGACGCGCCTGCTCCCCGCCGACACGGTCGTCACGGCACTCCCGCTCAAGCCGAACGAGGCCGCGGCCGCCCTCGCGATCGGGCGGGCCACCGAGGTTCACACCATCGGTGATGCGGCGGACCCTCAGCTGATCGTGGACGCGATCGCCGCAGGAGCCGCGGTGGGACACCAGCTGTAGTCCTTGGCCCCGCGGGGGACGATGAGGCGCCGCCGGGGACGACACCGGCGGCGCCTCTCGCCTGCTGTCCCGCCGGTCCCTCTCGGAGGACCGGCGGGAAGTCTCGTCAGTACAGGCTGGTCCCGT